>JAYGFS010000096.1:0-5038 GCA_046581765.1 Verrucomicrobiota bacterium
TAATTGCCAAGACCCGTCAGACTTTTTAAGTTTAAATAGTCGTTGGCCCTGTGATAAAGCCCGAACAACAGCTTGAGGCGGGTAACGTCGGCGAACCTTGTTGTGCGGCCCCGCCTTGACAAGCCCTCTATACTTGGGAGATGTTTACCCCCTAACCGGGTGATCGCCCAACATCAAGGGGGGCGCTCGAGGAGCCAGGCCAAGGTATGGCCCGTAACGTATTGGATAGGCAAGCTGTCGTGACCACCGCCAACGCATACCTGACCGCACGATGTCTTCTGGCCCTGCTGACATCCGGGGCGCTCGCCGGGCCCCTGCATCGACAGATCGACCAGCAGCTCACTACCGCTGCGTCGTTCTCGCCGCGCAGTGACGACGCGGAGTTTTTCCGCCGCGTCAACCTCGACTTCACCGGCCGGATTCCCGACCCGGCGGCGGTTCGTGCCTTTCTCGCCTCGACCGCCCCGGACAAACGCAGCGTGCTCATCGACCAGCTAATCGCAAGCGACGCCTTCGCCACGCACTGGACGGACCGCCTGTCGGTCATGCTGCTTGAACGCCGGGACGAGGGCAAGGTGACCGATGCAGCGTGGCGCGCCTACCTGACCGGCTTGTTGCGCGAACATCCGCGCTGGGATAAAATCGTGCACGACATGCTCGCCGCCACCGGCCAGGGCGAGGCTCGTGCGGCAATGAAGTTCTGGGGAAAAATTGACCATCACGCCGCCACCGAGGACATCGCCCGCCTGTTTCTCGGCATGGACCTGAAATGCGTCAAATGCCACGACCACCCGTCGGTGAAGGATTGGGAGCAGCGCCATTACTGGGGCCTGTACGCGTACCTGAACCACACAAAAGAGGCGACGAACACGAAGGATAAGCAGGCCTACCTGGTCGAGACCGTGGCCAGCAAGAAGGTGGACTTTGAATCGGTTTTCGAGGTCGGGAAGAAGCAGACCGGGCCGCAGCTTCCGGGGCGCGACGAGGTGCCCATCCCGGCCTTTGAGGAAGGCGAGGCATTCGAGCAGGCGGCGGCGGACGGCCTGCCGGGCGTGCCGAAGTTCCGGCCGCGCGCGCTGCTGGCCCGCGACATGACGGACCGGGATCACACGGCTTTTGCACGCAACAGCGTCAATCGTTTCTGGACCCTGCTGATGGGTCGCGGGCTGGTGCATCCACTGGACCAGCTGCACGCCAAGAATCCTCCTTCGCACCCGGGCCTGCTCGAGCTGCTGACGCGTGCCTTCGCCGACCATGCCTTCGATATCAAGTGGCTGCTTCGCGAGATCGCCCTGAGCGAGGCCTACCAGCGCAGCAGCCGGCTGCCGGAGGGCGTCGACCGGGTGGAGCCGGCCAGTTACCGGGTAGCCCTGCCCAAGGCATTGACGCCGGAGCAGCTGTTGTACGCGCTTCTCGCGGGCACCGGAAACCGCGAGTGGGTCCAGGCGATGCAGGCGGATCCGGGGGCGGAGGCCTTCGACCTGAAAGGCTATTTCACCGGTACCCACGCCGAGCTGCCGCCGAGCTTTGCGGATGTCCGCAAGGTTTTCCTGCAGGCCTTCGCGGCACCGCCAGGTGAAGCGGAAGTGGACTTTGTGGCCGGGGCGAGCAAATCCCTCTTCCTGATGAACGACCGCCTCATCCTGCATTGGCTCCAGCGTCACCGGAACAACCTGGTCGATCGATTGGCGGCGCTGACGACGGCCGGATCGGTGGCCGAGGAACTGTACCTGTCCATGCTGTCGCGCCCGCCGCTTGCGGCGGAGACGGAAACGGTGTCGGTGTACCTGGCGCAAAACGACAAGCGCCGTGACGAGGCCTTGTCCGATTTGGCCTGGGCCCTGCTTACATCAACAGAGTTTCGCTTCAATCATTGATGAAAAACGCACCTCACCATCACAGCTGTGGCGGCCTCGACCACGGCATCACGCGGCGCCGGATGCTCGGCACCCTGGGCGGCGCGGTCGGCTTCGGCAGCCTGCTGCAACCCGCCGTCGCCGCGGAGCTCGCCAAGCAACACAAGCAGGTGTGCCTGATCTGGCTGGACGGCGGCATCAGCCAGTACGAAAGTTGGCACCCGCGGCCCAACACCCCGTTTGCCGGGCCCTTCCGCAGTATCAAGACCAGCATCCCGGGCGTGCACTTCAGCGAGCTGGTACCGGAAACCGCCAAGATCGCCCACAAGATATCGGTGATCCGGTCGATGTCGACCAAGGACCCGAATCACTCCACCGGCGTGCCGCGCATCCAGCGCGGCGACCCCCTGGATCGCGGCGTCGACTACCCCTTCCTCGGCTCTGCCATCGCCAAGCTGCTCGGGCCCGCCAATCCGGAACTGCCGCCGTACATCTGGATCAAGCCCGGAAACGGCGGCTTTATCGCCCGTGAAGCCGGGTTCCTGGGTGCCCCGTATGGAGCGCTCGCGCTCGGTGACGGCCGCCCGCCGGTTCACATCCACCGGCCGGGCAGCGTCTCCGCGGAACGCGACGAGGCGCGCAACGCCCTGCGCCAAAAGGCGAACGAACGGTTCAAGGCCTACCGCAACGCCTCGGAAATCGATGCCTACGAGACCAGCTACGACATGGCCCGGCAGTTGATGGCGCGCGCAGATATTTTTGACGACAGTCGACTCGATCCCGGGGACCGCGCGCGTTACGGGACGCACCCGCTGGGCCGCCATATCCTGCAGGCCCGGCAGCTGCTCGAGGCCGGGGTGCGCTTCGTCAAGGTCAACAGCTACCACTGGGATACGCACGGCGACAACTTCAACATGTCCCAGCGGCTGGTGCCGCAGGTGGACCGGCCCTTCGCCGCACTGGTCAACGACCTCGATGAGCGCGGCATGCTTGAGCACACGCTGGTCATCGTCATGAGTGAGTTCGGGCGCACGCCGATTATCAATTCGCGGCTGGGCCGCGACCATTGGCCCGACTGCTGGAGCCTGTTGATGGCCGGCTGCGGAATCCGGCGCGGGGCCGTCATCGGCGAAACCTCCAGGGACGGTGCCTGGGTCGAGGGCACAGGCTATGACGTCGGCGACCTCTTTCATACCATTTTTACGGTGCTCGGGATCAAGTCGACCAAGGCCCGGTACCGGCATAAAGGCCAGAAACTGTCCATTGCCAATGACGACTGTGCGCCCATCAAGGAGGTCATGCTGTGACGGAACCGGCGCTCGATATCAAGCAGGCCTGGACGGCGCGTGAACTGACGCACGAGTTGCAGCTCTTTCGCGCCCAGTTCAGCCCGGGCGGGGGCCACGTCGCGGCGGTGGGCCTGGACGGACTCGTCCATGTGTGGCGGCTGGAGGACGAGGAAAAAATCACCCTCGAAGGCCACCAGACCTGGATCTCGTCACTCGTGTTCCATCCCGACGGCAAGCGACTGTTCACCGCGGACTACCACGGGGTGGTGCACTGCTGGGATTTTGCCGGCGCTACCCAGCCGATGTGGACCATCGCCGAGGCGGATCGCGGCAATGTCCGCGCCCTCGTGGTCAGCCCTGACGGCAGGCAGTTGATCAGTGCCGGCGACGACCGGGTCATCAAGGTCTGGGACTGCGCCACCGGCGAGCCCGTGACCCGCATCGAGGGGCATGCCGAATGCATTTTTTCACTGGCTATCTCGCCCGATGGCAAGCATCTGGTCAGTGGCGACCTGCTGGGGGTGATCCGGCAGTGGCAGGTCGGCAGCTGGAAGGAGGAACGCCAGCTCGACGCTGCGCTCCTGCACACGCGCAAGGATACCTTCCTCGCCGACGTCGGCGGCGTGCGCAGCCTCGCCTTCAGCGGTGATGGCAGGCGCCTGGCGGCGGGTGGCATGAAGGAGGCCAAGAGCAATGCCTTCTGCCCGGGCAAGCCGATCGTCCTGGTCTTCGACTGGGCCAGCGGCCAGCAGGAAACAGAGCTGTGTATCAAGGGCAAGAGCGACGGCCCCTTCAACGCCCTGTGCTTCCTCGAGGACGGCAGCCTGGCCGGGCACACGGAGATTCTGCATGCGGCGTCGGAATTGACCTTCTGGGACCCGACCCGGCCCGAGCCGCTGCATTCGATCCCCAATGGCTCGGCCTACGACCTGAGCCTGCATCCCGACGGGCGGCAGCTGCTGGTACCCACCTATGTATCCGGCGGCAGCAGTGGCAACGGCGCCCAGAAGAAGCACCGGGAGAACTATGTCCCCAACCGGACCACGCTGAAGATTTTCAAGCTCTTTGCCAGGCCCGAGGCAAAGCCGGAGTAGCTCCCGGGTCGTCCGCGAAGCAGCTGCCATGCAAATTATAACCCCGACTCGTTTAAACCGTGCCCTGGCCGATGTTGTCCGCGACTTCGAGTCCTTCGGCATCTGGACTTAGAAGCCCGGCGGGTGCTGGTAGAAGTAGGCATGGGAGGCGTCATCGTAGAGCGGTCGGACGGGCAAGAATTGGTTGATAAGCTCCAGTTTATCCACCTCCGAGAGAGGGATGGCCGTTTTGAGGGCGATGTCGATACGCACCCCGTTGTCACGGCTCGAGGAGCCGTCTCCAGGTGGTTGCGGAGAGGCGATGGCATCAAGGCTGGGGCCGCCAATGCCGAGGTAGGCCGCCCCACTGGAAGTATTACGGTAGAGCACGAAGAAAATCTGGCTGCTGGCGATCTCGTTGTAATCTCCCGTGTAGGCTTCGGTGGTGTCGGTCTGGCCCGGAGATGCAGGTGCGGTATGGTTGATGTAGGTTTTCTGCGAAGAGAGTGGTTCCAGCGTCAGGAAGCTATAGGTGGGGGACGCATAGGTCGTCCATCCACTGGCGACCGCGATCGCTTTCATCGCTGCGGCATCTTCGTTGCGATCCATCAGAAACTCGAGGAGCCCGGATCCAGGGTTTGCGGAATTGAGGCCACACCACCATAAATTATTGGAGCCGCCGGTATTGTAAAAATCGAGGCCGTGGGCCTGCTCACCGAGGAAAAACAGCTCACCGGTATCGACGTGGTACTCAATCTCGCGGTAGGTGTCGGATTCAACGCGCGTGCGCAACACCACCCCTCGCGGGATCTCGGTAAAC
>JAYGFS010000111.1:0-5881 GCA_046581765.1 Verrucomicrobiota bacterium
GTATAACGCTTTTTTGGGTCGAAGGGTTTCACGGGGCTTGAGGCATTCCGTGAAAGCCCGGTATGGGGTCGGCCCGGAACCGTGGTTCATCAAAGTCCGTGCCCCGAAAGCCTGGCAGCCCACGCACCCACGCGCAAGCTCAGCCAAGCCCCCGCAGCGTCGGTCAGCCCCTCGCACCGCCAGGCCTTGCAAGGCCCAACGTTGCGAGGGGCCTCGCCACTAGGCAGCGTCGCCTACATCCTGCGGAGCCTGCGGGCACCGCAGTACGGGTTGTTTGTTGAAAGCAGGTCGGGATAAGGGCGTGCCATTCCACGGGGCGAGGGAGGAATCTTTTTCACCCCCCACGGCGTGCCGGGATCCCGGGCAGCCCCACCGCCCGGCAAGGTACCCTGGGGCGATCATCACCGCGGCAACGGAAATCACGCGCAGTGCCGTTGCTCTATGCCCATGAAGGGCTCGTAGTAGACCTCCTGTTCCGGCCATTTCGGCTGCTTGCGGACGGGTTTCTCCGGGACATCTTCGCGGATCCAGTGCAGGTGCTTGTTTTCTTCGAATGTCATATCGCCACCAAGGGGTTAAAGGGTCTGCTGATGATTGGCCGGGACGATGGGATTTCTTACGCGAAATTCGAAATTTTTCGCGGCTCCGGGAGGAGGCGGGCGGCTCCCGTGTCCTCAGCGGCCCTTTTAGCGGGCTTCGTTCAGTGTCCAGCGATACTTCTGAAAGGTTATCTGTATCGCGTCCGGCAATTTTTCCGTCCGGTACCGGTTCAGGTAGGTCCGCACATCGGGTTCAAAATCATCGCTGTACCAATCAAAGATCTTCGAGACCTCCGCCGCGTTCCCGTTGATCCGTACGGCCTGGGCATTCCGGTTGATAAAGGTGTTCGCCAGCCGGTCGAGCGTCTCGTCCAGGTGTTCCCCGACGAAAGCCCGGGCGTGCAGGGGAGGACAGCTCGTACTGGCACAGTTTAACGCGAAGTGGATCCGGGGCTCCTTGAAAAGCGGCCGAATCAACGCGTTCTCCAGCAGGTGAAAACTGGTCGTTTCGCCGGCCACCCTAAGCTTCTTCGCCTTAAAAAATCGATTCCGGCCAAAGAAAGCGCCCCCTCCCGGGCCGGCGCTTGGATACTCCTCGAGAATCCGGTGAAGAATCCATGCGTTGTAGGCATTCAGGTAAAAAGCGAGCTGCCCGGGCTTCTCCAGCCCGCCCAGATCGGCCCGGGCAATACCCTCGATCACCTGGTTCAGCGCGAGCCGGTCCTCGGGCGTGGCGTGCCAGTCCTTGTATTTAACCCCGTCCGCGGTGACGTACTTCTGCAACAGCCCATCGTAGGTACGGTGCCAGTCCTCGGCCGGGGCGAGGCGGGGCAGCAGCAGGCTCAGGAAACCGCTTATCAGGATCAGTCGCTTCATCATCATGCCCACCCGGGCGTGCAGGGTCTGTGCGGTTTACAAAAAACCCGGTGCACAGGTTCCCAGAGTCCTTCCCCCTACAGGAGAAGGCGGTTTTAACAAGACTTTCCGTTCGACGAAAAGTCTTGAGGCAGGCATATTGCACCGCACATGACTTGGTACTACGAGCAGGACGGCGAGCGGGTGGGACCGGTCGATGAGGAGGGTTTTCAACACCTGCTCCTCGCGGGAACCGTCGGCCCGGACACCCTGGTCTGGAAACCCGGAATGCAGGAGTGGCAAGCCTACCGCCACTTCCAGGCACAGGGGAGCGCCCCACCCGTACCCGGCCAGTCGCGCTGCGTGGAATGTGGCCTGTTCTTTGATCCAAACCAGTTGGTACAGTACGGGGAGGAGCAGGTCTGCGCCGGCTGTAAGCCCCTCTACACCCAGCGCCTGATCGAATCGGGCCGACGCCCCACGATCGCGGGGGCGGACGGCAGTGCCGAGGAGATCCGCTTTGCCGGCTTCTGGGTTCGCGTGGGAGCTTTCGTGGTTGATTTCCTGGCCCTCAGCCCCCTCATCGGCCCCTTGACCTACTTTTACATCCTCGGCGCGATGAACGACGAGGTGCATGAGGTCAGGGAAATCCTCCGGCAACAAGCCCTCAGCTTCGGCCAGGGAAGCCTGATGACCGCCATCTATATCGGGTACTACGCCTTCATGAACGCGAAGTACGAGGCCTCACTGGGCAAGATGGCCTTCGGCCTCAAAATCGTGCGTGGAAACGGCGCCCGTATCAGCACCAAGCTGGCCATCGGGCGCGCCTTCGCCTGGGAGCTAAGCAGTATGCTCTGCAACCTCGGCTATCTCTTCGCGGCCTTTGACGGCGAAAAGCGCGCACTCCATGATATGATCTGCAACACCCGCGTGATCTACAAGCCCACCCATCCCGCAAAACCCCTGGACTAAGGATGCCTGATCATGGCTGAATGGTATTTTGAACGAAACAAGCAGCAGGAGGGACCGATCGACGAGGCCACCTTCGAGCGCCTGATCCGGGAAAAAACCATCGAGCCCGATACCCTGGTCTGGACCGAGGGGATGGCGAAGTGGCAGGCCCTGGAGCAGGTCAACCAGGCCGCACAGGACGCCGACACGACGGAGCAGGACCAGGTCACCTGTGCGGAATGCGGCGGCCTCTTCGACACCCGTGAAGCGGTTGAATACGCAGGCCAATGGGTCTGCGCCGGCTGCAAGGCCACCTTCACCCAGCGCATGCTGGAAACCGGTGCGACCCTTGCCACCACCCACCAGGGAATTTCCGGGGTGCAGGCCTATGCCGGCTTCTGGATTCGGGTACTCGCCATGTTCATCGACAACATCATCCTCAACATCCCGATCTTCCTGGTGGCCATGGTGGCCGGGGTGATCATGGGGGCCAGCGGTGCGGACATGGATAATCCAAACTCCCCTGCATACATGGTGTTCATGCTCATTGTCTACGGGATCAGTTTTCTCCTGCCCGCACTCTACTTCGCCGGTTTCCACTACAAAAAGGGCGCAACGCCGGGTAAAATGGCCGTGGGCATCGTCGTGGTCAACGTCGACGGCAGCCGGCTCTCCCTCGGCAAGGCCATCGGGCGATACTTCGCCTGGATACTCAGTGCGATGATCTGTTACATCGGCTTCATCATAGCCGGTTTTGAAGCCGAAAAGCGCAGCCTCCACGACATGATCTGCAGCACACGGGTCATCTACAAATCAAAGGGATAAATGGATTTGCGGATCCAGTGTGCAACCTGCGACGGCCTGCTTGATCCAGATCCGTTCCGCACGAGCACGCGAGGACTCTGCACCCGTTGCAACACCCGGATAGACGTCCGCCTGTTCCCCGCCGTGCTGGGCGAAAACCATACCCTGCGGCTGGGTCAACGCATCACCGAAGACGACCAGGCCACCTGCTTTTTTCACACCGAAAGCCAGGCCGAGGTGAGCTGTGACCATTGCGGGCGCTTCCTCTGCGGCCTCTGTGCCACGCCCTTTCGCGGAGCCACCTGGTGTCCGCAGTGCATCTCCCAGGGCATGGCGGGCAAGGTGGATGCCTTTAAACACCGGTACACCATGTGGGATACGACCGCGGCGAGCGTCTGTGTCCTCCCGATTTTTTTCACCTGTGGCTACCTCACCTTCATCAGTGCCCCGGTCGCCCTGTTTCTCAGTATTTTCTGGTGGAAACGTCCCAGCGGCATTCTTCCGCGAAGCAAGGTACGCTACGTGCTCACCATCCTTTTTTCCCTGGTCCAGATCGGGGCCTGGATCGCCCTGGTCATCATGATCGGCACCAGCATCGCGGGGGAGTTTTAACATGCCGGAAGAAAAGACCGCCTACCGGCGTCTGCCCGGACGCGCCGTCGGCTTGATCTCCTCCTATACCCTTCACCTGGCGGAGGACCACCTGCTCTACGCAGAACAGCCCTGGTTCTACCAGGTGTATACGCGTTTCTATTTCCGGGACATCCAGTCGATTGTCATCAGCGACTCCACCGCATTTGTCGGGTTGAACATCTTCCTCGGCGGCATCTTCACGCTCTCGACCGTCCTGGCCTTGCTTTTCTACAGCAACATCCCCCCGCTGAGCTACTTTATCGCCGTGCTGGCCCTCACTTTCCTCATCCTGTTTATCATCAACCTGGCCAAGGGTCCGACCTGCAAATTCGCGATCCACACGCGCGTGAATCGCAAACACATCGCCAGCCTCAGCCGCAAGCGAAAAGCGTACCGGGTCCTGCCCATCATCGAGCAGCATATTCGCGCCCACCAGGACGCCCGCAGCCAGGGGGAGTTGATCGATGCCGCGCGGAGGGACTCGACGCGCTCCGCCGATACGAGCTCGCCCGGGTCCCCGGGCCCCGATGAACTGGAACCGAACGACCCACGGAGCCCCGACGCCGTATGAGCAGCAAATCCCTGGTCCATCAGCGCTGCTTCAACCACCTCGAGCGAGAGGCGGTCGCCAAATGCCCGGCCTGCGGTCGCTTTTACTGTCGCGAGTGTATTACCCCGCACGCTGACCGGGTCATCTGCGCACCCTGCCTGAAAAAAGAACACCCGGCGGAAGCGCCCGCCAAGCGCCGTTTCAGCACCCGCTGGCTGCTAGCCATCAAGGCCTTCACCGCCTTTGTGATCGCCTGGCTGTTCTTCTCGATCATCGCCGGTGCCCTCCTGAAAATCCCCTCCCGCTTCCACGACGGCCAGACCATCGACCCGGACGCCATCCAGGCCATCCGGGACTTATAGGCGAGCGCACAAAACCCTGAATCCGAACTCCACCATCCCTTGACCAATCCCCCGATCCTCGCCAGACTCTGCACAGCACATGGTCCGTCCGTCCAAGAGAACCCCGCCGAAGGAGCGCAGCGCACTCGCCCTGTTTGAACAGGCGATTGCCCTGCTGCGCAGCGCGCCGCCCCAGGCGATCGGGGCTTATCTCATCGGCAGCCTGCCCTTTGTGCTCGGGCTCCTCTACTTCTGGACCGACATGAGTCATAACGCCTTCGCCGCGGAACGCAGCCTCATGGCCGCCATGGGCATGGCCCTGCTTTTCTTCTGGATGAAAACCTGGCAAAGCCAGTTCACCATCCGCCTGCACGCCCACCTCACGGGAAGCCCCTCTCCCGGGGTCAAAACGACGACCCTTGCCCGTTCGGGCATTCACCAGGGCTTCATCCATGCGGTAGGCCTTTTCGTTCTGCCCCTATCCCTCCTCCTGGTGGTCCCCTTCGTCTGGGTGTATACCTTCTACCAGAATTGTACCGTGTACGGGGGCGACCCGGAACTCAGCCCGAAGGAGCTTGTACGCAAGGCGCGCCGCGAAGCCCGCCGCTGGCCCTTGCAAAATCACTACGTGACCTGGCTGGCCAGTCCGTTAATGCTGACGATTCTCTGCGCGGTTTGCCTGCTGGTGTTGCCCTGGCTGCGAGCCATTGAGTCGGGCTACCAGATTTTCATCTACCTGTCCTTCGGCCTTCTCCTCCTCCTCACCAGCCCCATCACGGTCATCGTTGCACTGAACTACCTCGCGCTCCTGTTCTTCATTCCACAACTCTTCAAGATACTCTTCGGCCTGCACAGTTTCGCTTCCGAGAGCACATTTACCCTCCTGTTCAATACCAGCACCTTTGCCACGGTCTGCGCGCTGACCTATCTCACGCTCGACCCCGTCATGAAAGCCATCTATGTACTGCGCTGTTTTTACGGCGAGTCCCTCTACACCGGGGCCGACATCCGCGCCGTGCTGCGTCGGCAAACAGCCGCACCGGTCACCCGCTTGATCATCCTGGCGTCGATAGCCGGCCTCGGTCTACAGCCCCCCGCGGTCGAGGCGTCCCCGGAACCCGGTGATGCACAAGCCCTGCACAAGGCCATCGACCAGGAGATACAGAAAGCCGAATACGCCTGGCGCATGCCCAAGGAACTCCGCGAGC
>JAYGFS010000118.1:0-13227 GCA_046581765.1 Verrucomicrobiota bacterium
CCATCGCTACTTCATTCGCGACGCGGTCTTGATCGCCGCCCAGTACGCGCAGACCCGGGTTTCCCGGCAGATGTTTGATCTCCTGAAGAATACCTATCCCGGGATGGTGAAGGACCGGAGTTATGAGACCTACGTCATGGATGAAATCGTGGGGGAAGATATCGACCAACTCTCCGCGGCCGATGCGGTTGCCCGGATCGAAGGTTTTCTCTACCAGAGTTATGTCTACGTCGGCGCGGGTTCCCCCGGTCGGGCGAAGGGCTTTGCCGTGCTCGCCCGTCGGTTTTATGACCGCTACAAGGCGAAGCGCGAAGGCACCCGCACGGATATTGGCAGCTGGGCGGAGTTGCAGGTCCAGCCACGCGAGCAGGCGGGCAAGCTGTTCTCCTACCAGGCAGCCCGCGACCGCCTGGACAGCGGCAAGGTGCCGGAGGAATTGAAGGTGGACGAAGCCGGGGACGAGGCGGAGTGAGTGCGCCCGATCGTGCACCCTTTAAGCGGGACCTGGTCTTTACCCAGGAGGTATGTGGGCACGGATTTACCTATCATTCCACCTGGGGCCTCTTCAGCCCGCGGCAGCTGGATGAAGGCTCGCTGCTCCTGCTGAATCATTTCCCCGTCGAGCCTTCACAGCTGAGCCTGGATCTCGGTTGTGGCTATGGTGCCATAGGCCTGAGTATTGCCCAGCAATGTCCGGAGGGCCGGGTACACCTGGTGGACCGCGATTTTGTTGCCGTTGACTACGCTCGGCGCAACGCGGAGTTGAATGGACTGAGCAATGCCGAGGCCTACCTGAGCAACGGCTTCTCCGCCGTGCCGGGCGATCTTCGCTTCAACAATGTTGTTTCCAATCTGCCGGCCAAGGTCGGCAAGGAGATGTTGTCGATCATGGTCACGGATGCCTGGCATCACCTGGAACCGGGTGGCCGTCTCTGTGTCGTCACCATCGCGGGACTGCGCGAATGGTGTAAACGAAATTTCCGGGACATCTTCGGGAATTACAAGAAACTTAAGCAGGGAAAGACCTACGCCGTGAGCATGGCGGTCAAAGAGTAGGGTATTTGCAGGCCGGCTTCAGCCGGTCCGGATCCGCGCGTCGATCGAGCCGGAGCGTGGCTTTAAAACAATCGCAGCTGACACACCGGCTTAAACGAGTTTCGGTGAATCGGGCAGGGGCCGTGCTCGTTTAAGGCCGCCATGTGCAGTTTCGTTCCATAGCCCTTGTGTCGTTCGAATCCATAGACCGGATATGCTGTTGCGTAGGCCCGCATCAGCCGGTCCCGGGTGACCTTGGCAATGACACTTGCAGCCGCAATGGACAGGCTGCGCCGGTCACCCTTTATCAGGTTTTCGGATGGGCCTGGCAGCCTGGGTACCGCTTTGCCATCGACCAGAATCAGGTCGGGAGCTGAGGGGAGGCTGGTCACTGCTCGTCGCATGGCTTCGTAGGTCGCCTGCAGGATGTTGAGCCGGTCGACTTCCCCGGCCTCCGCCTGGCCCAACCCGTAGACGATCGTGTCCAGGCTCGTCAGGACATCGAAAAAGTGTTCGCGTTGTTTCTCCGTGAGCTGCTTGGAGTCGTTCAGGTTCTTCAGTGAGCCGTGTTGCTCTGCCGTCACCCATTCGCGGTCGAAGATGACGGCTGCAGCCACGACAGGACCGGCGAGCGGACCGCGTCCGGCTTCGTCGAGGCCGGCAATGGCTTGATGGCCCCTTTCCCAGTACTGTCGTTCGAAGGTGAGCATGGATACGTGGACGGGGTGGATACCGGGCAGCCAGGGCGGGCGGTAGGGGACCGGGGTCAAAAAAGGCGGACCCCTCCAGGTCCGCCTCTTCACATGCTTGGGTGCCTGGGCTCAGGTAATCTTGGCTTTTTTGCCTTTCAGCTTGCGCACAAAGTACAGCTTGGCTCGACGGACCTTGCCCTTGCGCTCGATTTCGATCTTGGCGATGTTGGGGGAGTGAATCGGGAATACCCGTTCCACACCCTCGCCATATGAGACGCGGCGGACGGTAAAGGTTTCGGTCGCGCCATGACCATCCTTGGCAATGACGGTACCCGTGTAGAGTTGAACACGCTCTTTGTCGCCTTCCTTGATCCGCACGTGTACTTTAACCACATCGCCGACGCGAAAAGCGGGGATCCCCGCATTCAAACTTTCCTGACTGATTTTTTCTAGCAAAAGGCTCATGATTTCACCTGTTTAGTGTCCTGTGAAAGGCGCGAAATACTACGCGTAAGGAATGAATCGTCAAGCCGCTTCCCTCGAAATATATAGAAAAAGGTCGCCCCATTATTCGTCCGGCCATGGATTCCGAGCTTTGGTCGCGATGGAGGGCATGAAGGGGATCGGCCTCGAAACGCACGGCATTGCACCCGAATCCGGTCCCAAACGGCCCGTATTCAGACATCCATCGGTGTCGGTTCTCAGCCACTGCTTGACAGGTTTTCACCTGGGGGAGGGGAACCGGTGCGGCGATGATGCCATAGGAGGGTGACAATGGGCCGCTTTTGGGCCTTGGATGTGAAACTTTTTTAAAATCAAGCCGACAGATTTGCTTCGTATATATAGAAATACATTATAGAACACGGTCGATTTCAGTGCGTTCACCAACCTAAGGAGAGGCCACATGCCCGAAGAAGAAGCTGAATACCAAGCGGAGCCGCAAGCCGAACCGGAGCCCGAATCCGAGCCTCAGCACCTGCTGTCGGTTGATGCGGATGATACCGAGATCGTTCAGCAGTTGAACCTGGCGTACACGCGGATGCAGGAGCAGGTACAGAAGGTGATCATCGGCCAGGCGGATGTTATCGACCAGGTGCTCATCGCGATGTTTTGCCGTGGCCATGCCCTGCTCGTCGGGGTACCCGGCCTGGCCAAGACCTTGCTCGTCAGCACCATCAGCCAGGTGCTGGACCTCAAGTTCAAGCGGGTGCAGTTTACGCCCGACCTGATGCCGTCCGATATCACCGGAACCGAGGTGCTTGAGGAAGACCATACCACCGGCCGGCGGTTTTTTCGTTTTGTCCATGGACCGATCTTCACCAACATGCTGCTTGCGGACGAAATCAACCGGACGCCGCCGAAAACCCAGGCCGCCCTGCTCGAAGCCATGCAGGAACGCCATGTGACGGTGGGAGATGAAACCTACATGCTGCCGAAGCCCTTCTTTGTGCTGGCCACCCAGAACCCAATCGAGCAGGAGGGCACCTATCCGCTCCCGGAAGCCCAACTCGACCGTTTCATGTTCAATATTATCGTCGAGTACCCGAGCTCGGATGAGGAACAGCAGATCATCAAGCAGGTGACCGGAACCTACGAGCCGGAGCTCGACGTCGCACTGACCGGCGAGGACATTCTTCGCCTCCAGCAGGTGGTCCGACGTGTACCCGTGGCGGATCACGTGGTTGAATACGCGAGTAATCTCGCCCGTGCGACGCGTCCCAAGGCCGAGGAAGCCCCGGGCTTCATCAAGGAGATGGTGGCCTGGGGTGCCGGACCCCGTGCGGGCATCTACCTGATCACCGCCGCCAAGGCGCGTGCGATTCTCCAGGGACGGTATCATGCGACCACCGAGGATGTACAGAAGATGGCCTTCCCGGTACTTCGTCACCGCGTGGTCACCACCTTTAATGCCGAGGCGGCCGGGGTGAACAGCGACGAGATCATCCGCATGCTCCTGGAACACTTTGAAGGCGCGGTCGTCGCTGTTCCTGTATGATGATGCGGCCGGGTGGGCGCAAGATGATGAGTGAGACCAAGAGTTGCTGATGCCGCGCTCCCTCAAAGAGGTTGAATACATGCGTTTGCTCCCTCCGGAGACAACCGCGACGATCGGCCGCCTGGAAATGCTCGCCCGCCAGAAGATGGATGGGAATATCACCGGTCGCCATTCGAGCCCCAAGAAGGGCTTCTCGGTGGAGTTCTCCGAGCACCGGCAGTATACCCCGGGCGATGATATTCGAAACCTGGACTGGAAGGTCTATGGCAAGAAGGATCGTTATTACATCAAGCAGTACATCGAGGAGACCAACCTTCGTTGCACCATTCTGCTCGACTGTTCCGGCTCGATGAACTACCGCGGGGACCTGAGCGCCAAGGTGGCGCAGCAGGCGGTGACCAAGTTTGCCTACGGCCAGTACCTCGCCGCAGCCCTCTCGTACCTGGCGATCCGCCAGCAGGATGCGGCGGGCCTGGTGACCTTTGATGATCGCGTGCGTTCGTATATCCCGGCGCGCAGCCGCCCATCCCAGGTGCGACTCATCCTGGACCAGCTGAATCGGACGGAGGCGGGCGAGGACACGAACGTGGCAAAGGTCTTGCACGAGGTCGCCGAACGGATTCCGCGCCGGGGCCTGGTTTGCCTCATCAGCGACATGTTCGACGATCCCGACGCGGTGAACGAAGCACTGTACCACTTTGCCTTTCGCGGACACGAGGTCATCCTCTATCACATTATGGCCGAGGAGGAACTCACCTTTCCGTTCAGCAAGTTTAACACCTTCAAGGACCTGGAAGTGAACGGCCAGCGCATGCAGATCGACCCCAAATCCATCAAGGCCTACTACCTGGACAAGGTGCGTGCCTTTGTCGCCGGCCTGGAGCGCAGCTGCGGCCAGATGCAGGCGGATTACGTCCCGATGACCACCAAGGAACCGTTTGAGAAAGCGCTCGCGACCTACATCGCCCGTAGAAGGCATAATCGATGAAAGGGTGCCCTGTTGATCCCGCGGTTTCCCGGATCTTTAACGGGTCTTGAATAACACATGCTCTTCTTGAACATAGGACTGGCTTTGGGCCTGGGGGCGATCGCCATCCCGATCATCATCCACTTGCTCAATCGCAAGTCGGCCAAGGATATCGACTGGGGTGCGATGCGCTTTCTGCTCGAGTCCCTTGCGACCCGCAGTCGGCGTATCCAGCTGGAGGAGGCCCTGCTCATGGCCTGCCGCTGCCTCCTCTTCGGCTTGATGGCCCTTGCCGTCATGCGTCCCTTTGTTCCTGCAACCTCCACCATTCCCTGGTTGGTCGTCCTGCCCTTGCTGCTTATCTCCGTTGCGGCCTTCGGCGTTTCCTTCACCATGTGGAATTTTCCGAAATGGCGGTGGATCCTCATGGGCGGTTCCCTCATGGTGCTCCTGCTGTGCCTCTTGCTCATCCTGGTGGAAAAATACCTCGACCTGAAGCGCTTCGGCAGCCACGGCCACCAGGATGTGGCCCTGGTCATCGATGGATCAAGCTCCATGACCCTGGAGGTTGATGGCGTTTCTAATTTTGAACGCGCGAAGCAGGAAGCCCGCGAGATCATTGAAAACAGTCATCGCGGCACGGCGTACAGCATCATTCTCGGTGGCCCGAGTCCCCAGGCGCAGACCGACCAGCCCATCACCAGTCGACCCGACCTCTACCAGGTGCTCGACGGGCTGGAGCCCACCAAGGGGGCGATGCAGGCCTATGACGCGCTGACCCTGGCCGCCCTCGGCCTGACCCAGGGCTTTAACGCCAACAAGCAGATCGTCGTGATCTCCGACGGGCAGCAGTTGGGCTGGGAAACAGAGAGCCCTTCCCGCTGGTCTTTTCTGAGCGAGGCCTTCGACAACCTGCCCGTCCGCCCGAAGCTTATCGTGCGGAACCTCGCCTTGCCCACGCAGTTCCGCAACATCTCTATCGCCGAGGTGGCTTTTTCGCGGGACGTGGTCGGCATCGACCGCCCGGTGACCATTAATGTCACCGTGGAAAACACCGGTACCGAGGCGGTCACCCCTTCGGAGATCGAGGTGAAAGTGGCGGGTGAGACCCTGGTCGATAATACCCTTGGCCAGCTGGTGCCCGGCGCAAGCGAAACCGTGCGCTTCAGCTACCAATTTCGAAAGGCGGGATCCCATGTCATCTCTTCGGAAGTCAAGGTAACGGACGAGCTCATGCAGGATAACGCCTATGAGACCGTGGTGAACGTGCTCGGCTCCCTGAAGGTTCTCATTGTCGATGGTAATCCCTCCGATCGCTTCATCGAGTGCGCCTCGGCATTCACCGCGCTTGCGCTCGCACCGGGATCGGCTACGGCGGCCCGGGTCAAAACGCGGGATTCGCACAGCCAGGAATTTCTCGTCGAGCCGGACGTCGTTTCCGCAACGGATATCAAGTCGATCGACAACTTGTTTGCGTATCACGTGATTATTCTCGCCGATGTCCCGCGACTGCCCCAGCAGACGGCCAAGGAGATTGCCACCTTCGTCAAGAAGGGTGGGGGCTTGATGGTTGCTCCCGGGCGGAGGGTCCTGCCCGAGTTTTATGACCAGTGGCTGACCGAGGACACCACCCCGCTCGTGCCTGCTCGCTTGAGCCGCCAGATTGTGGTTCAGCACTCGGAAGATGATATTAAGCCCGCTCCCGGGACCTTTAACCACCATGCCCTCCGCCTGGTCGCCAACGCGGAGAGGAGCGATATCGCCACGACCAGCCTGTACACCTATTGGCAATTACAGCCGGACGAAGGCGTCGATGATCTCGTGACCGTCGGCGGCAACCTGAACAATGGCGACCCCTTCATCGTTTCGCGAAAATTTGGCGGCGGGAACGTGCTGATGCTCGCCTGTTCACTGGACATTAACGGGAGCAACCTGGCTACACGCCAGTGTTTTGTCCCGCTCGTGCACGAGCTGGTGTATTACCTGGCCAACCCGACGGGTGTCCAACTCAACCTTGAGCCCGGTTGGGAACTGGCCCTCAAGCTGGGCTCGGGTGAATCGGGAGAGGGGAAAGGCGGGCGCAACGGCCTTCAGGTTGAGGTTTACAATAAAACGCGCTGCCGCGAGCTGCTGTACAGAGATGTCGACAAGATGATCGAGTTTCATCTCAGCTACCGGCATCCGAAAGTGACCAGCCGAAGCTATTCCGTGCGGTGGTCCGGCTCCCTGCTTCCGCGCTACTCGGAGGAATATGAATTCTCCGTGGACACCTCCGGTTCATTCAATCTCTGGATCGACAACCAGCCCATCATCAAGCGGAGAGGCAAGGGTTCCATCGTGCTCAATGCCAACCAGTTGTATGATTTCCGTGCCGAGGCGAACCTCCAGGGGAATGGTCCCTATACCAAATTGCATTGGAAGAGTCCCCACCAGGGCTGGGAGATCGTTCCCGAGAGCCAGTTGTTCGTGCAACGGGGCAGCTTGGCCGGCCTGGAAAAAACCATGGATCTGCAGGCGGTGGATCCCTCAGGGAACCGGCGCGAGGCGGCCTTGTACCGCGGTCCGGAGGGCCTCTTGGCCAAGGTGGAGGGCAAGGTGGAGACCGGCCTGTACATGCTGATGATTCCCGACAAGAACCGCCACGATTTTGAGCCGATGCTCGATCGGGACGGGGCGATTCCTTTCACGGTAAAATCCGACACCCGCGAGAGCCGCCTGGCCACCCTCGTGCCCGATGATGTCGCCTTTATGAGGCGCTATGTCGACCTGCTCCTGCCCGAATCACGCGAGCAGGTATCCGGTATCCTGATGGGAAAATCATTTGGCGAAGAACTGTGGAAATACCTGGCACTGGCTGCGCTCGCGCTCTTGCTCGGCGAAATTGCGCTTTCGCGCTGGATCGCGGTTCAACGCCGCACCGGTATCGAGGAAGTCGTTGATTTTGAAGGTATGATGCAGCCGGGGAGGGAATTCCGGGAAGCCCTGGAGAAGATGAGGGGCCATGGATAAGGATCTCGGACGTACTGATCTCCTCTCGGCCAACGTGCCGACCTTCATCGTCCTTCTGATGATGGTCGTTCTGGTTGCGGCCTGGTTTTTTGCCCATCGCCTGAAAGACCGGATGCCGAATGGCGTTTCTCGTTGGGCCTATCTGTGCGCCCGTATCACCGTGGGGACCGTCGCCATGTGGAGCGTCTGGCAGTTCATCGGCCGCTTACTCGTGCTCGAAACCAACTGGTCGCTATGGTTTGCCTCCCTGGTTGCTGCCGTTTCGATCGAGGGTGTACTTGCGCTTTACCAATGGGAACGCTCCATCGTTTCGCCACGCCTGGGCCGCGCGCTTGCCTGGCTGCGGGGCGTGGCCGTTTTTATTCTTGCTGTGATGTTGGTGCAGCCGGTGTTCTCGCGCGAAGGATACCGGACGATTGACCGTGACGTGGTCGTGCTGGTCGATGATTCGGAATCCATGCAGTTGACTGACAAGCGACTCTCTATTTCCGAAAAGCTCGAAATTGCCCACCTCTTTGACGTGCCCGGTGCACGTCGGCGTTATCCCCTGCAGGATCTCCACCAGGAGGCCTCCACCATGCTCGGAGAAGTAAAACGCCAGATCGAAGCCCTGGCCTTGCCGTCGGCCGCCGGGGATGAGTCGAAAGTACACCGGCTCGCCAAGCGAAGAGTGGCATTGGGTGAACTGGTCACCGTTCTTTCCGAGGGCTCTGGGCGTGGGCTTGAGTATCTGGCGGAGACGCGAAAGGGCGAGAATCATTTCCAGGGTCCCACGCGGGATCTGCTCCGCGATTTTGAGCAGGGACTTCGCGAGAAAATGAATGAAAAGCGAGATCGCCTGCAAGCGCTCATCGAGCCGAAGCGATCTGAAGGTTCCGTGCAGGATTATGCAACCGTTGTAAGCAGTCTGACGGATATCAGCACCGAGCTGGGCAGCCTGCTGCAGCGTCTGCCCCGGGCCATCTCTGAAACCGATGCGGTGTTTTACCGGACCCTGAGCGCTGCGGACCGGCGAGCAATCGATGGTATGGCTGAACAGACCCGCGCCGCCATCGCCCATCGCCTGCTGGTCGGTCAAGGGGAGGAAATCCCGGGATTGTTGCGCTTGCTGGGTAAAAAATATAACCTCCGGCTGGTTCGTTTCGCCCAGAATCCCGTGGACGTGGAAATCCCGGGATATATCGACTCCGTTCCTGCCGCCGCGATCAATCAAGGGGCCGATCCGGATGCCGGCGTCGATGGGGCGACGGCAAGCGACCCGGAAAAAGCCTTTCGCCAATTGACGGATATCGCGAGTGCGCTCGAATACGCGTTGAAAACCGTCCCCAGTGAAAATCTCGCCGGCGTACTCGTCCTTTCCGATGGCCGACATAACGCGCACAAGGCGGTGGAGGATGCGGCGCGGACCCTCGGCGTCCAGGATGCCCCGATCAACTCGGTGGTGATCGGCAGCCGCAAGGGACCCAAGGATGCCTCGGTGCTGCTGGTGGCAGCACCCGAGTCGATTTATCTCGGTGACAAAATTGTGATCAAGGCCGACCTCAAGTTTGATGGTATGCGCGGCGAAAGTGCGCGGGTGAGCCTGCTGTACAGTGGCGCAGTCGTCGACGAGGTGGATCTGCGGATTCCGGAGGAGAACTACCGCTTTACCCAGCGCTTTCGGCATGCACCCGAGGAAAAGGGCATCTTCAAGTACAGCCTCCGGATTGAAGATATCGATGGCGAATTGTACCATAGTAACAACCAATGGGATTTTGAAACGGCGGTTACCGACGACCGGACAAACGTACTCATCATCGACGGAACGCCCCGATGGGAATTCCGTTACCTGCGCAACTTGTTTTACGGGCGCGACAAATCCGTCCACCTGCAGTTTATCCTGACGGAACCCGATACCATCGAGGGGGCGGGTCGACGTTCGCGCATTGCCGCTTCGGCCGGGAGAAAGTTTGGTGATGCCGAGGCGACCGCCCTGCCGGAAAGCCTGGAGGAATGGCTTAAGTTTGATGCGATTATCCTGGGCGATATCAATCCGAATTACTTCACCAATGAGCAATGGGAACATATCGAGTATTGCGTGTCACGGCGCGGTGCCATGCTCGTGCTCATCGCCGGGCCACGCTTCATGCCGCATGCATATAGCGGGGAAGCCTTCGCCGACATGTGCCCGATCAATTATCACCGTTCGAACGGCACCCAGTACGGCAGTCCGGATGAGGCATTCCGGATTGAGGCGACCAGCGAAGGACGGAATCATATAATCCTGCAGCAGGCGTCCAGCCGTGCGCTCAATGCGCGGATCTGGGGCGGCATTCCCCCGATCATGTGGCGGCACGAGGTGGAGAGCACCAAGGAAGGCGCAACCGTCCTTGCCTATGCCAAACCACTCCTGGTGGACGAGGACCGGGCCCTGACCCGGATCGAAGACGCGCAATCGGTGGAGCAGGCGATCGAGCAGCTCGCCAGCCGCAAGCAATACGAGCGGGAAAACCCCTTGGTGGTGATCCAGAAGTACGAGATGGGCAAGGTGGCGATGTTCTGCACGGATCGGACCTGGCGCCTGCGCTATCGGGTCGGGGATACCTATCATCACCGCTTGTGGGGGCAGGTGCTGCGCTGGGGTACCGGGGTAAACCTGCGCTCCGGGACGGATTTGGTTCGTTTAGGCACCGATCAACTCTCCTACACGCCGCACGATCCGATCAAAGTGACCGCCAAGGTCATCGACGAGGAATCGCGGCCTGTACTTGACGATAAAATTACCGTAACCTTATACAAGGATGATCGGGAAGTGCTTTCCAAGCGCCTGGACTATCTCGAGGACTCCAATGGCCTCTATGAAGGCCTGCTGAACCCGATCGACGAACCGGGTCGTTATCGGCTCGAGTTGAAGGGCAAGAAGGCGGGCAAGCTGCTCGCGAAAGACAATTTGAAGTGGATTGAGACCCAATTGCGGATCGTGATCACGAAGAATCCGATCGAGCTGGCCGAGCTGACGGCCAGCCGTGAAATTCCGACCCGCATGGCGAGCCTGACCGGCGGTGCGGTGGCCTTTCCCGGAAACGCAGCTGCGCTGGTTGACCTGTTTGGTGAAACGAAAGAAGTCGTGAAAGAAAAGCGTGAAACGCCGCTGTGGCATTCATGGCCCCTGTTCCTGGTGTTCATCGGCCTGGTGACCACCGAGTGGGTTTTACGCAAGAAAGGCGGTCTGGCATGAGTCTGAATTTTACGGAAGAAGGTATCCGGCGTTTACCTGCGCCGATTGTCGAGAAGTTGCAGGCGCTGATTCGTCGTGTGCGTGCGGTCATTATCTTCAAGGGCGGGTTTGCTACAGCGGCGCTGACCACGGGCACCGTAATCGCGATCATGATGCTGTATGCCGCGGTACCTTTTCTGCCTGACTGGGTCGGGTACCTGGGCAGTCTTTCCGTGCTGGGCGTGTTGCTCTACTCCGCCTGGCGCTTTCTGTTGGTACCCCTTTCCCACAAGTTGAGTCTCGCGGATATCGCCCGCCTCGTCGAGCAGCGGCATCCCGAACTTCAGGAGCGCATCAGCACCTCGGTGGAGTTACTCGCGAGCGATGACCCGGCTGAATTGAAAGGGTCCGAGCAGCTCATTCGCATGGTGGTCAAAGAAGCGATTACCGATGTCGTGATGGTTCGACCGGAGGAGGAATTCACGCGACGGAAGGCCAAGCCGTTCATCATTGCCGCAGGGACGCTGGTGGCCCTGTTGATACTCTCCTTCATCATCTGGCCCAAGCTCTCCCCCCGGCTGTTTGCCCGCGTGATTGCACCCTATGCCAACCTGGGCAACATGTATGCAGGCATCCTGGAAGTCGAGCCCGGTGACCAGGTGGTGCGTAAGGGGGATTCACTGAACATCCAGGTGATCATCGATCGTCCGCGGGTACGCCGCTCAGAAATACGGGTGCAGCGGGAAGGTTCCGATGAGGTGACCGAACGCATGACGCGCAGTGAAGAAAGCGATGCGGATCATACCGTCTTTGGCATCTATTTTCCCGCGGTTACCGAATCGTTCACGTACCGCGTGCGCAGCATGAAGGCGGAGTCTGCCGCGTACACCGTGCAGGTGATCGAAGCGCCGGCGATCGAGACCCTGACCGTTACATGGGATTTTCCCGGGTACACCGGCCTGGTTGATATCACGCGAACCAACCGGGGAGAGAATATCACGGCCCCGGTGGGCACCCACCTGACCTTTCGGGCCACCTACAACAAGAAGATTAAGTTTTCGGCGCTGATATTGGAGAAGGTCATGGTCGGCGAAGGGGTGGTCGGACAGAACGCCGCCCAATGGCAGGTCGTGGTCAAGCCGGGCATGGATGCGGCCTGGAAAATCCAGCTGGAAGATCAGTACGGCTACGAGAATCGCACCCAGGAGCGGATGATCACTGCGGTGGCTGACCGGGTGCCGGAAATTACCATCCAGAAACCGGAGGACACCACCTTGCGTCTGCAGCCGACGGAGTTGCTGCCATTAGACTATTTCGTGCAGGAAGATTACGGCTTGACCGAGCTCGAACTGCACCTGGATTTCGACGGGCAAAAAGAACTTCCCCGGGCGCAGGCTCTTCCCAAGCGCCTGGCGGGGAGCAGCCAGCCGATCTGGTCCGGCCGGGCCCTGTTGGACCTCGCCTCGCTGAACCTCGACGGCGTGCGACAAGTGCGGGCACATCTCCTGATCCGGGATAATCTGCCGGGCGCTTTTGACGGTCCGCAAGAGGGCACCAGTCGGACCCTGGTCATTGATATAGATCGCACCGCTCAATCACTGGCCGAGCAGGAGAATGAAGAGCAGAAACGGCAAGTCGAAGAAGCCTTGCGACAGATTCTTGAGCGCCTGAACCGTGCGCGGGCATCTTCGCATCATGCGCCGAACTGGGTGAAGGAAAATGATGGCCTTCCCGACTGGATGCGGGATCACCTGAAGCGCGGTCACAAGGAGTTGTCGGCAGCCGATGCGGGCCTGAAACAGCTCGCACAGGAAGTGGTGGAGACGCCCTATGCGGGTATGGCGCCCGAGCTGGTGGATATCGCCGAGAAAAATACGACCCGGGCCAAGAACGCGGTTGAGTTGATGCAATTGACCGACATCAAGAGTGAACGCATGGCATACGCGGAAGAGATGAAGCTGCAGAATCAGATTGCGATCAACCGGGTAACGGAGCTCCTGAAGAAAAAGGAAGAGCTGGCTGCGAAAGCGGAAGAACTGGCTGAGCTGACCGACTTGGCCAAGGAGGAATTCCAGTTGGCCAAAGAGGTGCGGGAGCTTGCGGAAGAGCGGGCGAATGAGCCGGAAGCGGAAAAGGCCCTGGCCGAGTGGCAGGAAGATCAGCAGCGCCTGGCCAATGAGTTGGGCGACTTGCTCCGGGAAGACCAGGAGGCGCTGGCGGAGCAAATGGCGAAGGATGCGGAGACGGCCTCGGAACTTGCGGAAGAAGCTACGGAGCTTTCGGAATTGGAGGAAACCATTGCCGAATTGAGCGAGCAGGCGCAGGACGATTC
>JAYGFS010000282.1:0-10348 GCA_046581765.1 Verrucomicrobiota bacterium
CCGGGCCAGCGTATAAGTGAACCTTGGCAGCCAACGCCTGAAAAAATTTGACGCTCTTTTAAACGGTGCGTTGCAGAACCTACAATATGCTTTTCCAGGGCGCCATCTTTTTCCCTCCTGCTTTACCCAGGGACGGATTCCTTACTTCTTCTGTTCTGCCGCCTGCTTTCTCTTCCACTCATCCGCCTGCTGGAGATGCTTGCGGGTGATGTGGTAGCTATACGGGTACAGCGGGTTGCGCTTGTAAAAATTCTGATGATAGGTCTCGGCTGGCCAGAATGTGCTCGCAGCGCTAATCTCGGTGACCACCGGCTTTTCAAACTCGGGTTGCACCGCCTTCTTTGATTTTTCCGCGATCCCTTTCTGCACATCGGAATGATAGAAGATAGCACTGCGGTACTGCGGCCCGGTATCGTTCCCCTGGCGATTCAAGGTGGTGGGATTATGCGAGTGCCAGAACAGGTCGAGAATCCGTGCATAGGAAATGATGCGTGGGTCGAAGGTTATTTGAGCACATTCAGCATGACCCGTCTTCTTGCCTAAAACATGCTCGTAGGTTGGATTCTTCACGTGCCCCCCCATGTAGCCGGAGACCACGTTGAGCACGCCCTTCTCCCGTTCGAATACCGCCTCGGTGCACCAGAAGCAGCCGGAGCCCAGGGTGGCCATCTCGGTTTTGACCTCGTCCACCTTGGCTACAGGCGCTTTATCCTCGGCGAGGATACCGCCGCCAACCAAAGCGATACAAAAAAATATGGACTGTTTCTTCATGCTGGGATCCTTCGTTATCTCAATGCTTTCGTCGGTCTAATATTCCCCGCCTTACGCAATTTCTCAAGGCCCAGAAACTGTTAGAGCGTCCCGACGGCCCCTTAAAGCGGCTTCAACCAGATATTCCGGTAGCGCACCGGGTTCCCGTGCCCTTGAATAAATATCTGTGCTTCCGGTTTTTCCGGGCGTCCGCCGCCAGCACCGGTACCCTTCGGCAGCTCCACATCGTCATGGATCAGGACCCCGTTGTGGCGATTGGTAATCCGGGCATTCTTCACCTTTTTGCCGCCCTCGAATCGCGGTGCGGTGAAAACAATATCATAGCTCTGCCAGCTCAGCGGCGGAAAACACATGTTCAGGTCGACCGTCTTGAACCGGTACAGGCTTCCGCAGTAATTGTACTCCGGCTTGATCCCGAAGGAATCCAGCACCTGGCTTTCGTAATTGTTGAATATGTAGATACCGCTGTTGCCCCGGTCCTGGCTTCCCGGCTTTGAATGCGGCTTGAACGGCAGGCGGAATTCAATGTGCAGCAGGAAATCCTTGAACGAAGCGGTCGTCGTCGCGCCCTCGCAGAGATACGTCCCGTCCAGCTCGCCCTTGAATCCACCCGGTCCACGGCCGTCAAACAAGACCACGGCCCCTTCCGGCGCTTGTTGCCCGAGCGTCGGGCTCCTGCGCTCCACGCGTTTCGCAGCAAACGAAAAACCCTTCGTGCCTGAACCGACACAGGTTCCGTCTCCCAGGGTCAGGACACGTCCGTCGGCATGTTTCAAGACCGCCTTCTTCCCCTCCATGGTCCCCTTAAAATCGGAGTAGCTCCCAATCGCGCCGCCCGCACCGGGCAGGCCGCCCTTGAAAACGCTCCCGGTAAACTGGTGATTGCCCCAGGCCACGACCTGGATGCCGTACCCACCGCCCACATACTCCCCCTGGAGGTGGAAATCCACCTCTTCGGCCGCCTTCACCGGATCGGTATAGGTCGGCCCCTTTTCCTTCCCGAGCGTGGAAAAAGAAGCTGCACAACATGCCCAGGCGCACAGGTAACAAAGATTTTTTTTCATCATGATTCCTCGTTTAGTAAACATTCCTGTATGGCCAACACCATCGATCCTGCCTCGGATTCCGGGTGGAGAAAAATCGGCTGACCGACCAGGCCTTTCGGCCGGACGATGACGGTGCGGCCCCGCTGCTCCACCGACTTGATTCGGCCGGCCTCTATACGCTTATACTGTTTGCCCCCCCTGCATAAGCTCACGCCATGCGCATCGACCTCGTAGCGAATCCCCCGGTGGTCGAGCAAAACCGGCAACCAGATCGCAGCCAGGATCACCCCGATCGGAATCATGAGCAGCAGGCCCCAGGCCGGCCTGTGAAACAGCAGGCAGACCAGGCCATACAGGAGGATAATCAGCACGAGGGCAATCTTCCCCACCACCCGGTGATGCGCCCGGGCCGCCACGCTAAACGCATTCATTGGCGGAAGGTTGGCAGGATTTTGTGAGATGTAAAGATTGGAGGGCACTTGAGCGCAGGGCGGCGAGGCCGGGCATCTTCCCCCAGGGCGGGCCGCCCCCCACCGCTGCATCAACATCCTGGGCCATAGCCCTGATCCAGGTGAATCCGGGGCCCCGCGGCAATCTCGCCGGGCGGAAACCCTCAACCACGACACCGGCGATCAGCCACCGCGGCAGCCAACTCGCGCACCAGGACCTCGCTGTCTTCCCAACCCAGGCAGGCATCCGTAATGCTCTGCCCGTAGGTCAAGGCCTGGGCCGACTTCACATCCTGGCGCCCGCCGACCAGGTGGCTCTCGGTCATCACCCCGATAATCCGGTGATCCCCGCCACGAACCTGCTGGCAGATGTCCCGGGCGACATATAGCTGCCTTTCCGGTTTCTTGCGGCTATTCGCGTGACTCGTATCGATCATCAGGCGGGCGGGCAAACCGCCTTTCTCCAGCAGGGCCGATGCATCGTCGACGCTCGCGGCCCCGTAGTTCGGCTGGTGGCCGCCACGCAAAATAATATGGCAATCCTCATTCCCATTCGTGGAGACGATGGCTGAGTGACCCTCCTTCGTCACGGAAAGGAAATGATGCGGACGGCACGCAGCACCCAGGGCATCCACCGCCACCTGGATATCCCCGTCGGTGGCATTCTTAAACCCCACGGCACAGGACAGGCCGGAGGCCAGCTCGCGATGCCCCTGGCTCTCCGTCGTCCGCGCGCCGATCGCCCCCCAACTCACCAGGTCGGCGATGTACTGCGGGGTAATCAGGTCGAGATACTCCGTCCCCGCCGGAACCCCCATGTCGGACAGGTCGAGGAGGAGCTTGCGCGCCAGGTGCAAGCCCTTGTTAATATCGAAAGCATCACTCATGTCGGGGTCGTTGATCAAGCCCTTCCAGCCGACCGTGGTCCGTGGCTTTTCAAAGTACACCCGCATGACAACCAGCAGGTCACGGGAAACTTCCTCGCACAAGTTTTTTAAGCGCACCCCGTACTCCAGGGCCGCCTCGGGGTCATGAATCGAACAGGGTCCAATCACCAGGATCCCCCGGTCATCCTCGCCATTCAGGATTTTGTGAATGGCCTGCCGGGTCGTGTAGACCGTCTCCGAAGCCGCCTCGGTCATCGAGTGCTTTGCTAAAAGTTCCTGCGGGGCGATCAGTTTATCGATCCCCGCCACGCGTAGGTCGTCCGTTTTCCGCATCATAATTGGGCCCAACATATTTTCACTGGCAGGAGGTTAAAACAAAAAAGCCCCGGTTTTTTATCAACCGGGACCCTGCAAAAGAACCGTGTCCTTTCGGTCAGCTCCCGGGAGAGGCTGGGCAAGCCAAGAAAGAAAACGCCCAACCGACACGGATAGTCCCGGGCACTACTTCACCACCTTGTGGATATACAGGCAAACACTGGAGGAAATCACCAGGAGCACCCCGGTAATCCGATTGTACTGGTAGAAGTGGATCCCGCCTTTCTCGTCCTTAAACTTGAAGGTCGTAGCCTTTGCCGGAGGCGGCCCATGCTCGTCTATATCTGACTCCCGGGGAAACCAACCGTCCATCACGTGCCAGATGCCAAAGGCCAGCAGACCCAGGCCCCAGAGCAGGAAGCTCTTCGTCCCATCTACGTCGTAACGACGGGATGTCCTCTTGGCGGCATATCGGCCCGAGGGCTTATTTTCGTTTTCTTCGCTCACTTTTCGGGTCCCGGTTCGCTACGCTATACCGTTCCACCTTTTGCTGGTTCGTACAAGCAATTTCAACCTGTGCCAGGCCGATGGCTCATGTTTCGTCCTTGTCCGGCAGCACCAACTGGATATACACGTCATCCAACTGCTTTTGATCCACGGGCGAGGGGGCCTCCATCATCAGGTCCATACCCTTGTGATTCTTGGGAAAGGCAATCACATCCCGGATCGTCTCGCCACCGGCCATCAACATGGCCAGGCGATCGAAACCGAGGGCGATCCCACCGTGGGGCGGCGCGCCATAGCTCAAGGCCTTCAGCAGATGTCCAAAACGCGAATCGCGTTCCGCTTTCTCTATTTTCAACAACTGGAACATCCGATCCTGCAAGTTGCTGTCGTGGATCCGGATACTTCCCGAGCCGAGCTCGACCCCGTTCAACACCACGTCGTAGGCCTGCGCACGCACCTTCAGGGGATGGCTGTCCAGGAGATCCAGGTCATCCGGATGGGGCGCGGTAAAGGGGTGGTGGGTGGGTCGCATGCCGCCGTCTTCGGTCTGTTCAAAAAGCGGGAAGTCCGTCACCCAGGTAAACCTGAAGGTGTCCTCGGGGATAATCCCCTCCCCTTCCTCGGCCGCCTGGAGACGCAAGGTTCCCAGGAAAGGGTTGACCAGGCTCCGCTTTGCAGCTGCGAACAAGACCAGGTCGCCGGCTTCAATACCCATAAGCTCCTTGAGTTGCTCCTGCTCGGACTCGGAGAAGAACTTGACGATCGGTGACTTCCAGGTGCCGTCCTCCTGCACGCGAATATACGCCAATCCACCCATGCCGTGCTGCCTGGCAAGGTCGGTCCACTCATCGACCACCCGGATCGGCACGGCGCCGAGACCCTTGGCATTTATCGCCTTGATCACCCCACCCCTTTCCAGCACAGAGGCAAAAATCTTAAAGCTGGTTTCCTTGAACATCCCGGAGAGGTCGTTGAGCTTCATCTCGAAGCGCGTATCCGGCTTGTCCGAACCGTATTCGTTCATCGCCTTTTCCCACGTCATCCGCGGCAAGGGCAGCTCCGGCACCGGGTGCCCTGCGGCCTCCATCGACACGGCCAGGCAACCGTCGATCACGCCGTAGATGTCATCCGCCTCAACGAAGGACATTTCCATGTCGATCTGGGTGAATTCCGGTTGCCGATCGGCACGCAGGTCCTCGTCACGGAAACAACGCGCCATCTGGAAATACTTGTCCAGCCCGGCGATCATCAGCAGCTGCTTGTACTGCTGTGGTGCCTGTGGCAAGGCGTAAAATGTACCCGGGCTAACCCGGTTTGGCACGAGATAGTCCCGTGCGCCTTCCGGTGTGCTCTTGGACAGGATCGGCGTTTCGACTTCAATGAAACCCAGGGAATCGAAATACGCTCGGATCGCATGGGCCATCTTGTGCCGAAGCGCCAGCTTCGCCTGCATGCTGCCCCGGCGCAGATCAAGGTACCGGTTGGCCATCCGGAGTTCCTCGTTCACTTTCTCCGCTTTCACGTCGTCGAGTGGGAAAGGCGGGGTGGGGCTC
The DNA here is from genome assembly GCA_046581765.1 of Verrucomicrobiota bacterium. GTDB lineage: Bacteria > Verrucomicrobiota > Kiritimatiellia > SS1-B-03-39 > UBA6053 > JAPYUI01. The sequence continues at coordinate 5,529 of JAYGFS010000282.1, forward strand.
TGGTTTAAAATTTCCACCCGGGAACCGGCAATCTCGATTTCACCCGTGATCAATTTTGCATTCACCATGTCATCGGGCCGGGCGACGACTTCGCCATGTACGCGGATCACCCATTCGGTCCGGGCATGGTGAGACAAGTCGGCAGCTTCAGGGGAAACGGCCGCATCAATCGTCACCTGGACCAGGCCGTAGCGGTCCCGCAAGTCGATAAACACGATACCGTGGTGGTCGCGAACGGTATCGACCCAGCCACAAAGCACAGCCGGCGTACCGATATGCTCTTTTCTTAATTCTCCACAAGTGTGTGTGCGTAACATAATGTTTCCTCGATCGGATGGGCGGCCCACCCCCGATTTTCCTGCGGTCGGCAAAGGCCCACATTCCGCTCCGGGGGTAAAAACGGGCGAAAACATAAGCGGAAAGCCATCTATTGCAAACCTTTTATGCCTCGGGGCCCGATCCCAGGGCCTGCGGGCATCCAGAACAATCCGGGCGCATGCCAATCGGGGAACCCGATGGGATCGCCCCGGCCCGCGCGATGGCCGGTCCTGAGGGGCATAATCGCGGGATCGAGTATCAGGCTGCGGGTGCAAAAGAGCCCCCAGGCCCGGTCGATCCCCCGGTGGATTCCATTGCTTCTCCGGGCGGGCCGAGCCGGGCCATGAAACCGGTTGACGAGACGGGGTGCGTGCTTCATATTTTTTCCATGCAGATCACGATCCAGTATTGCACGGCCTGAAACTACAAACCCACGGCCGACAGTTTGTCGGCCGAATTGAAGCAGGCCTTCGGCGTGGACGCGAAGCTGCTTCCGGGTAGCGGGGGCATCTTCGATGTCACGGTGGACGGCAAGCTGATCTATTCCAAGGATTCGACCGGGCGTTTCCCGCAACCGGGTGAAGTCCAGAAAATACTTCAGGCTTAAACCATGGCAGAATCGGTTATCATCCTGGGGACCGGTGGCAACAGCGTCGACATCCTGGAGACCCTGCACGACATCAACCAGGCGGCGGGCGAGACCCTGTACACCTGCAAGGGCTTCCTGGATGATCGCGAGGCGCTACAGGGGACCGAGACACATGGACACCGCGTCCTCGGGCCGATCCAGTCCGCACCGGAGCATCCGGCGTGTCGATTCGTGAACGGAATCGGCAGCCCCAAGAACTACCGGGACAAGCCAGGTATCATCGCTCAAGCCGGCCTGGAGGACAGTGCCTTTGTCACGCTCATTCATCCGACGGCCTACGTGTCCCGCTCAGCCCGGCTGGGACCTGGCACGGTGATCCTTCAGCAGGCCACGGTGACGTCGAATGTGGTGATCGGCAACCATGTCATCGTCCTGCCGAACAGCGTGGTCAGTCACGACGTGCGGGTCGGTGATTATACGAGCATCGCCGGTGGGGTAATGATTTCCAGTGGGGTCGTCATTGGACCCGGTTGTTACCTCGGTACGGGGTCGTGTATCCGCGGGGATCTACGGATAGACGAAGGCGCACTGGTGGGCATGGGAAGTGTCGTGCTGGACCATGTGGCGGCGGGTGACACGGTGCTTGGCAATCCCGCTCGCCCGAAGGATCACGCATAAGCCAGCCCGGAATGGTATCCGAGACACGCCCTCACAGTGCGTTCAGGAACTCGTCCATCTCCTCGTCCGTGCCGACGGTGACGCGAAGGTATTCAGCGGTCATCCCGCCGGGAAAATAGCGGACGATGACGTTCTGGCTGCGAAGTTGCTGGAAAAGGACTTCGGCGTCGATACCCGGGGGCTTGATAAAGAGAAAATTGGCCTGGGAGGGCAGGACCTGGTAGCCCATGTCGACCAGTTTCCCGGTCACGCGTTGACGCGTGGCGACGATCTTTTCCGCGTTCCTGCACATGTGATCCTGATCCCGAACCGCGGCAAGGCCGATGGCCTGGGTGAGCACGTCCAGGTTGTATGAATCCTTGATCTTGAACAAGGCTTCGATGAGCGGGGCGGGACCGACCGCGTAACCGAGGCGAATCCCCGCGAGGGAATAGGACTTGCTAAAGGTCCGCATGACGATGACGTTGGGCAAACGCATGGCGAGTTCGAGGCAATGGGTATCGGCGAAATCGGCATAGGCCTCATCGATGACCACGACGCCGGAAAAGCTTTCGCAGAAGGCACGAATCGCATCCGGATCGGCGGCCATGCTGGTCGGGGCATTCGGATTGGTGAGGAGGAACAGGCCGGCCGCGGGAACGGCTGAAAAATCGGCAACAAAGCCCGGGTTCAGCGGCATCGGCTCCCGCCGGATATCCGCAATGTCCCCGAGTACGGGATACAGGGAGTACGAGGGCTCGAGATAGGAGATCAAGCCATCCGGTTCGACGAAGGCGCGCGTGCACAGGGCCAGCAGCTCGTCCGAGCCGTTCCCGGCAATCACCTGCTCTACCCGCGCACCGTGCAGGCTGGCGATCGCCTGGCGCAGCTCGATCGCGACGGGATCCGGATATTTCCGGAGATCGGCCGGATCCAGCGCGGCCAGCGCCTCCGCCACCGCCGGCGAAGGCGGATAGGGATTCTCGTTGGTGTTCAGCTTGAGCACCGAAGGATCCTTCGGCTGTTCCCCGGGGGTATAGGGATGCAAACGGTCTACAGAGGAGCGGATCATCCTACTCAAACCGGACTTGGGCGGAACGCACGTGGGCGTCGAGACCCTCGACGCGGCCAAAGGCTTCGATGACAGGCAGGACCTCGGCCAGATCCTTGCGGGTGAACTCGATGAGGCTCGAACGACGACGGAAGTCATCAACGCTCAGCCCGGAGAACATGGCCGCCGCGCCACCGGTGGGCAGCACGTGGCTGGGGCCGGCGGCGAAGTCGCCCGCGCTTTCGGGTGTCCAGGGCCCGATGAAGATCGCACCCGCGGCGGAGATCTTCTTCACCACGTCCCTCGGGTTCTTGACCAGGAGTTCCAGGTGCTCGGGCGCGAAGCGATTGATCAGGTCGATGCCCTCGTCGCGATTCTTTACCGTTACGATAAGGGTTCCGTTCCGCAAAACCTTGTACACCATGTCGGACCGGGAGAGATGGGCAGCCTGTTTCCAGAGTTCCTTCTCCACGTCGACCGCGAGTTTTGTCGAGGTCGTGACGAGCAGGGATTTTTCCATCCCGCTTCCGTGCTCCGCCTGCGACAGCATGTCCGCCGCGACGAAGCGGGCGGGCACGGAACGATCTGCCAGGATGGCGATTTCGCTGGGGCCGGCGACCGAGTCGAGGGCGACCTGTCCATAGACCAGTTTTTTCGCCGCCGCGACGTATTGATTGCCTGGACCGACGATCTTCTGTACTTTGCCGATGGTCCGGGTGCCGTAGGCGAGCGCACCGATCGCCTGGATACCGCCGATGCGATATATCTCGGAGACCCCGGCAAGATCGAGCGCGAAAAGGATGTACGGGTCGACCGCGCCGTCGGGGCCGGCCGGACTGGCGGCCACGATCTCCGGGACACCCGCCGCACGCGCGATGCAGGCGGTCATCAGCGAGGTCGACGCGAGGGGCGCGGTACCCCCGGGGATGTAGACCCCTACCCGGTCGAGCGGCACAAACTTTTCGCCGAGTCGGCCACCGCAGGGCGTCTTCATGGTCCAGTCCTTGCGCAAGCCCGCCTTGGCGAAGGCGGTGATCCGCTTCGCGGCCTCCCGGGCCTGGCGTTTAAAATCGGCGTCGACGGTTTTCCGGGCGCGGGCCAGGTCATCGGTGCTGATGCGAAACTGGGCGGGTTTGAGGGTCGCACCGTCAAACTTCTTCACGTACCGCGCGATAGCCGCATCCCCGTTTCTGCGGATATCCGCGAGGACCTCGCTGGCCACCTTTTCCGCCCGGGGATCGATCGGGAGAGAGGTGAGGAAGTCACGGATAAGCTTAGATGGCCGGGCAGGATTCCAAGCGGCTGATTGTATTTTAAAGCGAGCTTTAGCACTCATGGTGACATCCAGATTAAACGGCGGACAAGGTAACACAGGCGGGGGCCGCTGCAACTCAATTTAGCCCTTCCATGCACCCCTTGCAAAGCAAGCGGGCTCGATAAAACATGCTATTTCATCCTTTCCATCGCCCATCCCACAGGAATTAGCCAAGGATTCGTGCGGCACGACTTAGCTATCAGCGCTTGATCGCCTCATTCAGGCAACGGCAATGGGGACAACGCGTCAGCGGTACTTTGCGCAGGTCGACATAGACCGCCTTGCATTCGCTGCACCGGTAAATATTGGCCTTCTTGGTCGAACGCCGGGGCAGGCGTTCCATCCCGTAATAGACCCCGCAACACAGGATGCCGAGGATGTACAGCACCATGGGGATCAGGATGAGCCAGGAGATGGGCAGGGCCATCAGTTCTTCTCCCGGGGGACCGCCTCGGCGCCCGCTGAACTCCTGGGCTCCTGGTAAGGAACGATATGCGAGACGGTGAGGTGCGCTTTCACGCCCGGTTGCGCCTCCACCAGGCGCAATCCCTGTACCCACGCGAGTACAGCCGTGCGCAGGTGCTCGTCTTGCAGGTTCATTTCAATGTAGGTCCGTTCAACAAAGCCGTTGTCCAGGAAGTCCACCCTGCACTCGGCCTCCCAGGGAAGGTTCGTGATCCCGGCGAGCACCCCGGGCAGGGGATGATCCCGCAGCAGCACATCCGGAGGCGAAACCTCCATATTCAGCACCAGGGGCGGCAGCGACAGCTCAACCTTCGCTTCCGCCACCTTGAGGACAAAGGCAAAGTCAGCCAGGCGGGCCTCCACCTCGGGGAGAAGGGAGGGGGTTTTTACCAGGACGGGCGATGCAGTGGCCTCGACCGGGCGCG
>JAYGFS010000349.1:0-2140 GCA_046581765.1 Verrucomicrobiota bacterium
TCTACCTGGCCGACACGTTTCCGAAGGAGTACCGCAACCGGTTGTTCATGTGCAACATCCACGAGCATGCCGTCCTGACCGATGTGCTCGAGCCCAGTGGCTCCAGTTTCATCGGCAAGCATGGTGATGACTTCATGCCGACCAACGACCTGGCCTGGGTCGGATTCAGCGTGGAGATCGGCCCCGAGGGTGCGGTGTATATCCTCGACTGGCACGACCAGGATATCTGTGGAAACTCGGTTCGGTTCCCGGAATCCGGCCGGGTTTACCGTATCACGCCGAAGAACATGAAGCCCGTCGCGCGGCCCGACCTGGCTGCCTTGAGCGATGCCCAGCTCGTGGACCTGCAGCTCCACGCCAACGACTGGTACGTGCGCCATGCCCGCGTCCTGCTGCACCACCGGGCCGTAACCGGGAAGTTGAAGGCCGACGCGGTACATGCGCAGCTGGAAAAAATGTTGGCCTCGGCGCCCAGCTCGGGGAAGCGGTTGCGGGCCCTGTGGGCCCTGCATGTGACCGGGGGATTGACCGCAAGGGACCGTGATCGCCTGGTGAAGCTGCTGGGCCACGACGACCCCTACCTGCGTGCCTGGAGTGTGCAGCTGTTATGCGAGGAAGGTAAGCCCCCGTCGCGGGCCCTGGCTGCATTCGCCCGCATGGCGCGCACGGATGCATCCCCCGTGGTCCGTCTCTACCTCGCTGCCGCGCTGCAGCGCCTGCCCTTTGAGCAGCGCTGGCCGATTCTCGAGAACCTGGCCAGCCACGAGGAAGATGTCGAGGACCACAACATTCCACGCATGCTCTGGCTGGCCCTGGAACCCATGGTCCCGGGCAACGATGCCAAGGCCCTGGACCTGGCGCTCGCATCGAAGATGCCCAAGCTGCAGGAGTTCGTGCCGCGCCGCCTGCTGGGCGAGACGAGCAAGAAGAATGCGAGGGGGAACAATCCAAAGATACCCAAGCCCAGCCCCCGTTGGCAGACGGATATCCAGCGGGTCGCCCCGGGCTTCACGGTCAAGGACGTGGGGGAAGGCGGCGTGCGGGTTCACGAGAGTTTTCGTAATCGCCTGGCGGTCCAGACCCACCCCCTCAAGAAGGGGGTCCCCTCCGTCCTCAGCAAGACCGTCCAGGTTCCCAAGGGGCAGGTGACGGCGCTCATGGTCACGGTCAGCCACCACCCGCACGGGGATTTTGAACTGCGGGTAAAGGTCGATGGCAAGACGGTCTCGAGGGAGGCCGTCTCGTCGAAAACGGTGACGGACGAGTGGCTCAGCCACCGGGTCGACCTCTCGAGCTATGCGGGGAAGACCATCCAGCTGCAGGTGGAGAACGTTAACACGGGTTGGTCCAGCGAGTGGGCCTACTGGCATGAGGTAAAGGTGAGCAGTGATGCACCGGCCCCCCGCCGCGGGGCGGCGAAGGAGCCGGGTAGCGGCAAGGCAAAGATCGTGTTTATCTCCGGGAAGCGCAGCCACGGTCGCATGGCACACGAGCACCGGGCCGGCAATATGCTCCTGGCCCGGCGCTTGACCGCCAGTGGATTGGATGTCGAGGCCGTGGTGCTGCCCGATGCCGGCTATCCCAAGGATCCTTCCGTGCTGGACGACGCGGCCACCATCGTCATCTTCTGCACCGGCCACCGGGGCCATGTCCTGAACCCGAACCTGGATGCCTTTGATGCGCTGATGAAGAAAGGGGTGGGGGTCGTCATGATCCACTGGGCAACCGAAGCCGAGAAGGGGAAGCCGGGTGAAAAATTTCTCGAGTGGATGGGCGGGTTCTGCGACCTGGACTGGTCCGTGAATCCCCATTGGAAGGGGCGCTTCACCTCCTTTCCGGACCATCCCATCTGTAATGGGGTTGAACCCTTTGCTGTCCACGACGAGTGGTACTACCACATGCGATTCGTGGAGGACCGGAAAGGCTTCACCTCGATTCTCCACGACCTGCCACCGCCCGAGACCCTGAAGCGCCCCGACGGTACGCGCAGCGGGAACCCGGCGGTGCGCCAGGCCATCGCCCGGGGGGAGCAGCAAACGGTCGCCTGGGCCTACGAGCGCCCGGGCGGCGGGCGCGGCTTTGGTTTCACCGGGGCACACAACCACATCAGCTGGCAAAGCGACGGATTTCGCAAGATCAT
>JAYGFS010000373.1:0-1505 GCA_046581765.1 Verrucomicrobiota bacterium
CTTGCGGGTGTAATCCCAGGTCTGCGGCCCGAACCAGACAACGACCGCGCCGAGGATCATGGTCAAATAATAATACGGCTGGTAGAGTACGCCACCGAGCAGGTCCGCCGACCCATTCACCTCTCCCATGCCGAGCATGGATTTGATATAGGCCATGGAAGCCGACAGGTCTGCGGCCCGGAAGAAAACCCAGGTGAAAAGCACCAGCACATAGGTGATGGCCATCCGTCCCGCAGCGGGCAGCTTGCGATACAGGCTGTCCTTTCCCTGCGCCCGTTCAAGCCCGAGCATGACCCCATGAATCGCACCCCATATGACAAAATTAATGGATGCCCCGTGCCAGAGGCCGCCCAGCAGCATCACCAGGGCAAGATTCACGTAGGTCCGCACAGGCCCCTTCCGATTCCCCCCGAGCGGGATGTATAAATAGTCGCGCAGCCAGGTCGAGAGCGAGATATGCCAGCGCCGCCAGAATTCGGTGATCGACTTCGAATGATACGGTGAATCGAAATTCTTCGGGAAAACGAAGCCCAACATCAGGCCCAGGCCGATAGCCATGTCGGAATAGGCACTGAAATCGAAGTAGATCTGGAAAGAATAGCCGACCACCCCGTACCAGGCATCGAGCGTGTGGACGCTCCCGGCATTGAAGCAGATATCCGCGACCTTCCCGCAGGGATTGGCAATAAGGATCTTTTTGGCCAGGCCCAGGGAGATGAAGGCGACGCCGCGGGAGAACTTTTCGATGGTGTGGGTGCGCTCGCGCAGCTGATCGGCAACCTCCTGAAAACGAATGATCGGCCCCGCGACCAGCTGGGGAAACATCGACACGTAGCAGGCGAAATCGATAAAGTTCCGGATGGGTCGTGCGTGCCCGCGATAGATGTCGATGGAGTAGCTCATCGATTGAAAGGTGTAGAAGCTGATTCCGAGCGGCAGGGTGATGTTCATCACCTGCTCGATGATCGGCAGGCCGGCCGCGCCAGCGATGGCATTGTATGAGCCGACGCCAAAGTTGAAGTACTTGAAGAAACCGAGCAGGCAGAGATTCGAACAGATCGAAATCGTCACCGCTATTTTCTGTTCACGGGTCTTCCCGCCGCCGGGCCCCCGGGCAATCACCCGGCCGCAGATATAATCGACCAGGGTGGAACCCAACATGAGCACCACGAACAGCGGATTCGCCCAGCCGTAAAACCAGTAGCTGAGCAGGGTAAGGACGAGGTGCTTACACGTCCGCGGAACCGCGTAATACAGAATCAACGCGGCCGGGAGGAAGTAAAAGATAAATAAGTGAGAGCTGAATACCATTCTTGCGCTCTCTCAGGTCGACTGGGGACAAGGGGGTACCGTGAATGTATCCACCGCGCGGCGTGCTCCACGCTGGAACCTTCCTTCATTCATCCGGGCGCTCTGCTGGCCCCCAGCCAAGGCGGGGTAGCGTGACCCATGCCAAGGACTCTCTCGTGCCTCTCGTGTATTTCGTGGTTCCCGCCCAGGTGTTG
>JAYGFS010000383.1:0-1681 GCA_046581765.1 Verrucomicrobiota bacterium
ATCAAAGGTTTCGTGCTGGGGCGGACCGCCATGCATGAAGAGGAGGATCACCGACTTGCCGGTCAACGGCACCAGGCCTTCCAGCAGCGGCTGCACGGCCCCAAGCGGACCCGGCAGTGCCAAGCCACCCATGCCGAGGCCGCCGACACGAAGGAAAGCACGCCGACCCCGGTGCTGTTCGCCGATGGAGATCATGCGGGCAATATAAAGGAAACTCCACCGGAACAAAAGGCTCATCCATCGCCGTGCATACCGTGCAGCAAGGTTTTTACTATGGCCACAGGGACCCCAAAGCACCCCTTTCCCTGGAGGAAGCTGGCTCTTTCAGACCTTCCGGGCGGGTTTTTCACCCATGGATCAACCGGGTCCCACAAAGACCAGAGACCTTCCCCGGAAGAACCGGGGGTATTTTTCTTTGAATAAAACTACCGTATATCTGTATGTTAAGGGCGATGAACCCTCTCGTGCGATGCTGTTTAACCGGTATCCTTGCCTGGACCTCCACCCAGGCGGGAATCGCCCTCGCCCTTACCAACGGGCTTTACGCGGCCTGGGAAACCAATCATGGCAACATGACCGGGGAACTTTTCTACGTCGAGGCACCGATGACGGTCGCCAACTTTGTCGGCCTGGCCGAGGGGACCAAGACCTGGGTGGAGGAAGGCACCGGCCGATTGCGCAACGAACCGTATTACGATGGCCAGATCGTGATCCGTATCGCGGACATCCCCTCGACTATCGTGCAAACCGGGTCGCAAAATGAAACGAATAGCGGCGGTGGGCCGGGCTACACCTTCCGGGATGAGTTCCACCCGAGCTTGCGACACGATGGATTCGGCATGCTTTCCTCGGCCAACTCGGGAAAGAACTCGAATGGCACCCAGTATTTTTTCACCACGGACACCCTGGTGGGCCTGGATGACGTACACAACGTGTTCGGGCGCATCGTCGGCGGAACGAATGTGCTGACCACCCTCGCCAACCTCCCCTTGACCGGCAGCAAACCCACGGACGATGTGATCTTCCACCACGTGACGATCCTCCGCATCGGGGCCGCCGCCCTGGCCTTTGACGCCTCCGCACAGGGTCTGCCCGTGGCGGAAGAGGTCGCCTTCAGCATCACGCCGCCGGTCCTCAGCACGAACGACATTTCCTACCAGATCCTGTATGACCGGACCAGCAACACCTTCTTCAACACCTGGACCGCGAACAACACCAGCAGCTACACGGAGCTCGACCACATGCTGGTAAACAGCAACGTGACGGCAACCAGCAACCTGGTGAGCGTTGCGCTGGATGCCGAGGATCCACACTTCGTGACCATGTACAAGGTCAGGCACCCGGATCAACTGTTCACCCCGGGCGACTATCCCGGGCTGCATATCACGGGCAACGCCACCTTCAGCTTCAGGGGCAGCGGTAACGTGGTAATCGCAGCCCTGGACATACAATTCAGCAGCGATGGCAGCTCCGGGACCGTGACCGTAACGCCGCCGGGAGGAGGCCTCCCCGTCGGCATCGTTACCGATGTGGAGTACACGCCGGAGGCCTACCGAGCGACCCTGTTCGTCGAGTACACCGGGTTCGACCCACCCCGCATGTACCTGACCCTGGACTTTGCCTCCGGCGGCGTGAATACCTTCAGTGGATTTATGCTGAATGGAGATAATTCCATTGCGGC
>JAYGFS010000418.1:0-7168 GCA_046581765.1 Verrucomicrobiota bacterium
CGTTTCAACGCGGGAGGCATCTCGAGCGAAATAGCCATCGATGCGGATGCCACAAATGCCGCGTATTACGTGGCCTATCAATACACCGCCGTGGCGGATGACCAGGGCGACGGCCTGCGCATGCGCGTCGATTTCATCCGCGGGCCCGGGAACCAGGGGGGCACCTACCACCTGTACGGGGTGACGAATGAAGAGATCGATGGGGAGGTCATCGACCCCCGTCCACTCCAGGCCGTACTTACAGCGGATAACCACTTCGCCTTGTACCTTGGACAAGCGGACGGCAGCGGCCTGCGCCTGCTTGGTCGAGACCTGGTCGGCGATTGGACAAGCCCGGAATCCTTCCCCCTGGATTACCAAGCCGGTGAACATATCTATGTCGTGGCATGGGACAGCCCCGGGGCTGTCACCAACCCGCAAATGTGGATCGGGCTGTTTGAGACCCCGGGTATCCCCCTGGGATCGAACGCGAGTGACTGGGAATTTGTCGAGGGACCGACGAACAGCAATCCGGGCGTCGTGCTAAGTACCAACGTCCTGCCGGTGATCACGGAGCTCCAGGCCCAAATCAATAACGGCGGGTGGCAATTCCCCATGGCCATGGCGACCAATACGGCATCCCCCTGGGGCGGAAAGCCTGAGCTCGTCGCGCACTTCAAGGTCAGCCCGGCCAATTTCATATGGAGTGACACGCTGGGCAATGCATCACTCAGCAATACCAATGAGAGCTACCTGATCTTTCGCAGCATCGACGCAATCATTCCTCCATCCAGCCCGGTCTCACCTCACCTCACGATCCATCCGCGGGATGCGCAGAGCCAAAGCATTTTTTTCCAGTCGACCAGCAACATCCATTACCAGGTCGAGGAACGCGCGTCTCTCGCGACCGGTGCCTGGACAGCGAAGGGACCCTCGATTCCCGGAACCGGACAGGCCCTTGAACTGATCGTGACAAACAGCCTCCCCCGAGCTTATTATCGGTTGCGCGCAGGCGATCCCTGACGCTCCCGGGCGGTTAAGGTTGAACCCACGTAAAAACGTGACATCCTCCCCATCTACCGGTATACAGCGGCGCATTTGGAGTGCCATGAGGACCCGATGGACATCGCAAAGTTAAAACAAATCAAGGACACCGCCTTGGGCGAGGTCAACGACGCACTCGACCTCGATGTGGTGGAAACCCTGCGGATCAAGTACCTCGGGCGCAAGGGACTCCTCCAGGAGGTCATGAAGGCGCTCAAGGATGTGCCGGATGAACAAAAGGCCGGCTTCGGCCAGGCGGCAAACGCGCTCAAGCAGGAGGTCCAGGCTGCGCTCGAGGAACGCAAGCAGGCGGTGAGCGGGAACAGCGAGCTGGCCACCGCGGGCGCCTTTGACTTCACGATGCCCGGGCAATGGCGCGGGCTCGGTTCCGCCCACCCGATCAGCCAGATCACCGACCGCGTGGTCGACATCTTCTCCGCCATCGGCTTCACCGTGGCTGAGGGCCCGGACATGGAGGATGTCTTTCACAATTTTGATGCCCTGAACACCCCGCCGGAGCACCCATCGCGGGATGCACGAGACACCTTCTACCTGGACAATGGCAAACTGCTCCGGACCCATACTTCACCGGTACAGATCCGGTACATGGAAAACAACAAGCCGCCGGTACGGATTCTCTCGCCCGGGCGATGTTATCGCAGGGACACCGAGGATCGCACCCACAGTGCCAACTTCCACCAGGTGGAAGGCCTGTACGTGTCCGAAAGGGTGTCCATGGCCGACCTGAAAGGCGACATCGCGTATTTCGCCCGCGAGATTCTCGGCCCGGAGGTACAGGTCCGCTTCCGCCCGCATTTCTTTCCCTTCACCGAGCCGAGTATTGAAGTCGATTTTTCCTGCCACGTCTGCGCGGGCCAAACGAGCTCGAAGGGCTGTGCCACCTGCAGGGAAAGCGGCTGGATAGAGATCATGGGTGCGGGCATGGTCGACCCGGAGGTCTTCAAGGCGGTTGGGTACAACCCGGAAGAGGTCACGGGCTACGCTTTTGGCATGGGCATCGAGCGGATCGCCATGGTCATGCTCGATATCGACGATATCCGGCGCCTGTACCAGAACGACGTTCGTTTCCTGAAACAATTTTGAGCTTTATGACCAGGTATCCATCATGAAAGTGCCCCTGAGCTGGTTAAAAGAGTATGTGGATTTCGAGGACTCGATTTCCGGGTTGAGCGACAGGCTCACTTTTTCCGGCATCGAGGTAGAGACCATCGCGCAGGTCGGCTTTGACCCCGATGCGTACAGCGACGAGGACCTGGACCGGATCGTGGTCGCGGAAATCCGTGACATACAGCCGCATCCGGGGGCCGATCGCCTGACCCTGTGCACGGTAAACGATGGAAACGCGGACTCGGTCGTGGTCTGCGGCGCACCCAACGTGCGCGTCGGCATGAAAACCCTCTACGCCCCGGTCGGGGTCACCCTGGCCAACGGTTTGAAGCTGAAAAAAGCCAAGATCCGCGGGGTGGAATCCCTGGGGATGCTCTGTGCCGAGGACGAGCTGGGCATCAGCGACGACCACGAAGGCATTATCGACCTGCCGGAAGGTATCGGTCCAGGCACACCGATTCGCCAGGTGTACACGGAAGCGCCGGAGCTCGTGTTGGAACTGGAGATCACGCCCAATCGCCCGGACTGCCTGAGTGTCATGGGCGTTGCCCGGGAGGTCGCCGCCCTGTACGGTAGCGCACTCAAGGTGCCGGATGTCGACTTTCCGGAAAACGGCGAGCCGGTCGAGTCGCTCAGCTCGGTGGAGGTCCTCGACACCGAGCGCTGTCCCCGCTACACCGCGCGCGTCCTGACCGGGGTCCAGATCGGGGAGAGCCCGGAATGGATGCAACGCAGGCTTAGCCTCGCGGGTGTTCGCCCGATCAACAACGCCGTCGATATCACGAACTACGTTATGCTCGAATGCGGTCAACCCCTGCACGCCTTCGATTACAGCCGGCTGAAAGGACACCGCATCATCGTCCGCAACGCCGCCGAGGGCGAAACCATGGACACCCTCGATGGACAGGCACGCACCTTCACCCCGGACCACCTGATGATCGCCGACGCAGAACGCGCCGTCGCGGTTGCGGGCGTCATGGGCGGCGCGGACAGCGAGATCCGTGAAAGCACGGAGACCCTGCTGCTGGAAAGCGCGATGTTTGATCCGGGCAACGTGCGCGCCACCGCCCAGCACCTGGACATGAACACCGGGTCCTCCTATCGATTTGCGCGCGGATGCGACATCGGCGGCGTCGACTGGAGCAGCCGGCGCGCGGCGGCTTTATTGGTTGAGCACGCCGGGGCAACGGCTGCCCAGGGCGCGATTGATGTCTATGCAAAACCAGTCGAAGCGGGTAGCCTCAGCTGTCGGTATGAAAAGATCTACCAACTCATGGGCGTTCAGGCGGACGCCGACGCGGTCAAGAAGATCTTCAACGCCCTGCACTTGACTGTCCTGGAGGAAGACGCCCATTCCTGCACGGTTCGCATCCCGACCTTCCGACGCGATTTGACCCGGGAAGTCGACCTGATCGAGGAATTCTCCCGCATGTATGGCCTGGACCAGATCCCCACACCGGCGCCGCGGGCGGAAATCGTGACCGGTGCCGACGATTCCGCCGTGCGGGCCGAGCGGCGTCTACGCCAGCAACTGGCCGGGCTCGGGCTCCAGCAGATCATGAATTACAGCCAGACCGCTCCCCCGCTGTTGGACGCCCTGGATCCGGGTCGCAGCGATGCGCGGATCGTGTTGCCGCTACCGATGAGCACGGACAAATCGATCCTGCGGACCTCCCTGTTACCCCAACTGGTGGATACCCTCGGCCGGAACAAGGCCTACCAGAATCATGAAGCCGCCGTATTTGAACTGGGCAGCGTCTTCTCCCTGGACGACGGGGAATACACCGAGGACACGCACCTGTCGGTCGGCCTGCTCGGTCCCATCGGTCGCAGTCCACTGGACAAGCAGCGACCGGTGACGGAGGAAGAGATGTACGGGTGGATAAAGGGCGTGCTCGAGCAGCTTGCCGCGATCCAGGAATGCACCTTCAGCTTCGAAGCCCTGGAAGGTCATCTCTACGCACCGGGCCGGGCGGCCAGCGTGCTCAGGGATGGAGAAGCCATCGGCGAAGTCGGCCTGGTCAAAGCTGAACTGCGCGAAAAATTGCGCATGACAGAACCCGTGGCCGTCGCGGAAATCAATGTCGCAGCTTTCCTCCACGTGTCATGCACACCCAACAAGATGAAGCCGGTACCGCCCTACCCCTCCACCCGGCGGGATGCCGCCCTCGTCGTCGACGAATCGGTCAAGCACGCCGACGTGATGAAAGTCATCCGGGCCAACGCGCCAAAGGAACTGGAACAGGTTGAAATGTTCGACGTGTTCCGCAGTGACAAACTGGGCGAAGGAAAGAAGAGCATGGCGTACAGCTTCACCTACCGTTCGGCCAGGGGCACGCTCACCGATGAGCAGGCGACAAGCTTCCACGAGAAAGTGAAGGATCGCTTGCGGGATCAACTGAAGGCCGAGGTGCCCCGGGGTTGACAAGGCTCAGAGGCGCCCGAAAGCGGTTCCTCCCCACAGCGACAACAGCGCTATTGTACCGACCTCGTACAGGTAAATCAACATCAAGTTGATACAAGATTCTCCTGCTTTTTCATTAATCATTTGCAAGGGAATTGGTATACTTTGGGAAGACCCGTTCTTTACCAATTTTAATTTTGATTGCCCCGCAACACCAAGTTGTATCAGGCGTATTTCCTCTAGCCTTTTTATTTCTAAGGGAGCACGCGATCTGATGTTTGTTCGTACCCTTTACGTAAGGCAGTAACATGCATCAGTAAGTGCACCCACCTTTGAGCTTGGGCTCAGAGAGTAAACCTGGTGCCGTTGCGGGGTTTTTTTATGTGGCGAGGGGTCAGCCCCCTTTATACAAAGAAACATGAATAGACCGCAAGGCCCGGGCGTCAGATGGGGGAAAGGACCTCATTATGACCAAACGATACGCCCAAACGACCCTGCTCGTGGTCATCGCGGCCGGGTTGACCGGCTGTGCATCGCCCTATTATTCGAGCTATAACACCTCGCGCGGAGCGGTAAGCGGCAGCGTGCTCGGCGGGACCGCGGGAGGCATCATCGGCCACCAGAAAGGTCGCGGCCTGGAAGGCGCGGCGATTGGTGGAGGAATCGGCGCCCTTCTCGGCGGTCTCCTCGGCAGTTCCTATGACCGGCCCTACGCCCCGGGCTACCGCGAACATGGACACCTTGAAGCGGCGCATGGTTATGGAAGGCATGAGCGGAGCCACCGGCCATACGGCCGGCACATTGATCCCGCCTGCGCTCCGCGTCATTATCATTGATCTGCCACAAGGCCTGTAGCATAACCCGGTCATGCGAAGACCCTTTATCGTCCTGGCCGTTTCCCTGTGCAGTCTATGTGTCGGCCTCCCGGCCCATGCCCAGAAAAAAGAAAAGAAGAAAAATGCCGGGAAGCCCTATGAAAAAACCCAGTACAAGAAACACAACCGGGATCGGATTGCCGACCTGGCAAGCGGCAAGGTCGACCCGGTCATTGCGTATTTCACGCAATACCTGGAAGCGCACCCGAAGGACCTGGAGTCGCTGTACGGCCTCACCCTCGCCTACGGACTGGCGGACCAGGGAGGGAAGGCGGACCGCACCTTGCGGCGCGCCCTTGATACCGGCCTGGACATGGGGCGCTTTATCGCCGGCCCCCGGACCTTGACGAAAGCCCTCCGGGAACGGGCACTTTTCAAGGAGGCGGCAAGGGACCTGCGCCTGCTGCACGGCCCGATGCTGGGCGATTTACGCCCGGACGGCTGCACGGTCTGGTTGCGCACCGCGAAGGCCGCCCGCATCCGCATCGAGGTCGGGGAGACAGAGGGAAACCCGGTGGCCAATTTCACCGGGGAAACGCGCGCGGAGGATGACTTCACCGGCACCGTCAGGCTGCATGGCCTGCGCCCGGGCGTTTCCTACCCCTACCGAGTGTTCATCGATGATCAACTCGCAGACCGCAAGCTCCCCCAGCGGCTGCGGCTCCCCGATGACCTCAACCGGAAATTCCACATCGTGTTCGGCGGTGGCGCGGGATACACCCCCTGGTACGAGCGGGTGTGGTCGACGATTGAACTGCATGAACCGACCGCCCTGCTCCTGCTCGGCGACAACGTGTATATCGACACACCGGAAGTCCCGGAAGCCCAGCGCTACTGCTACTACCGTCGGCAATCGCAAGGACCCTTCCGTTCACTCACCGCCCACACGCCGGTCTACGCGATCTGGGACGATCACGATTTCGGCACGAATGATTGCCACGGGGGTCCCGCGATCAACCGGCCGGCCTGGAAACCGGAGGTGTGGAAGGTCTTCCAGGAAAACTGGCCCAATCCCCCCTACGGCGGAGCGGGCAAGCACCCCGGGAGCTATTACACC
This sequence comes from Verrucomicrobiota bacterium, assembly GCA_046581765.1. Classification (GTDB taxonomy): domain Bacteria; phylum Verrucomicrobiota; class Kiritimatiellia; order SS1-B-03-39; family UBA6053; genus JAPYUI01. Next base: position 6,488 of record JAYGFS010000418.1, read on the forward strand.
CTGCAGCTCGGACCCGTTACATTTTTTATGCTGGATACCCGCTACTACCGCAGCCCGGGATCAAGCATGCTCGGGCCGGTGCAACTCGCCTGGTTCAAGGAACAACTACTCGCGTCCGGGGCCACGTTCAAGGTCATCTGTTCGTCCGTCCCGATATCCGCCGGCACCAAGGGTGGGTCGAAAGACACCTGGGATGGTTACCCGGAGGAGCGGGAAAAGATCCTGTCGTGGATCGCGGAAGAAAAAATCAACGGGGTGTTTGTCCTCGCGGCCGACCGGCACCGCTCGGACGCCTGGAAAACCGAACGGCCCGAAGGCTACCCCATCTACGAATTCATGAGCTCGCGCCTGACCAATGTCCATACCCACCCGGTGATCAAGGCGTCGATCTTCGGCTACAACAAGAAATGCTCCTTCGGGAAGATCAGCTTCGATTTCACCCGGGCGGACCCGACCGTGACCTACACCATCTTCAGCATCGACAACGAGCAGATCTGGGAGATGTCGCTGGGCCTGAAGAAGGACCTGAGCTTCTAGGCGCCTCATTGTTCCCGCAAGCGGAAGACCCACCAGGGGGCGACCATCGACCAGGACTGGCCTTGGAAATCGGGAAGAAAGATCTCCGTGCTGGATTCGGTTCCGGAAACGCCGTTGGTGAGGATCGACCAAGCCGAGGGGTCG
>JAYGFS010000423.1:0-10847 GCA_046581765.1 Verrucomicrobiota bacterium
GCTCCTCGACGGGCGGATAGGTCTTTCGTTTTTCGTAGAACGTTTTACTGCTCTCGATCTTCAATTGCATCTGTTGATTCTGCGGGCCGATGTGCAGCTCGAGGTAGGCTTCCTGGCCCTCCGGCCGGATAAACATCTCGAACACATCACCTTCCATGAAAAAAGGGGCATTGAAGGTCGTGTTGTCGTTATAGATGTCCGCGTCGTCCAAGTGGGCGTAGACAAGGAGACCGCTTTCCTCGCGGATGACCTTCACGTAGCCCCTGGCAAAGGAGGGCGCCTTTTCCCAGGCCTGTTGGAAATCCATTTGAGGTGCCGTCCGGGTGGCTTGGCGGATGGCGGTCCACGTGTCCAGGTCCACCGTTCCCCCGGGCTTGATGGTGAAATCGGTCATGCAGCTGCTAAGGGCCAGGAGCGAAGGTGCAAGGGCAAAAAAGTAAGGGACGCGCATGCGGGGGCCTAGCTGGGCTTGAACAAGGTCACCAGGCAACCACCCGCAGCCGCAAGGAAGATACCGACAAAAAACTGCCAGGGAATGCTGGCCCATCCGCCTTGCGGCGGGTGCATGGCCATACTGACCGTCGCATTCACGATCGGCGCACCGGCGAAGATGATCGACATGACCACTGGCACATAGACGAAGGTCGGCTTGGGCGCAGCCCCGAAAGCGAGCAGGACACAAAAGGCGCCGATCGCGCCTACGCCGCCGGCGATCAGGGACCAGGACATGCCCTTGGGTGAAAAGGTAAAACTCCCACCAGAGGACTTGATCATGATGGCCGAACCGACCACCGCGATGACCAGGTAGGCAATCCCGACAAAAAAGAAGGCCTTGTAACGGACATCGCCCGGAGGGGGTCCTCCCGCCGTGTGCATGGCCATCTGGCCCTTGTGGAGGAAAATCCCATAGAGGCCCCAGTTGAGGACAACAAGCAGGGCGAAGAACAACCAGGCCATACTGGTGGTTTCAGCCGGATTCGGGTTAGTCATGGTGCGTCGTTCCCTGGGTTACATTTATAGTACGGTGGTCGGAAGATGCCACAAACTTTTCCCGTGATCGGAGGCATTGTAAAGCGAGAAGCGGAAGGAATTGTTTCCGGTCGTCGACCCCCTTACCAGGAACGCTGGCGATACAGCTTGCTGTGTACGGCCTCGGCCATGGCGGTCGTATCCAGCTCCCCGCCGAGGAAGGTATTGATCCGATCGGCTTCACGGATCTTGTTTTCGATGACGTCGTGGTACTTGAGATACAGGGCGGCGATGTGTTGTTCCGCAATCCACTTTCCGGCCTCGCCGAGAATGGCGGTGAAATCGCTCAACAATTTTTCTTCAGACATCTTGGTGTCCTTCTTCCCCTTACGCATCAGCACCCCGTAAAAGCTCGCAACAACCTCGCGAATATCCCGCTCGATAAAGATCAGTTTGTATTCGTAGCCTTCGGCGGGAAGGAAGGGCAAGTTGTCAGCCATGACCTTCACCGCCTTGCCTTCGGCGACAGGTAGCCAGGAGGAATCATCATGGGTGCGCTTGGCGGGCTCGAAGTCGAAGTACCCCAGGGGATTGTCGTCATCCGCCCGGGCGTGATCGTCGGTGACGAGGGGCAGGCCCCCGGCTTCGAGCATTTGCATGGCGAGCGCGGTGCCGGAGCGGGGTAATCCTGAGACGATGGTGATCATGTTGAGCGGTTCCGGTTTAAGATTTCGGGTGCTTTATCTTGTATGTAGAATGTGGGTCAATGTTTATTAGCGCTTATATGGCTGACAAGGAGTTCACCCTGGAACGACCGCGCTTGCGATACGTCGAGCCGATGCCGATCGAGCATGAGGGACAGCAGATGATCGTCATCCGCGACCCCTTTGAGATTGCGAGCTCACCCATCCTGCTGTCCATGGACAACGTATACCTGGTGAATCTCTTCGACGGGGAGCATACCCGGGCCGAAATCGAAGCAACCGTCATCGCGGACTCCGGCACGGAGCTTCCGGAAGGCGTGCTCGATGACCTGATCGCGCAGCTCGACGACAACTACTTTCTCCACAGTCCCCGCTTTCGCGAACACTACCGGGCCCTGTGCGATGCCTGGGCGACCGCTCCGGTTCGCGAGGCCGCGCACGCGGGCCAGTCGTATCCTGCAGAACCCGAGGCCTTAAAGGCCGTACTCGATGGCTTTTATGCGGAGGCGAAACAGGATCTGGAGGCGCCGCCCGGTCCGATACGGGCGATTTTGGCCCCGCATATCGATCTGCGTTCCGGCGGCGCCTGCTACGCCCCGGCCTTTGAATTGCTGAAACGTCACAGCGACGCGGACCTGTTTGTCATTTTCGGGGTGGATCATTATGGTGAAGGGGTCCCGTATAACGTGTGTTCGAAGGATTTTTCCACCCCGCTGGGAAGGGTGGAAACCGACCGCGAGTTGGTCGGGGCCTGGGAAGCGGAGGCGGGTCCCCTCACCCGGGCCGACTGGAGCCACCGGACGGAGCATTCAATCGAATTTCCGGTGCTGTTCCTCCAGCATGCCTTCGACCGTCCGTTCAAAATCCTTCCGGTCCTCTGCGGCCCGATGGAACCCTTTATGGAGTCGAATACCTCACCGGGGGCGCATCCCGACACCCGAGCGCTTCTCGCCTCTCTCGAGGCAGCGATCGAGAGCCTGGGTCGCAAGGCGGTGTATGTGTTGAGCGTGGATCTCGCCCATATGGGTCCGAAATTCGGGGACGAGCATCCCATCGATGATGAAGCCCTGCGGCGTATTGAAGCCCTCGACCGGGCCCTGCTGGAACCGGTGGCCGCCATGGATGCCGCCGGCTTTCTTAATCTCCTCCGGGAGGATATGAATAGGCGCAATGTGGATGCCCCGATGGCGGTTCTTTCCTGGATGTCGATGAACCAGGCCCGTTGCGGACGCCTGTTGGATTACGGACAGAATTTTCAACCGGATACCGGGTCCATGGTAAGTTTTGCCAGTATGGTATTCTGGGAGTGAAGGCCTTGCTACCGGTCGACGGCAGACCCCTTTAAACGCTCGCCTTTTCAGGAATAAACACATGGCCAATAAAAGCAAATCGAATAAAAAATACTGGGTTGGCTTCGATCTCGGCGGAACGAAGATGCTGGCCCATGTCTACGATGGTTCCTACCAGAGCAAGGGCCTGGATCGCCGGAAGACCAAGGGGGACCTGGGGCAGAAAGGCGGCATGGACCGCGTGATTGATACCATCGAAACGGCCTTGAAGAATGCGGATGTGAATCCGAAGCGCCTCGGGGGCATGGGTATCGGGGTCCCGGGACCGGTCGATCTGGATAAGGGCATCCTGGTGAATGCACCCAACCTGGGCTGGAAAAACGTGGCGGTTCAAAAGGAACTGGAAAAAAAATTCGCCTGCCCGGTGGCGGTGGCCAATGATGTCGATGTCGGGGTGTACGGGGAATATAAATTTGGGGCGGCAAAAAAAGCGCGGTGTGTAATCGGGGTGTTTCCCGGAACCGGAATCGGCGGTGGCTGCGTGTATGAAGGCAAAATTTTCCGCGGCAACCAGCTTTCCTGCATGGAAGTTGGACACGTGCAGATGCTGCAGGGAGGACCCGCGGGCGGCGGTTCCCTGGAGGCCCTCGCCAGTCGCCTGGCGATCTGCTCAGCGGCCGCGGTGGCAGCCTATCGCGGTCGGGCCCCCTTCCTGATGAATAATTTTGGCACCGATCTGTCGGAAATCCGAAGTGGGGCCTTGGCCGCTTCGGTGGAAAACGGGGATAAGGAGGTAGAGCTCATTATTCGCAAGGCGGCCCGCTGGCTGGGACTGGCCGTTGCGAATGTCATCAACCTGATGTCGCCGGATATCGTTATCCTCGGCGGTGGCCTGGTGGAAGCCATGCCCGAGCTGTATATCGCCGAGGTCAAGAAAAGTACAAACCAGTTTGTCATGCCCACCTACCGTGACACCTACAGGATCAAAGCGGCCGCGCTTGGCGACAACGCCGCGGTTCTCGGAGCGGCGGCCTGGGCACGGAAATGTTATGAGAAGGGAGACACCTAGCCCGCCATGTCGTCCGGGAAGAAAACAAAAGGCCAGCGGGCCCCGGACAAAGCGGGCGTGAGGCAGGTAGCGGTCATCGACATCGGCACCTCGGCAATCCGTCTGGCCCTGGCCGAGATCGATGCAGATAAGCAGGTCCGCCGACACGAAACGCTCAGCCAGAGTGTCAGTATCGGGAGTGACACCTTTACCCGGGGTCGCATCAGCCACGAGACCACCGAGGAATGTGTCCGGATCCTGGCCAGTTTCAAGCGGGTGATGGAGGAGTACACGATCACCCGCGAGGACCAGGTACGTGCCGTGGCCACCAGTGCGGTGCGGGAAGCACTCAACCGGGATGCCTTTCTCGATCGCCTTTACATTGCGACCGGTATCAATGTAGAAGCCATCGATGAAGCCGAAACGGCGCGACTGACCTACCTGGGCGTGCATCCCTCCCTGAGTGCCGACCCGGACCAATTGCATGCGAATACGCTCGTGATCGAGGTCGGAGGGGGGAGCACGGAGCTGCTCTGGGTGCGCGAGGGCGACATCCTTTTTTCCCATGTCTACCCCCTGGGGAGTTTGCGTATTCGCGAGGCAACCGGCACCATGCCCGCGCGGGATATCCAGCGTCAGATCCAATCCATGGTCGACGAGATTTGCCGCAGTGTGAAGGTCGGCAAGCAGGTGCAGCTGATTTTTCTTGGCGGCGATGCCCGATTCGCGGCGCGGCAATTACAACCCGGCTGGGATTCCCACCAGCTGGCACATATCTCGGTGACGGCCCTGGTCCGGCTCAAGGACGAATTGCTCAAGCAAAAAGTGGATGACCTGGTCCGGGCGTATCACTTGACCTTCCCCGAGGCCGAGACCCTGGGGGTTGCCTTGATGTCCTACGCGCAGATCGCCGAGGCCTTTGGCTTGAAGACGGTACAGGTCAGCGGCATCACGATGCGCGACGGCCTGCTCATGGAACTGGTCAACCGCGGTGCATGGTTGGTGGAATTTAACCACCAGATCCTGCGTTCAGCCAGGGAACTGGGGAATAAGTACGCGTGCAACGAGGCCCACGCGGAAGAAGTTGCCGCCCTCGCCAAGATGCTTTTCCATGAGCTGCAAAATGACCACCAGCTATCCCCCCGCCATCTCTTGATTCTGGAGATCGCGGCATTGTTACACGAGGTCGGTTTGTTTATTTCCGATCGAGGCTATCACAAACACTCGATGTACCTGATCGACAATGCCGACATCTTTGGCCTGGGTCGCCGTGACACGAAAATGGTGGCCCTGGCCGTGCGGTATCATCACCGGGCGGATCCGAGTATGGGGCAATCGGCCTTTGCCGCACTGGATCGTTCGGATCGGATGGTGGTCAAGCAGCTCTCCGCTATTCTGCGCATCGCGGATGCGCTGGGAGCCTCCCGGCGTCAACGGGTCACCAAAATTTCATGCAGCCGGGATTCCGGCCGGCTGCTTATATACGTACCCGGGGTGGAGGACTTGACCCTGGAGCAACTGGCCCTGGTTGAAAAAGGAAACTTATTTCAGGAGGTTTACGGCTACTCGGTCGAATTTCGCAAACGAACAGGTTCCACCTGAACCGGTGGTTGCCCATGTCGAAAAAAAAATATTTTAATCGGGATCTCAGCTGGTTGGCCTTTAACCAGCGCGTGCTGGAAGAAGCGCACGACGAATCGTGCCCCCTGCTGGAACGCCTGAGGTTTCTCGCCATCACCAGCAACAATCTTGATGAATTTTTCATGGTTCGGGTCGGCGGGCTCACGATGCTTGAAACGCAGGGTATCCGTAAGGTCGATCCGTCCGGCTTGAATGTTCACGAGCAGTTGGCATCCATCAGCGAGCGCGTCCATCACCTGGTCGAGCTCCAGGACGCCTGCTATACGGAACAGCTGGAGGATCGTCTGGCCATGTCTGGCATCCGGCACCTGCGCCCGGGCGGATTGAACGCGGCGCATACCGAGTACCTCCATCGCTATTTTCGCGAGGAGATTTTTCCAATCATCACCCCGCAGGCGGTGGATCCGGATGGCCCCTTCCCTTCCCTGTTGACCCGCGCCTTGCACCTCTGTGTCCGCCTGAAGAATCCACCGGGCGCTCCCCGGAAACCGCGCGTTGCTGTGATCCAAATCGGGCCCCATATGGATCGCTTCATCACCTTGCCGGGTGGAGACGATTACGCCTTCATCCTGCTTGAAGACGTGATCCGGATGTTCCTGGATGACTGTTTTCCAGGTGAGTGCATCCTGGAAAGCTGTGTCTTCCGGCTCACCCAGAATGCTGACATGGCCGCTGACGACAGGGCCAGCGACCTGATGGAGGCGATGGAGGCCGTGCTCGATGCGCGCAAGGACAGTGCTTGCGTACGTCTCGAAATTGAGGCCACCGCGACGAAAGTGCTGCAGACCTATTTCAAGCGGGCCCTCTCGATCAAGGACCGCGCGGTCTACCGGATCCGCGGCCCCTTGGACCTGGCTGCGTTCATGAACCGGGGTGGCGTGAGCGGGTACGAAGAACTGAAGAACCCGTCCTGGCCGCCGCAGCCGGTTCCTGCCATGGATCCGGATCGAAGTGTTTTTGACACCCTGGCCCGCAAGGACGTGCTGCTGGTGCATCCCTTCGATTCTTTTGACCCCGTCCTTCGCCTGGTTGAGGAGGCGGCTCGGGATCCGGATGTGGTCGCGATCAAGCAGATCCTGTATCGGACCAGCCGGAACAGCCTGATTGTCAAGTCGCTCATACAGGCGGCCGAACAGGGCAAATATGTTACCGCCATCCTGGAACTCAAGGCCCGGTTTGATGAACGCAGAAACATCGACTGGGCGCGGGCGCTTGAGCGCTCCGGCGTCCAGGTGATTTATGGGGTTAAAGGCTACAAGACCCATGCGAAGATGTGCATCGTTATCCGTCGCGAAGCCCAGGGTCTTCGGCGGTACATGCATTTCGGGACGGGAAACTACAACGAGGTCACCGCCCATCTCTACACCGATGTCAGCTACCTGACCAGCCGTGAAGACCTGGGTGCGGATGCCTCCGCCTTCTTTAACACCATTACCGGCTACTCCCAGCCGCATAGCTTCCGCAAAATCGATGCGGCACCGCTCACCCTGCGTGATAAGCTGCTGGAATTGATCCACGGCGAAATAGAGCGACACAAACAGGGGCATCCAGCCAGGATCATGGCCAAGGTCAATGCCCTGGCCGACCCCGGGCTGATCACCGCCCTGTACAAGGCCTCGAATGCAGGCGTGAAGATTCTGCTGAACGTGCGCGGCATCTGCTGCCTGCGCCCGGGAGTGAAAGGCATGAGCGACAACATCCGCGTGATCAGCATCGTGGATCGTTTTCTCGAGCACAGCCGGATTTTTTACTTTCACCAAAACAAGGATCCCAAGGTCTTTATCAGCAGTGCGGATCTTATGCCGCGCAATCTGGACAAGCGGATCGAGTTGATGATTCCCATTGAAGATGCGCCCTCGCGCAACCGGCTCATCCAGGTCCTGGAAACCTGCTTCAAGGATACGGTTAAAGCCCGGGAGCTATTGAGCGATGGGAGCTACCGGCAGGTCCGGATGAAGGACAAGCAAAAGTCGTTGCGAAGCCAGGAGGCCCTGTACAAGCAAGCGACCAAGACGGCACAAAAAGCGATCCAGGCCAAGCCGACGGTCTTTGAACCGCACCGGCCGAGCTGATCGGTCCGGGGAGCGAATGACCCCGGGCTTTCGGGGTACGCCTTCAGCCCAGGAGCTGAAACCGGAGGAATCCAAGGTATTTTACCCGCGTTCAGGCCATAGCGGGAAATTCAATAATCAAGGGATAGGCCTCTCATTCCTAGATTTTCCTTATGGTTCAGCCCCGACTGGTGTATATTTTAACCGAAACCCTGAGGCCCGTATGATGAAGAGAAAATCCGGATTTACCCTGATTGAATTATTGGTGGTTATCGCCATTATCAGCATACTCGCGGTGCTTATGCTGGGTTCCTTCAGCGGCATGTTCGAAGCCGCGAGAAAGACCAGTTGCATGAACAACCTCGCACAACTGGGTAAGGCGGTTCAGGCCTATGGCCAGGACAATGAGGACTTTTTGCCCCGGACGAAAAAAGCCATCCCCCTGGCCGACGGCACCTTCGGTCCGAACAATAATTCAGGCGAAAGGCGGACCACCTGGGCCAATGCGCTGGCGCCATACATGGGTTTAAAACCCGAGCGCAATGGTAGTCAAACGTATGTAACCAACCAGCAGATCTCCAAGGCCAAGATCATGACCTGCTCAACCAAGTACAGATTGCACAAGAATGAGATCAAACCCGACGGACATATCACCTACGGAAAGAACATTTTTCTCTTTCCCTACGATCCGGACAAGGTCGCTCTGTGGAGTGGCTTCAAGCCTGACGAGGCCTATCCGGAGCAAAGCTTTCCCGTGAACCTGTTTGAAATCACGACGAAAACCGTGTTGTTCGCGGACGCGGAATTTAAAGGGAAAAAATTTCTTTTTGAAATGAAGCCGACCTCGATTTCAGACGGCAACGAGAACACCTTTGAACACAAGCCAAAAGGGATCAACCTGCTGTTTCTCGATGGCCGCGCGCAATACCGCAAGGTCCCGGACATCCCGGAAGATCCAGAAAGCGATGAATTTGTCGAGGGCCAGGATTACACGGGTCGGCTGTTCTGGAAGGGCTTCCTGGTCAACAAGTAAGTAGGCAAATACAAGGTTCCTGTTTCACCGGATACCGCAAACGGCGTGCATACACCCCAAAACGAGGCGGCTACCAGGCCAGGGGGTGATCGATGAAGCTCGCCGAAAACCGACCCGCTACGGTTTTTGTTCAAGGATCCTTCGCACGGTCTGGACATCCCGCTCGATCTGTTGCTTCAATTCCTCTACCTCACTAAATTGCTTGTCTTTCCGCACGTGGGCGATGAAATCGACCTCCATCGTCTCTCCGTACAACTCCTCGATATCGTCGATCAAGTAGACTTCGACCATATGATCTTCCGCCCAGGGATTCACATAGCCCGCGGCGGGATATCGACGGTTGTTGACAAGGGCTTCCACCGCGTAGCTGCCGGGCGGCGGAAGGATCTCATTGTACAAGTGCACATTTGCGGTGGGAAATCCCATGCTTCGCCCGATCTGCTTGCCGGGGATCACCTCGCCACGGATCCGGTAGGGGCGGGTTAACATAGCCGTTGCATCCGTGATTTGGGCCTCGCGAATGGCCTGGCGGATTCGCGTACTGGACACGGGCTTCTCCTGATAATGGGCTGGCTCCGGAGTGACCAGGAAGAGCCCGCGCTCGGTAGCGAGCCGTCGAAGCAGGTTTATGTTTCCCGCCGCCTTGTGACCGAAGCGGAAATTCTCGCCCACCACGATTCCGGCCAGCGGAAGGGCTGCGTGGAGCAGATCGATGAACGCTTCGGGCGAAAGTTGTGCAATCGTATTGTTGAATGGCAACAGCAGAAAGCCATCGATGCCGAGGCCCTCCAACTGCTGGGCGCGCTGCTCGGGTAGCGCCAGGAGGAGCGGAGCGCGTTCCGGGCGCAAAAAACATTTCGGGTTGGGGTCGAAGGCCAGCACCCAGCTTTGCCCACCCGTTTGCGTGGCACGTTCAAGCGCGGCCCCGATCACCTTGCGATGACCGAGATGAATACCATCGAAGGCCCCGATGGCCAGGACGACCGGCGGGGATTCGGCGGGAAAGTGGTCCAGGCTGGTGTAGGTTTGCATGGGGATCAGGCGCCCGGTGGTGGTGGCAGCGGAAGAACATGCGCCTGCAGTCCTTCGTAATCCAGTTGCTCCAAGGTCTCGATATCCAGGGCCTCAGCCACGTTGTATGTGCCGGAATGCGTGCGACGAAGTTCGCATAAATGGGCGCCGACACCGAGAGCTTCACCGATATCATGAGCCAGGGTTCGAACATAGGTGCCCTTGCTGCAGGCGAGTACGATACGGGCTTCGTGATGCCTGAAATCCAGGAGCTCAAAGCGGTGAATGGTAATCGGCCGCGGCTCACGCTCAACCGTCTGGCCTTTGCGGGCGAGTTTATACAAGGGTTGGCCATTTTTTTTAATCGCCGAGACCATGGGGGGAATCTGCTCTATTTCGCCGATCCAGTGCGACATCTCGGCCTCCACGTGCTCCCGGGAAATTCCAGCGGGGTTTCGTTCTTGAACCACTTGCCCATCCTTGTCGTGTGAGTCGGTGCTGATCCCAAAGCGTATGCGGCCTTCGTAGACTTTTTTTCCATTCATGATCTGCCGGGAGCACTTGGTGCCCCTGCCGAGCAGCATCACCAGGAGCCCGGTCGCCATGGGATCGAGGGTTCCTCCGTGTCCGACTTTCTGGAGCTTAAAGTGCCGGCGGATGACATCAACCAGGTCGTGCGAGGTCTTGCCGCTCGGTTTGTCTACCAGCAGAATACCGTCGATGGCGGGGTTTAAATCGCGGTTTTTTCCACCCCCACGTCTACTCATCTGCTCCCTCCTCCCCCCTTTGCCCGGCCACATCCTTGGCATCGTTTCCCGGTAGGGGTTCCTCCTCGTCCAGTTTCTGCAGGATGGTCAGGATGCGGTCCCCTTCAGACAAGGAGCTATCGAGCTCAAAACGAAACCGTGGACTGTACTTGAGCGTGACCTTGCTGAAGACTTCCCGCTGCAGATCGACCCGGATTTTTTTCAGGAGATTGAGATGCTTCCGGACCTCCTCATCCTTGCCGCGAATGGACACCAGGACACGGGCATGACGCAGATCCGGGCTGGTGAATACGTGCGTTATCGTGACCGTGGACATGTCGAAGCCTTCGACATT
>JAYGFS010000480.1:0-2474 GCA_046581765.1 Verrucomicrobiota bacterium
TCTCCACGACGCCACTCAACAGCATCCACTCAACTTCATCCCCCTTTTTGAAACGCGGAAATTGTTCATCCAGTTCCTTGGCCAACTCAATACTGAGGTCACGTTCGATCCAGCCCCAGTCTTCCAGGACCATCTTGGGCCCGATCGATTCGCTCGCATCGACGGGAGGGGCCTCGCCTGCCACCGCTTTCTGGTCTGCAGCAAGCACACTGGAAACCGAAACGGAAAATGCAAAAAACCATGCACGGATGAAGATAGTTCTGGTCTGTTTCATGATGAAGCCCGGGCCTTGTTAAAATACCACACGCGGGGAAAATTACCAAAAGAGCCCCACGGACACCAAGTACTATCCCTGCAGGTTATCCGGATTTGAGCAGCTTGAAACTTGCGACAATTCGCCCGAAATTCTCTGCGTAATCGCGCTGATAATCAGCATGCAAGGCGTGAAACCCGAACATATAGGCCACATTCCTGTCGATGGCAATAATCTTGACCGACTCCCAGCGCTTGGACAACTTGTTGTGCGCATAGCGTATATAGCGCGCTTTTACCCGACCACCAAAGAGCTCCATTTCACCCTGGTCCAAGGCCTCGAAATGGTCGGCGTATTCCTTGATCCGGTCAAAATCCGCCTGGGTGTAGCTGCCCAGGGTTTCTCCCGGGTCCTTGAGTTGGGTCGCGCTGATGATCGCATAACCGGTATCAATCTGGAAATTACTTTTACGTGGGCTGACCGCCATCACGCCATTCTTTACCTGCTTGTCTTTTACGGTCCATTCCGGCGGCAGCATGACGCGAAAGTTAAGCGGCTTGTTGACGTAGGGCTGTGGTTGCGGCCCCAGGGGCGGGGGCTTGGGGGTCACGACCGGGGGCTTGGCGTCGACGGTGGGGGCCGGTGTAACGACCTTGACGACCTGTGGTTTCGGCTTCGCTTTCTCGGCTTCAGCGGACAGGGCCGCATTGACCTCGCTGAGATGCCGCTCGATGTCCTTGGACTCGATGGCCCCGGATGCGGCCAGCACTTCCAGGACGCGTCGGACCTCGGGTCCCCCGCCTGAAGGCCTGGCTTTTGGCAGCGGAACATTGCGTAGCAGCGACACCAGCAAGTCCCGGGTGTACTTGAGGTCTTCCTGGTTCAGGCTGGTCAGGGTTAAGTGGTGGTGCACCTTCTGCACGCGATCGAGCACATCTTCAAATTTATCCGGCGGCTTTTCCTTCACTACCAACTGTTCGATCAGTTGACTGACCTGCTCGCGAAGGTTCTCCGCATCGCGTAATTCCTTCAATACGGCTTCGAGCTCATGCCGATGTTCCATGCGTTCTTCATCCTGCGCTTCCTTCAGGTCTACGATATCCACCCGGGCGTATTTGGTCATCCGGTTGGCGTGTAGCGCGATCAGGGTTGCAAAGAAGGCCCAGAATCCCATGGAACCCGCGAGGCCGATAATCAAAACGCGTGTGAGCCAATCCACACGCGAAGTCTTGCCGACAGGCGCGACCTCAGCTGCTGCCGCTTGGCTGGGGCGACGACTTTTTTTCCGCATTTTTCCCATGTTTCTCACGCTGAGCTAAGTATACCACGATCCGGAAGTCTGTGTTTTGATAAAAAAAAGGACTTCTCATCGGTAAAAATAGACCTATATTGCCGGTCACTTTATGATGGTGGGTGTAGCTCAGTTGGTTAGAGCACCTGATTGTGATTCAGGACGTCGCGGGTTCGAGTCCCGTCACTCACCCCATTCATTTCCTTTCACCTCCTGCCTTTTCCTTCCCGGGGATCCCGCTTTCAGCCCACCTGCCGCGTGCAAAAGGCTGGCCGAGGTGTTGGCATGAGCGAAGTTCCACCTGGGAGGGTCGTCACCGGGCTAGCGTTGACTGGAATAAATGGACTTGACCATCTGGTCGGTCATCGGCTGGTCAAAGATCATGAAATCATCCATTTGGCCGACGACGGGATTGTAAGCGTAGCTGCTGCGCGAAAACCCAGCGCTCTCGGAGTAATAACTGTAACCGCTCAGGCGGAAGTTGGCGGATGGATTCATGAAGCTACGTTCGGTATAGGAGGAAGAGCCTTTCTCTCCGTCGACATATACGTAAATCTTTTTGGCGTCCTTCACCATCGCGACATGATGCCACTTCCCATCGTTGACGACCCCCTTGGATACCGCCCGGTTGCTGCGGGCGGTGTTGACCTTTCCGTAGCTGGATGAGCTGGAGTAATAACTGCTATCGTATCCAAGCTTGCAAACAACCTTGCCAGAGGAACTGACATCGATCCGAAAGCCCCTGCGGGAACTGCGTACGAAGCTGGAGACCATCGTCCCGCTGCTCTTGCTCGTCTTGATCCAGAAGCAGATTGTACCTTCCTTCAACCCGGTGATCTGATCGGGCCTACCCAGGGAAACCCAGCCCTTGCCGTCCAGATCAAGGCCGCGTCCCCTACGACCCGACTCAACGTTTTTTGCCCCTTTGAG
>JAYGFS010000537.1:0-22077 GCA_046581765.1 Verrucomicrobiota bacterium
TGTGCCAGAAGACCTCGAGCAGGGTTTCGTACGAGACAAGCTCCGGGTCGAAATCGATCCGGATCACCTCGGCATGGCCCGTTCCCCCGGTACAAATCGCCTGGTAGCTGGGGTTTTCCATCGCGCCGCCGGCGTACCCGGATTCGACCCGCTGCACCCCCCGGAGCTGCTGGAAAACCGCTTCCACACACCAAAAGCATCCGGCACCGAGCGTAGCTGACTGACCCATGTGGACACCCTACCACCGATGACTTCATGCTTTCAACTCCAGGGGATACATACATACTGGTCTCATGCGCCGTACCCGACCAGGCTTCACCCTGATTGAGATGCTGGTGGTCATCGCCATCATTGCGCTCCTCGCAACCCTGCTCATCCCGCTGATGACCGGCGTAATAGAAAAAGGCCGCCGTACCCAGTGCAGCACACACCTAAAAAACATGGTCGCGATAATGACCGCCTTCGCCGGGGACCATAACGATTACTATCCCCGGCTCCACCTGGAGAACAACCGCGCGCCCTACTGGTTCGACCAGCAGGTCCGGGACAATCAACTCGCGAGCTACGGGCTGGACCGGGAGATCTGTTACTGCCCTTCAAACCGGAAACGCTGGAACCGGGATGATTTCTGGAACTGGGCCGGCGGAACAAGGGCCTCGGTATGGGGCTATGCGTACCTTGCAGCGGATACCCAGTGGGTGAATTATTTTACCTACCCGGGCCTGGAGGATGAACCCAAGGCCGAAATATTTGCCCGGCGCAGCACGGATATCCCCGCCGACCCGATCATCTGGACGGACCTGAATAGATCCCTGGGCAAGTGGGGCTGGTTCGGGCCGGGGCGACAGGGGGCAAACCACCTGAAAGGCCCGCGACCGGCCGGGGCGAACGAGGCATTCATGGACGGCCATATCACATGGAAGACCTGGAGCGACATGCGCCTCCGCCTGGACAGCAGCGGCCTGAAAATGTACTGGTAAACCCGCGCAACCGGGCATGGATGCCCGGCCTAGAGGATGTCGATCAACTCCTGGGCCTTCCGGCTCGCTTCCTCCGCGGAATCACAGGGATGTGCATAATCGAGCAGCAGCACAACCGCCTTGTCCGGGCGGACTTCCAGGGTGCCCCCGCTCGCCGCGTAGTGCAGCGTCTCGTTCCCGTGTACGGTTACCGCCCCCTCCTTCAGGGCACAGATCATCGGCGCATGGTTCGCCAATACACCGAGGGAACCAACGACGCCCACGGCCGAGACGGACTCGGCCTCGCCGTCGAACACGCGCCCTTCAGGCGTAACGATGGTTAGGGAAAAATCAGCCATGATTCCTTAGAGGGTCTTGGCCTTCTCCAGCACGTCCTCGATACCGCCGACCATGTAGAACGCCTGTTCCGGGATGTCGTCGTGCTTACCCTCGAGCACCTCCGTGAAGGAACGAATCGTATCTTCGAGTTGCACATAGGCCCCTTCCATGCCGGTGAACTGCTTCGCCACCTCGAAGGGTTGGGAAAGGAAGCGCTGCACCTTGCGCGCGCGGTTAACCGTCAACTGGTCTTCCTCGGACAATTCGTCCATGCCGAGAATCGCGATGATGTCCTGCAGGTTTTGGTACTTCTGGAGGATTTCCTGCACGCCGCGTGCCGTGTTGTAGTGCGCCTCCCCGACGATTTCCGCCGCGAGGATCGTAGAGGTTGAGGTCAGGGGATCCACCGCGGGATAAATGCCGAGTTCCGCAATCGGGCGGGACAACTCGGTGGTCGCATCGAGGTGAGCAAAGGTCGTTGCCGGTGCCGGGTCGGTGTAATCATCCGCAGGCACGTAAACGGCCTGGATGGAGGTAATCGAGCCGCTCTTGGTCGAGGTGATGCGCTCCTGCAGGGTGCCCATGTCGGTGCCGAGGGTCGGCTGGTACCCTACCGCGGAGGGAATCCGGCCGAGGAGGGCGGATACTTCCGAGCCCGCCTGGGTGAAGCGGAAGATATTGTCGATGAAGAGAAGTACGTCCTGGTTCATGTCATCGCGGAAGTATTCCGCCATGGTCAATGCGGATAAAGCGACACGGGCACGCGCACCCGGCGGCTCGTTCATCTGGCCGAAGACCATGGCCGTCTTGTCCATGACGCCCGCTTCCTGCATCTCGCGATAAAGCGCAGTCCCTTCGCGGGTACGTTCGCCCACTCCCGCGAAAACGGAGTACCCACCGTGGCCCTTGGCGATATTATTGATCAATTCCTGGATGAGAACCGTCTTGCCTACCCCGGCACCGCCAAAGAGGCCAATCTTGCCGCCCTTTTTGTAGGGGGCGAGAAGGTCGACCACCTTGATCCCGGTAACCAGGATATTGTCCGAGGTGTCCTGCTGGTCAAAAGCCGGCGCCAAACGGTGGATTGAATTGTGCTGGGTCGCCTCGACGGGACCCCGCTGATCGATCGCCTCGCCAAGCAGGTTCATCACCCGACCCAGGCAGGCCTCGCCGACCGGCACGCGGATGAAATCACCGCTGTTGCGCACTTCCGTGCCGCGGACCAGGCCGTCGGTGGTATCCATGGCGATCGTGCGGACCACGTTGTCGCCCAGGTGCAGCGAAACCTCGAGCGTCAGGTTGTCGGGCGCGTCACTGATAGACGGGTTGGACACCTTCAGGGCGGTGAGGATCGTGGGAAGTCTGCCCTCGGGGAACTGTACGTCCACCACGGCGCCTGTTACCTGGGTTATTTTTCCGGTTGCCAATTCAGTTGAGGTACTCATCTCGTTTTCTCCAATATCAATCTATATAAAAGTTCGTTTGCATCCTCACGCTTCGTGCCGGGCATCCTAGATAGCCTCGGCACCAGCAATAATTTCAATCAGCTCCGTGGTAATCGCAGCCTGGCGGGCGCGGTTGCGAAGCAGGGTGTATTCATCGATCATGCCGCTGGCATTCCCGGTCGCGGCATCCATCGCGGCCATCCGCGCACCGTGTTCACCGGCCGAGTTTTCGAGCAACGCGTAAAATATCTTGAAGACGACGAGCTTGGGAATCAAGGTCGACAAGAGAGCGCCCATTTCCGGCTCGGCAATAAAGTCATCGGTCGACGCCTGCTCCGCATCCGCGTCGTGCTGGGCAACATCCCCCAGGGAAAGCGGCAGCACCTGGGCCATGGTCGGCGTCTGGGACAGGGAACTCTTGAACTGATTGTACACGATGTGTACCTCATCGAACTCCTCGTCGACGAAGGACTCGACCAACTCGGCGGCAATTTCACTCGCATCGCGGGAAAGCGGGGATGCGGTAACGTCCGGGTAATTCTTTTTGACCATCCCCGTCTTGACGAAGGCGGCATGTCCGCGTCGGCCGCAATGGCTCAGGCTGACGGCTTTGCCTTCCGATTCAAGCGAAGCGATCTCCCGGCGCAGGTACTTGATCAGGTTATTGTTAAACCCACCACAAAGCCCCCTGTCGGAGGTAAACACGAGCACCAGGACCCTTTTGACCTCCGGCTTGGGCTCCAAGAGCGGGTGGACGCTCTGGTCAACCGCACCCGCAATCCGGAAAATGAGGTTGTTCACCTCGCGCGCATAATCCTTGGCGCTGTTCTGCTTGTCCTGCGCACGTTTCAACTTGCTCGCCGAGACCATTTTCATGGTCTTGGTGATCTTCACCGTGTTTTTCAGGCTCGCAAGCTTGCGATTGTATTCCTTGATTGAAGCCATGATTTATCGACCGATCACTGTGTACGGTTAGTCCGCCTATGCATCAAAGGTGCGCTTGAAATCTTTCAGGGCTTCGGACAGGTCTTCCTTGATCTTTTCCGACATCGCCTTCTCTTCCTTGATCGCCTTGGTGACGTGGGCGTACTTGGAATCGAGCGCCTGGTTAAATTCGGCTTCAAACCGCTGAACCGCGGCCACCGGGATGTCGTCGAGATATCCATTGGTGCCGGCATAGATGATGGCGATCTGCTTCTCCACGTCGAGTGGAACGTGCACCCCCTGCTTGATGATTTCCATCAGGCGCTGGCCACGCTCAAGCTGCTTGCGGGTCGGTTCGTCGAGGTCGGAGGCGAACTGTGAAAAGGCGGCCAACTCGCGAAACTGGGCGAGGTCAAGACGCAGCGTACCCGCGGTCTGCTTCATCCCCTTGATCTGGGCGTCGCCGCCCACGCGCGAAACGGACAGGCCGGGGTTAATCGCCGGACGCTGCCCGGAATTAAACAAGTCCGCCTCCAGGAAGATCTGCCCATCGGTGATCGAGATTACATTGGTGGGGATGTAGGCGGATACGTCCCCGTCCTGGGTTTCAATAATCGGAAGGGCCGTCAGGCTTCCGCCACCCTTGTCGTCGCTCATCTTGGCGGAGCGCTCGAGGAGCCTGCTGTGCAAATAGAATACGTCACCCGGGAAGGCCTCCCGACCCGGCGGCCGGCGCAAGAGCAGCGACAACTGGCGGTAGGCCTGGGCCTGCTTGGTCAAGTCGTCATAAATGATGAGCGCGTGCTTGCCGTTGTCGCGGTAGAACTCCGCCATGGTCGTGCCCGTGTAGGGAGCGAGGAACTGCATCGGGGCCGGGTCGGAAGCGGTGGCTGCAATAATCGTGGTGTATTCCATCGCGCCGAATTTCTTTAAGGTTTCCGCCACCTGAACCACGGTGGACCGCTTCTGGCCGATGGCCACGTAGAAGCAGTGCACATCCTCGTTGCGCTGGTTGATGATGGTATCGATCGCGAGCACCGTCTTGCCTGTCTTGCGGTCACCGATAATCAATTCCCGCTGACCGCGACCGATCGGGGTCAAGGCGTCAATCACCTTGATGCCGGTTTGTATCGGCTCGTGTACATCTTTCCGGTCGATGATGCCCGGGGCCTTGATCTCTATCTGGCTGCTCTGGCTGGTGCCCAGGGGCGGGCCACCGTCAATCGGGTTACCGAGTGCGTCAAGCACCCGCCCCATCAACTCGTCGCCTATCGGGACCGAGGCAATCGATTCGGTGCGCTTGACCACGTCACCTTCGCGAATACCGGTGTCTTCACCAAAGATCGCGACCCCGACATTATCGGATTCGAGGTTGAGGGCCATCCCGCGCAGGCCGTTTGCGAATTCAACCAGTTCACCGGCCATCACCTTGCTGAGGCCGTGTACACGGGCGATCCCGTCGCCAACGCTCAGGACGCTGCCGACCTCGTACTCGGAAACCCCTGAGTCAAAATCTTTAAGCTGTTGCTTGAGAATGGATGAAACCTCATCCGGCTTGATGTCGATAGCCATGGCGATCCTTTATGCGTTAATTACACGTTGTTTAAAATTTTCCAACTTGGTGGCGATGCTGTAGTCGCGAATATGGTCACCCACCTGGATCTTAAAGCCCCCGAGCAGGGAGGGATCCGTCTCGACGGCGGCCTCGATTTCTTTGCCATGGCGCGCACCGAGCCGGGTCTTCATGTTGTCCAGCTGCTCAAGGCTCAAGTCATGCGCCGCGGTAATCTTCACCTTGAGAATACCCAGGTGGTCACAGATCATCTCTTCAAACACCTGGCAGACCGCGCCGAGTTCAGCGAAGCGCCCTTTTCGATTGAGCAGCTTAAGTAAACGAAGGGTTGTTGGATGCGCCTTCCCCGCAAACAACTGGTCGATGGCCTCGTCCCGCTGGCCCTCCGGAATCGTGGGATCCGCCACGTAGGTGGCGAAATCTGCCTGATCCCGGATCAGGCCGCCCAGGGATAGAATGTCCTCTCGGACGGGCGCAAGGGTATCCTCCTCCAGGACGAGGTCAAAGAGGGCCTTGGCGTAACGTTTTGCGGCTAAGGAACTTACCATGAGCGACTAAAGCTCCTCGACCAGGCGATCGGTCAGGTTGCGATTCTTCGCATTATCGAGGTTCTCACCGAGAATCTTGCCGGCGAGCTCCACCGCCCAGTCACCGCTTTCCTGCTTGAGCGTGGCCTCCGCTTTCGCCCGGGCGGTCTCGATGTCGCGGCTCGCGTTTTCCTGGATGATCTGCGCCTCTTCGCGGGCTTTCGTCTCGATGACCCGGGCCTGCTCCTGGGCACCCTGCCGGGCCGCGTCCAGGATAGACCGGGACTTCTCGTCGGCTTCGGCGATGGTCTCGGAGCGCAACTGGTCGATGCCGGCCAGTTCTTCACGAACCTTTTCGGCGTTGTCGATGGAGTCCTGGATATCCTTTTCACGCTGGTCGAGCGCGGCCAGGATCGGCTTCCATGCGATCTTGTAGAGCACCACGACCATCAAGCCAAACACGATCCAGGTCCACAGGACCATCTTCCCATCTACTTCGATGGGATTTTTCTCGTGGCCACCGTGAGGCTGTTCCACGTGAACCTGCAATTCATGTGGTGCAGGTGGTTTTGAATGAGCGTTATCAGCCATAGGAACCCTCCTAAACGTCTGGCAAGACGCGGTCGTGCGATCGCCGTGAACGCAACGGCTAAACGCCGGTATTCATGGTCAGGAAGCAGATCACCGCACTGAACAGGGCAACCCCCTCGATCAACGCTGCCGCGATCAACATATTCACCTGGATTTTCGGGGTTGCATCCGGGTTGCGGGCAATCCCGGTCATGGCGCCGTTACCGACCAAGCCGATGCCGAGACCCGCGCCGATGGCTGCCAATCCCGCTCCTACTGCTGCAAATGTACCAGTCATTTTCTCTATCTCCTACGTAGTTAATCTTCACTAAACCGACGAAAATCGCCGTCCCTTAACAACCAACCCGGCTGTGACAAAGCTAAATCGGAAAACTTTTTACCCCGCGATCAACCCGGCATGGTCAATGTGCCGGATGGTACATCTGGCCGATGAACATCGCAGATAACAGGGTGAAAATATATGCCTGTAACAGGGCGATAAAAATCTCCAGCAGGTCGATCGCCAGGGCCATGACCACGGCGGGCAGGGCCGCTACCCCAAAGGTTACCAGCAAGCCCAGCAATGAAAAGACCACGATATGGCCGGCAAACATGTTGGCGAAAAGGCGGATGGTCAGGGCGATACACTTGATGGCCACCCCCAGCACCTCCAGGGGAACAATAATGATCAGGATCGGCCAGGGAATGCCGGAAGGAACGAAGCCCTTCGCGAAGGCAATGGGACCGTTAATGTAAATGGCCCCGAAGACCATGAAACAAAAGGTCACGATGGCCAGGGCGGCGGTGACGCCGATATTCCCGGTTGCGGTGGAAAAAAGCGGAACCAGCCCCATCAGGTTAAGCGTGGCGATGAAGAAAAAGAAGGTCAGGAAAAGCGGTGCCATCTTGCGCCCGTCCTCTTCGCCCAGGGTCGCCACGCAGATATCATCCCGCACGAACTTGACCAGGACCTCCATCAGGTTGGTCCACCCCCTTGGCGCCCGCCCCGGTTGATAGCGGCAAAGCACCTTGAACACGAGGACCAGGAGGCCTGCACCGATCAGCAGCATCAACACATGATTGCTCATCCACCCGGGCAGGGGCAGTTCCAGGAAGGGCAAGGGATGCCATTTATCCGAATCAGACACGTGATGCATGATCCACTCATTAATGGCCGCGGATTTCCGGTTGACCAGTTCAGCCTTGTCCACCAGCTCACCAGCTCCTGCTGCTGTATCACTCATCTCGATCGGCTAAATTGCGTGCTGCAGCAAAGGCCTTTAACGACTGCGTGTGCAAACGCGCGACCTCGCCAGCCAGTAAAATTAAATATCCAAGTACGGTCACCGCAGCAAATATCCGGACGTCTAAAAAATCAAATTTCAAAATCACCACGAGCACGGCCAGGAAGAACCCGACCCGAAGCCCATTGATCAATATCGCCCAGGCAAAAAAAGCATTTGGGCCCCGTTTTAAGGCCTGTTTGGCGATAAACGCACCGATGTATGCATTAAAGAAAACCACTAACCAACTACAAAATAGTTCTTTTTTCGGGAAGCTTTCGGCCATCTTCAGCCCGAGCAAAAACGTGGCGAGCAGGGTGACGAGGGAGGCAATCGTCATGGGCGTAGACCAGACTTTTTCGCCCGGTGGATCAGGGGGATTCATCGCCTTGCTCCTTCCCTTCCGCAAGCACCTGCGCGTCTTGTTCTGCGATGTAAACCTTCGATCGCTTGACCAGTTTCCACAACTCGTAGCCCCCGTAAATAAAGCCCAGGAGGATACCCGCCAGGGTGAAGAGGGTTTCCTTTCCAAGCCTGCGCCCAATCCAGTTTCCCCCGATGGAACATGCCGCGAAGCCCGCCGCAAAACTCGTGCCGAAAGACAGGGCCGGCCCCGCCCTCCGCCGCGTTTCCGCAACCCCATCCCCCTTTTCCGGCCGGGTGGATCTCACCCGCGCTCCTTCAATCCCGCGATCGCCATCGCGGCCCACCCGATGACCAGGAGGAGCCCCCCGAGCGGGGTAAGCGGCCCGAGCCAGGCGACCTTCACACCGCCCAGTAAATCCCGGCACGCGAGCAGATAAATGGAGCCGGAGAACAACAGGGTCCCGGCCAGGAAACACGTGAAGATTACTTTCACCAGCTTCACATTTACGGGAAACAGCGCAGCGAGCCCGAGCAGGGCAAGGGCGTGATAAAGCTGGTAGCGCACCCCGGTTTCAAAGGAGCCCAGCTGCTCCGGCGTGAGTACGCCCTTGAGTCCGTGCGCGCCGAAGGCCCCGAGGAGTACGGCACTCAGGCCCAGCAGGGCCGCGGCAGTGATGACGGGTCGTTTCATGGTGAACGGTTTCTGTATTCAACGAAAGCGGACGCCCGCTTTTACGGGCTCAAGGTATCGCATGTGGCGTGATTGACTGGAACATAATGATTTTTTCACCGGCGGCAACACGTAGCCCAAAAATAATGCGCCCACGGGCCGCTCACGGCTCAGCGACGCGCTGCACGGCCCAGCAACTTGATCACCAGCAGCTCGAGGAGCACGTGCTTCGGCAGGGCACTCCGGAACAACTGGTCGTGTGTGTCGGCAACCAGGACCCGGGCCCGGGCAAGCTCCTGGCGGGTAAAGCGACTGGCCGACTGCGCGGCCAGGTATTCCCTGTAGGGGTGGATCTTCTTGTGGTTCACCGTGAGGGCGGTTTCCCGTCCCGTGTCATCCGTATAGCTAAGGGAGCGACCGGAAATCCGGGCCATCCCGCTATCCATGAGTGCCCGGTAGAGAGAGAGTTCGCGAAACCGGAGTGCCAGGCCGAGAATAATGGCGACCTCGGACTGCCGCTGCTCGATCAAGCGCCGCAAGATATCCATCGCCCGGCCAAAATCACGGGCGGCAATAAAGTCAGCCAATTCCCAGGGTACCGTCTCGCGCGAAGGCGCAACCATGAGGGCGACATCTTCTGTCGTAAGCTCGGTACGATCGCCCAGGTAGTTTAGCATCTTGTCCGTTTCGTTCACCAGCTGGCGGGTATCCGTCCCGGCACGGCTGATGAACGAATTGATCACCTGCTCATCCGCCTGGATATTACGCTCGCGCAACAAACCCCTCAACATGTCCGAGGCATACTCCACCGCCTTGTAGGGCTGCTCAGGCTTCTCGAAAAGAATCACCTCGCCAGCGGCCTTGCAGGCCTTGAAGAAGGCCGAGCGACCACTGACCTTGCGCGTACAGACGATCACCAGGGTCGTGTCCTCCGGTATACCCGACTTGATCTGTTTTTCCAGCCGGGCCGTCGCGGTCTTGACCCCCTCGTAGCGACTCTCCTTTGATTCCGGAAGCCAGTTGACATCCCGCAGCCAGATCACCTTTTCCGAGCTGAACATCCCCAGGGTTTGCATGGATGAAAAGACCCGCTGGACGATCTGCTCGACCTCCTCCGCCCTGCTCGCGGCACCCCCCATCTCCTCCAGTTTTTCCGTGGCTTCTCCCGGCGGACAGAGATCGTCGACGATTTCCCGGGCCCTTTCAGATACCTGGTACTCGTCCTCCCCGTGAACCAGGAAGAGGTTGGGCTTCTTGTTTAAAGCTGTGATCTATTACTCCGCACGAACGGTGATCACCGCGAGCTTCCGAAGCTGCTCGATGCGATCGGGGGGCACCTGAAGAGAGTCGGCCAGTACGCCGTCCCACGCCTCCCCCTGTCCTAGCGCATGCACGTACACTTGCAACTGTTCTTTATCCAGCTGGAGTGCTTTTGTAAACAAGCGACAGTGCCGATAGAACCCTGCAAGCACCGCGGGGTCCTCCGGGTAGCGGTCGAAATCCATGATGGTCTGTCCGACCGGACGCCGCTCGCCCGGCGGCTCCACGCGCTCCCCGGCTCGCCGGTTGCCCCCGCGCTCAAATGCCAGGGTAATCTCGACACCCAGGTGCAGGGCCAGGCCCTCCTCAGCCCAGAGGGGCAAAGCGGCATCCTCCAAGCGGTAATGGATGACCTCATGCGCGACGTCCGTCATTTCATGCGGCTTACCCGCTTCGCGCACGAGTACGATCGTCCGGTCGACCTGGCCCGAACGGTGATCCGAATCGTGCTCGACCTTGTCTGTAAACGCCGCCCACTCTGCGCTATTGAGCAGGGCAATGTGCCCCAAGCCATCCCTTTCCATCTCCGGCAGGCCTCGGATATTCGCATTGGACCAGGCGTGCTCAGCCCGCCGCATGACCTCGGCCCCTCCCCCGGCAGACCCGTGGATCCTGAAGTGACCCGAGTTTTTAACCGGGCCTTTTTCGTCGATGAGTGAGGCCACCAGCGGATGCAGTCCGGCGCGCTCGTTCGACACCTTAACCACCATTCGACGGGGGGATTCTTTCCAGAAGAGGTAGGTCATCAAGGAAAATCCCGTGATGAGGATAACAATCTGCAGGGGGCTGGCTGGAAACATGCTTTTTTTCATGGGATCGGACCAGATGATAGCTGAAAGACATTTAATACGAAAAGATTAAGCCTCCAAAAACTTACTAAACTAGACCAAAGACATTTTGCACAAGGCTCTAAAACTCGCATAAACACGTCGATTCCAACCGCTTAGCCACAACAAAAAAGGAATCGAATGAAATCGGGTTGACGCTCCAACAATGAGAGGTAGATATGGGGCTCATGTATGTGCACCACACAGTAACAACCTTGGCGCCAAATGCATCCGTGAATGGACGTAAAACCTGCTGCTGATCGCTTGAGCTTCCTGCACACCCCTTATGCTGTCCTGATTGTTTCACTGCATCGACCTCCTCTTTCTTCATGAACGAACTTACCCTCCATTTTGATAACGCCAGTGAGTCCATGTCGATCCTCGGTCGTGGAGGAGATCTGCTCAAGCGCATCCAGGCCACCTTCGCGGTCCGGGTCACGGCGCGTGATCTGTGGGTCAAGATCAGCGGCGAAGAGGAGGAGGATGTCCAACGGGTGGCCCGCTTCGTCAACTGCCTGCGCCAGGCCCGCAGCCAGGGGGTCGACCTCCGTATGCACGGACCGCGCTATGCCCTGAAGGCCTTCGCGGAGGGCCACGAGGAGGAGATCCTCGCGTTGTACCGCGAACAGATTATCGTCAGCCCGTCCAAGCATACGGTCACCCCGCGAACCTTTGGTCAGAGCCGCTACCTGCAACAGATCCGGAAGCACGACATCTGCTTTGGCGTGGGACCGGCGGGCACGGGAAAAACGTACCTGGCGATGGCCATGGCGGTTTCCCACCTCCTCCAGGACAAGGTGAACCGCATCCTGCTCACCCGGCCCGCCGTAGAGGCGGGGGAAGCCCTCGGCTTTCTTCCCGGAAATTGGCACGAAAAGGTTCAGCCCTATCTGCGACCGCTGTACGATGCACTGCACGACATGATGGATCCTGCGGTCATAGAACGCCACATGGAAACAGGGGTGATCGAAGTGGCCCCGCTGGCCTACATGCGGGGGCGCACGCTCAACAATTCTTTTATCATTCTGGATGAAGCTCAAAATACCACGGCGGAACAGATGCTGATGTTTCTCACGCGGATGGGCTTCAACTCCAAGGTGGTGATCACCGGCGACCCGACACAAACCGATCTGCCCGGCCACAAGGTCTGCGGTCTGCAGGAAGCCGTGTCGGTACTGGGCGGCATCCACGATATCGGCATCACGGAACTGGACGACTCCGACGTGGTTCGTCACGAATTGGTCCAGAAGATTATCCAGGCCTACCGCGCCGGACGAAGCGAGAACAAGAACCAGGGGGCGGCCTAAGGGCCGGGCATGAGTGCCAAACTCTCCATTTCCAAGCGCCGCAAGAAGCGCGCGAAGAGCGGGATGAACGGGCGCAAGCGTCACCGGACAACCATCCCGATGCTCACCATTCTGCTCGCCCTGTTGATCTGGGCCGGCATGCTCCAGATCCTGCAAATCAGCCGGAACGTGCAACACACCAACCTCGCTCCCGGCCAGCGCGCACCGCGCACCCTGCTCGCGGAAGTCGACTTCCAGGTAACCGATCACAGCGCGACCGAGCTCAAGCGGGTTTCCATCGCGGCGGATGTGCGCCCGGTATTTTCCATCGACGACGCACCCCTGAGGCAGGGCCTGCGCACCATCGATAAATTGCTCGATCGCCTTTCGAGCACGTACAAGAGCCTGGGGGAAGCCCCCATCACCCCGCAAGCCCTGAAGCCGCTGGAGGACGCGATCGACCTGCTCGAACTCCAACTCACGGCCTCCAACGTCGTCGAGGCGATCCCGGAAAGCCAGGTCGAGCCGGTGCGCGAAGCGATTAAAAAGGCCGCGGAGAAGACCTGGAGGAAAGGGGTGATCTCCAAGGTCGACCAGGACAGCCGCTTCGCGGGAAGAGCCAGCAAGGACGAGATCGCCCTGCTCGACATGAACGGGGACCAGGAGAACTTCGCCATCACCCCGCTCGCCGAGCTGTGGATCCCCGCAGAAGCCACCTTCCACATCGTCAACGAATCCACCAGCCAGACCGAGGGCGGCCATCGACTCGCGGTCCTCCTTTCACCGCTGCTCAGTGGATGGATCGCGCCCAATCTCCGCTACGAAGCCGAACGCACCGATGCACTCCGGAATGAAGCACGCAGTGAAGTCGCCCCCCTGTATCTACAGATACGGACCGGAACGCCATTGATTGAGGCCGGCAAGATCGTCACCATCGAGACCATCGATAAACTACGCGTGCACCAGGCCCGCGTCTCCGAAACGGAAAAGACGAGGGAAATCGTCCCCAAGATGCTCCACCACAG
The DNA here is from genome assembly GCA_046581765.1 of Verrucomicrobiota bacterium. Lineage (GTDB taxonomy): Bacteria > Verrucomicrobiota > Kiritimatiellia > SS1-B-03-39 > UBA6053 > JAPYUI01. Next base: position 13,115 of record JAYGFS010000537.1, read on the forward strand.
CCTCCTGCTGCTGGCGATGATATTTATCTGCGGGGCGATCGCCTATGTGGTGAAGCCAGAAGTCCTGCAGAAAGCCTCCCATACCCTGCTTTTCGGCGTGCTCTGCATGCTTGCGCTCGTCGCCACCAAGCTCCTGGTTTACGCGTCTGCGGAGCACCAGTGGATCGCGCCGGCCATCGTGCCCTACTGGCTGCCCTATGCCCTGCCCGCGTTGCTGGCCACCATCCTGATCGGAAGCAAGTTTGCGCTCGTCGTCGCCCTCTTCTCCTGTGCGAGTATTACCCTCGCGCTGGAAGCCGGCTTTCCCGTTTTCCTGCTCGGCCTCCTGAGTTCCGTGACCGCCATGATCACCGCACGAAAAATTCACCGGCGCAGCAACCTGTTCCGGGCGGGCCTGTTAATCGGGGTGGTCCAATTGATCTTCACGGCCGGGATCGCGATCTACAACCAGCAGACCCCCATGACGGCCCTGATGCAGAGCGGTGCCGCACTCGTTAACGGGCCGGTGATTGCCCTGATCACCCTGATGCTGATCCCGCTCTTTGAATACAGCTTCAAACTGACCACCGATATACGCCTGCTGGAATTATCGGACATGGGCCACCCCGTACTCGAGCGCCTGGCCCTCGAGGCACCCGGGACCTATCATCACAGCCTCATGGTATCCAACCTGGCAAGTGCAGCCGCATCCGAAATCGGGGCCAACGACCTGCTGGTGCGGGTCTGCGCCTACTATCACGATATCGGCAAGCTCACCAAGCCGGGATTTTTTATCGAGAATATCCCGTATGAGGACAACCCGCATGATGACCTGTCCCCGAGCATGAGTACCCTCGTGATTATCGCCCATGTGAAAGAAGGCGTGGGCCTCGCCGCACGCCATGGGCTCCCCCAGCCCATGGTCGATGGAATCGAGCAGCATCACGGTACCGGAATCATCAGCTACTTCTACCGCCGGGCGGTCGAGCAGGCCCAGAATGAACCCGTCAACAACGGCTCGTCTGCCGAGATCAGCGACGAAAACTTCCGCTACCCCGGTCCGAAACCACAAACCCTGGAGATGGGCATCCTCATGCTCGCCGATGCCATTGAAGCGGCTTCGCGCTCCATGGACAAGGTCTCCTCGAGTAACATTGAAACCCTGGTTGACGAGATCAGCCGGCGCCAACTCGAGGACGGCCAGCTCGACGATTGCGGGATCACGCTCGCCCAGCTGGCCCGCATCCAGAAATCATTCATGTTCACCCTCAACAATATGCTCCATGGCCGCATTGCCTACCCCAAGGACGATGAAGATAGAAATAAGCAATCTGCAAAAGACCTTTCTGCTCAAGGAACCACAGCTGGCGACGCTCGTTCGTTGGCTCATGCAGCAGGTTCAAAGCCTGAATGAACGGTTCAACTGGCAGGAGCTTTCGCTGGTGTGCATGAACGACGAACAAATCCGCGCACTCAACCACGAATACTTTCAGCGCGATAACACGACGGACGTCATCAGTTTCGCGTATCCCCCCGTCCCCGGGACCGAATTCGACTCCGGGGAAGTCTTCGTGAACATCCAGCAGGCCTGGCACGAGGGCCGCGAACGCAAGGGGGGCGATTTCGAACTCGCGTTTTACCTGGCGCACGGTTGCCACCACCTCTGCGGCGCACGCGATGACAGCCCCGGGGAAAAAGCAGCCATGCTGGCGACCGCAGAAGCCTGGCTGGCAGAGCCCGAGGCACAGTCGCTGGTCCCGGGCCTTTTTCACGCCCAACCGGAAGCCGGGTCCACCCGCGCATGAGTATCGCCCTGCCCGCGTACTGCCTGGTTTTTCTCCTGGTCGGGATGGTGTTCAACACGCTGCTGGACGCCTATATCATCACCGGATCCGCCGGCATCCAGCGCCTGCGGGAAAAGTATCCCGACCAGGGGACCCTGATAGACGAGAGCGAGGCGCATTGGCCCCGCCTGCAGGGCATCCTGATGTTTTTATCCGTCTGCGCGCAGCTGATCTCGGCAAGCAACGCCACCCTGACCCTGCTCGAACTCCATGCAGCAAACTGGGGCTGGGCCCTGGCCGCCCTCCTGCTCTACCTCGCGCTCTACGTCATCTGCATCAAGATCATCCCCTACGCGGTATCCGAGGGATACGCGGACCGGATATCCGTGCGCAGCCTTCCCTTTACCCGCCTGCTCGCCAGGACGGGCTTCGTGTTCAGCATACCGATTGCCTCGATCGAGCGCGGGCTGCTGAAGTGGTTCACCGACGGGACGGAGGATGAGGACCGCCCCACCGCGGAGGAGGAAATCCTGTCGCTGGTGAACCAGACCGACGAGATCGAGCTCGAGGAAGCCGAACGCGAAATCATCCAGAACGTGTTTGAATTCGGGGACACCGTCGCCCGCGAGATCATGACGCCCCGCATCGACCTGGTTGCCATCGAGCACGAAAAGACCATCAACGAGGCGGTGATCCAGGTAAAGAACAGCCCGTATTCACGCTTCCCGGTATTCATGGAAAAAATTGACCACGTCGTCGGCATCATGCACGTCAAGGACTTGATGCGTGCCATGAGCGACGAGTGCGGGGAACAAAACATCCGGACCATCGAGAAGCCGCCCCTCTTCGTAACGGAATCCATGCCCATCAACGATATGCTCGAGCAATTCCAGCGACAGCACACCCAGGTCGGCATCGTGGTCGATGAATACGGCGGCACCGCCGGGCTCGTCACCATCGAGGATATCATCGAGGAGCTGGTCGGCGAAATCGAGGACGAGCACGACCCGCAAGCCAACCGCTACCAACACCTGGCGGACGGCTCTACCCTGATCGACGCCCGGCTCGCGGTGGATGAGGCCAACGAAATCCTGGAGATCGCCATCCCGGAGGGCGAGGAATACGATTCCGTCGCCGGGTACCTGCTGTACAAGCTGGGCCGTATTCCCCGCTCGGGAGAGACGATCGAGGAGAACGCGTACCTGATCACGGTCCAGACCGCGAGCGAGCGCCAGCTGCACAAGCTCAGGATCTTCAAGAAATGAACGCGACGAGGACCCGGCGGGCACGAGGCCGCGTAGCGGGCGGGGAATAAACGGCCGTTGCGGCCTTGCGGGGAGCTCGACCTCGTCCTTCAGCCGGTGACCGGAACGATTTCCACGCAGCTGGTATCAAGGCGATAGTCGAGTTCTACTAGATCCGTTTTGCTCGCCGGACCGGATTCCCGGTCGAAATCCAGGTTGGGGAAGGAAGACTGGATGTATTCCTTCACCGTCTGGACCGTCGGGCCGTAGCCGTCCTTGTAGATGTAATATTCCAGCGCCACGGCCAGGGCGGAGGTGTCATGGGCCCGCCGATCCGGATCGGGATCAAGCATCGTCTCCATCAGGCCCCGTAAATCGGAGCCGGTATGCTCGGGAAGCTTTTCCCAGGGAATCGGGATCGCCGCAAAGTCCTGCGTCCTGGGGTCCGCGTCGAGCGGGCGAATCCCCTCACCGGTCAACAGTTCAAACAGCACCACCCCCACGGAATAGATGTCGGAGCGGTAATCGCTCTCGTGACACGCGGCCTGCTCCGGCGACATGTACGGGACCTTCCCCGTCAGCCAGTGCCTGGTATTGAGCGTGTTGGTCATCGCTTTCGCCACGCCGAAATCCGTCAACTTGGTCAAGCCCTCGCGCGCGAGGAGGATGTTACCCGGGCAGACGTCACGGTGGACGACCTCCAGTGCCCGGCCTTCGCGGTCACGGGCATTGTGCGCGTATGCCAGGCCCCGGACCACCCGGCTGACCAGGTGCACGGCCAGGTTCTCGGGCACGCGCCTGCCGGTCACCCTGTGGTGCAGGATGAATTCGCGCATCGAGATGCCCTCCACCAGCTCCATGAGGATGTAGAAGGTGTCGTCATCCATGACGCCGAGGTGATAAATCTGCACGATGTTCTCGTGTACCAGGTCGGCCACCAGCTTGGCCTCGTCCACGAACATCTTCATGAAGTTCGCGTTCTCCGAGAGGCGGCGCAGGAGCATCTTGACCGCCACGCGCTTGGTGAAGCCGGCGGCCCCGTATTGGAAGGCCTCGTAAACGACACTCATGCCGCCCTCGTTAATCCGCCGGATCAACTCAAGCTCCCCTCCGGCATAAAAGGTCCGGGCTTCTATTGTTGACTTTGCACTCATATTTCCAGGCATCCCAGGTCTACCGCTGGATAATCAGCATAAACCGTGCCGAGGAGAGCGCATTCAGCTGCCCGAGAGCGACCAGGACAGGGTTTGCCCCGCTTTTATAGGGACAACCTCCCCGTATCGGGCCGGTACGGTAAAATCGGCTTTTTCGAGCAATACCGTCTTTTCCGGGGGATGGAGGCCGTAGATCCGCTGCGCGTTCCCGGAAATGAAATCCTGCAGCCGGTCCAGTCGATCGTGGGCCTCGAAGAGCTCGACCAGCACCTGGACCGCGATCGGGGCGGTAAAGACCCCCGCCGCGCAGCCGCAACACTCCTTCTGGTCCACGGGATGCGGGGCGGAATCGCTGCCGAACATCAACCGGGGATGCGGGTCCAGCGCGGCCGCGAGGAGGGCCGCCCGGTCTTCCGGGCGCTTGGCGATCGGCTTGCAGAACAGGTGCGGGTCCAGCAGCCCGCCGGCCACGTCGTCCAGGGTCACCAGGAGGTGGTGCAGGGTCACCGTGGCGTGGAGCTTTTCGAAGCGATCGAGCAGGGCGAGCGCCGAGGCCGTCGTGATGTGCTCCATGATGATGCTAAGCCGCGGAAAGCGCGTGGTGAGGTGCTCGTAGACCGAGAGGAACTCGTGCTCGCGATCCATGACAAAGCCGCCGGTCTCGCCGTGCACCAGCAGCGGAATCGACAGCTCCTCCATGATCGCCATGGTGGGCTCGGCCTCCTCCAGCACCGCGACCCCGGCCTCGCTGTTGGTGGTCACCCCCGCGGGGTACAGCTTGATCCCGATGATGTGGTCGCGCGCCGCTTCCAGTTCCTCGCGGGTGTAGTTCCGGAAGAACAGGGTCATGTAGGGCTCGAAGACCGCGTCGCCCACCCCGGCCAGCACCTCCTCGCGGTAGGCCTGCAGGCGCGCGAGCGAGTCCACCGGCGGAACGAGGTTCGGCATGACCACGCCCCCGGCAAAGGTCCCCGCACTCAGGGGCGCAACCGTTTTCAACATCGCACCTTCCCGCAGGTGGATGTGCATATCGAGTGGCGATTGCAGTTCAAAGGTCATGCATGTTCTCCGTGACTTGACAGGCCAATTAATCATAAGATACCGGCGAATTAAAGAATCACATGCAGGGACTCGACCGGATTTTCTCCAGACCCAGCCAGCTGAACGTGCTGCGCGTGCTCTATCGCGCCGAGGAGGCGCTCACCGGGCGTGAAATCGAGCGCCGCAGCGGCCTGTCCAATCGCGCGACCATGCTCGCCCTCGAGCACCTCCACGAGATCTCGGTCATCAGCCGCGAGCACACCTCCACCGCCTACTGGTTCAGCATCAATCGCGGCCACTACTTCGTCGCCAAGGCCCTGAAACAGTCCTTTGAGGCCGAGGAGCTGTTCTGGGAGGACTTCGGCCGCACCGTCCGCCGCACCGTGCACCCCAAGCCCATCGCGGCCGTCGCCACCGGCCCCCTCGCCCGGGATGAGCAGCTGGATACCGGGCGGGTGGACATCGTGATGGTCTTTTCCAGCGGGCGCAGCCGCCTGCGGGCCTTCCCCAGCCTGGAAACCCTCGCCGAGAAGGTCTGGGACCGCTACGCGATCGAGATCGACACCAACCTGCTCGACCTGAACACCATGGACCGCTCCGAGAACGACGCCCTCTGGCGCAGGGTGGAACGGGAAGGGATCCTCCTCTTCGGGACCCTGCCCTAGGGCGCGTGCTCCCGGTCTCCGTCCCCGGCCAGGACCCGGTCCAGGAAGGCAAAGGTTCCCTGGCCGTTAATCGTGTGCGGGCCGGCAAACCACTCGATCTCCGCCCGGCCCGCCAGGCCCAGCCGCGCCTCGTAGAGGCGGCGCACCCGGGCAAACTCGGCGGCCACTTTTTCATCCGGTGCCACGCCGTCAAAATGCCCGCGCTCGACCATGAAGGGCCGGGGCGCAATCAGGGCGGCCATGTCGGAATAATTGAAGGTCATCCCGAGATTCCACTCGAAGATTTCGTACTCGCCCAGCTGGGCGTAGCTGTAGCGCGAGCGGCTGGAGGCATTCTTCCAGACCCACTCGTTGAAATCCGCCGAGCAGATCACGGCCTTGTAGGCGGGCACGAGGGGCGGAATCCGCATGGCCGATTTCCCCCCGTACGACAGGCCATAAAAGGCCATGCGCTCGGCATCGACAAAGTCCAGCGTGGCCAGCCAGTCGCAGATCTGCCGGTGCTGGGGGACCATCAGCGAGAAAAGGGTCTTCCCCATGCTGTTCGCCTTGAACTGGAGGAGGCGGAATCGATCCTTGAAGAGATACAGGTTCTGCGGGGCAAAGGTCACGTAGCCCCGCTCGGCCAGGCGGCTGGCAAAGGCCTGGTACGCGGAGAACCCGCGCTCGCCGATCAGGTCCTGCGGACGCCCTTCCAGGCCGTGCTGGCAGACCACGACCGGGCGCTTCTCCCCCGGCTTGAGGCCCCGGGGCCTGATCAGCAGGCCGTAGGCCACCAGGTCCGGGAACACGTCCAGGACCACCTCGTACACCTCGACCTTTTCCCCATCCAGGATCTTCCGGCTGCGCGGATTCGCCGGCAGGCGCTCCCGCTCGAATCGCCCGATCAACTCCGTCGCGAAGGCCTCCCGATACGGCTCGACCGTTTCCGTAAAGCGTTCCAGCGTCGTTGTATCCAGCTTTTTCCAGTAGCCTTCCCGCTCCCGGGCACTCTCCCCCAGCAGCCACTGGTTGTGCCGGTCTATCTCATCCACCTGGGACCGGTGCAGCGCGGTATAATCGTCCTCCGCACGGAAGAAAACCGGTGCCGCAGCGGCCCCGGGCGCCGCCTCCAGCTTCCAGGCCCGGAGAAAATCCGGCAGCAGGTCCCTTGAGACGAGCGGCGGGGGCTGCCCGCCGTTCAGGTCCGCGATGCGGGCGTACTCCCGGTCAAAGGCCTCCCGGGTCGGCTTCGCGAGGTGCCCCGGCTTGGCGCGCGTGCCCGGGGGAACCCGCAGCACCGGGTAGCCCTCAAACCCCAGCAGCAGGCGGGCCGGGGCGACCATGGCCGCCAGCTCGGCATCCCCGAAGCGATCCAGGCGAGCGAAGACCGTGCGGTAGGCCGGTTCCTCCCAGGTCCGCTCCCGCGCCTGGAAATACCCGGCCACGCCCACCTGGGCAAAGCGCGGGTCCACCGCCGCCGCGTAGAGCGCCAGCATACCGCCCTCGCCGTAGCCGATCAGCCCCAGCGGCCGGGACGCATCCGCGGCCAGGCAGTCCGCCGCGGACAGGATCTTCGCCACCTCGTAGCCGATCAGGTGGCGGCCCAGCTCGTAGGCCGGGCGGTACAGCCAGTCACGCCAGGACATCCGGTGCGGTGAATCCCCGCGGTTGATCAGCATCGGCACCAGCACCCGGCAACCCGACGCGGCCAGCGCGCAGCCCCGCTCCCACCCGGGAAACGCATCCGCATCGGGCACCGCGATCACGTCCCGGAGCGGTGGCCCCCTGGGGACGAAGAGCAGGCCGACCCCGTTGACCCGCTCGAATACCGGCCAGCGCACGGTGTAGATCGTGCAGCCCGGCGTTTCAGCCAGGGCGAGCCGGCCCGGGGTGGGGGTGGTATAGACCAGGCGCGGCGACGCGATGCGCGCGTCCGCCAGGCCGATCATCCGGGCCAGGGCCTCGCGCCGGGGCGCCATCTGCTCCGCCCAGCGATCCGGGGCCAGGGGCCTCGACGGCCACGCCGCCTCGCGCTGCTGCACCGCCCCGGCAATGTGCCGGTCGAGAAAGCGGTGCGCCCCATCCACCAGCTCCGAGGCCCAGTCGTTTTCGCCGGCCAGCAGGGCCGTCCCCGGCAGGGCAGGACCCCCTTCCACCGGGTCGAGCCGTGGCCAAGGCTGCTCCGCCCCCAGGCACGGGACCAGCCAAAGCACCCCGATCCACCTGATTTTTGTCGCGAAATTCCGCATACCGTGCCAACTAAAACCCACGCCCTGCTGCCCCGTACAGAGACCATCATGAAATATCTCCCGATGAATGACGAGCTTTATGCCTACCTCAGCCGGCACCGCTCCGATGCGGATGACTGCCTGCTCGCCGAGCTCCGCGCGGAAACCGAGGCCCTGGGCAGTGAATCCCGCATGCAGATTTCCAGTGAACAGGGCGGCCTGCTCGCCATCCTCGTCGCGGTCACCGGGTCGAAATCGATTGTCGAGGTCGGGACCTTCACCGGGTACAGCTCCCTCTGCATGGCCAGGGCCCTTCCCGCGGACGGACGGCTCCTCTGCCTCGACCAGAGTGAAGAATGGACCTTCATCGCGCGGAAGTACTGGCGCAAGGCCGGCGTCGCGGAAAAGATCGAGCTCATGATCGGGCCCGCGGTCGAGTCACTGAAGCGCCTCGAGGACACGCCCCGCTTCGATTTCGCCTTCATCGATGCCGACAAGCGGGAATACGATGCCTATTACGAGGGCATCCTCCCCCGCATGAAGCGCAACAGCCTCATCGCCTTCGACAACATGCTCTGGGGCGGCTCGGTGCTGGACAGCGAGACAAACGATCCCGATACCGCCGCCATCCGGGCCCTTAACGAGAAACTGCGCTACGACCTCCGCGTCGAGTGCGTCTTGTTGCCGGTCGCCGACGGTATGCAACTCTGCCGGGTCAGGTAGCGGGGGGAGACCGGGTCGCGGGAAAAAAAGAATGGCCGGGGGGTATTTCTACCGCCAGGGTAGACCCGGTGACTGGATGGTGACCGGACCGGGCTTGCCAGGTAGTTTAAGGTGAGGAAGCCTTGCGGGTCCCTGGACATAACGGCGAAAGGAAAAGGACATG
>JAYGFS010000607.1:0-14683 GCA_046581765.1 Verrucomicrobiota bacterium
CCGACCCACGTGCGTACAAAGTAGTTCTCGGTTGCTCCGTCGTTTGCATCAGCCCAGGCCGCACCAACCCATAGACCATGACCGGCGAAACCAGCACCCATCCAGCGGGTTGAGACAACCTCGTCATCCCCCTGCGCAGCAAAGTTGATTTGCAACTCTGCCTCGCTGCTGACCGTGGCGGGAATCGCATCAATCACACCGTTCGCACATGCCCTGAGCAGTTGGATAAAATAACCCACTGTCGAATCGTTGAAGTGCCCTACAAGGGGCGTTGTGAAGGAGGCCTCGTTAATATCGTCGGCATTATCGGGACCCAGCACGGCATTGGCTTCGCCAGTCCATTCGATATCGGCGACCGCTACCGCCGCCAGCCACGTGCCTATGAAAACCGCCATCCGCCTCATACCTCCTAAACTACACGCATATTGAGGAATAATTAAAGCCGAAATCTCCCGTGAGCAGGCGTTAACCGCTTTTTAGGGCCTGTTTCGTTCGGATTAAGCACCCTTTTTCGATCCTCAACCGGCCTATGCGGATGATCATCCATGAAATCGACTTCGATTGACTCACGGATTCTGATAGCGTCCGGGTATGTATCCCGGCAGGAGAAGCTTTATCCAGGGCAGCAGCCTGGCCCTGCTCGCCCAGCTTGGCGCGCGCGCGCGCGCCATCGAGCCGATTCCCCGCAAGGGTCGCCAGCGGCTCTATCTCAGCCTGGCGGCCTACTCCTTCCGCAACCAGCTCCCCAACTACCGGGGCGGCAAGGGCCCGGGAGACGCGCCGATGGACATGCTGGGCTTCATCGATTATGCCGCGACGCTCGATCTCGATGCGGTGGAACTCACCTCGTATTTCATTCCCGACCCCTGCCCTCCCGGCCTCGCCCGGGAGATCAAGCGACGCTGCCACGTCGCCGGCCTCGACATCAGCGGAGGTGCCATCGGCAACAACTTCGCCTACGGGCCCGGCGACGAACGCGACCGGCAGATGGCCTACACCGAGCGCTGGATCCGGTCCTACGCGGAAATGGGTGCCCCGGTCATCCGGGTGTTCGCAGGCCACCCCAAGGGGAAAGGGGCCGATCACGAAAAGGCGGTCGACAACATCAAGCGAAACCTGGAAACGGCCTGCGGAATCGCGGGAAAGCACGGGGTGATGCTCGCGATGGAAAACCACGATTTCACCACGAACATCGATCGCTTCCTCGACATCATCAAGGCGATTGACAGCCCGTGGTTCGGGGCCAACCTGGATACCGGGAACCTGGCCCCGACCCCGGATCCCTACGCCCAGCTGGCCCGGATCGCCCCCTATGCAATCAACGCCCAGGTCAAGGTGGAGATCCCGGTAAACGGGAAAAAGGAGGCCGCGGATATGGACCGCATCGTCCAGGTTCTCCGCAAGGGCGGGTATAGCGGATACCTTGTCCTGGAGTACGAGGCCCGGGAAGACCCCTACACCGCCGTTCCGGAGTACCTGGCCCGGCTGCGAAAAGCCCTTGGCTGAACCTGGATCTTTGCCGGGCCGCGGACTCCGCTACGAAGGACACGTGAAAGGGCAATCGTTAGCGCATGGATGACCAATACCTGAACAACCGGCTCTTTGAAGGGACCAGCCGAAACCTGCTCGCGGGCTTCGACCTGCCCATGACCGAACGCCGCTATGCTCCCGGGGAGGTCGTATTCGCCGAGGGGGACCCCGGCAAGCACATGTACCTGGTGGGCTCCGGCTCGGTGCGGATCTCAAAGAAGGGCCGCGGGGACAGACAGGAAACCCTGGGCTTCCTGAAGCCCGGCGATTTCTTCGGGGAAATTGCCCTGCTTGAGGACACGCCGCGATCGGCCCGGATTAGCGCGGCGGAAGACACCGTGCTCGCGGAGATTGACGCGGCGGGTCTCCAGCAAATCATCGTCGTCGTACCCGAAGTGGGCCTCAACTTTGCCCGCTTCACCATGCAGCGTCTCAGCGAGGTCAGCACCACCTTTATCGACGAGCTGAAACAGGCGGAACGCCTGAGCCTGGTCGGGTCCATGGTCGGGTCCATCGTCCACGACTTCAAGAACCCGATAAGCACCATCAAGCAGGTCATCTATTTCCTCAGGCGCAGGGAGGATGACGAGCAAATGCAGGAGCTCGCCGATTACCTGAGCCAATCGATCGCGAGCATGCTGGACATGATGCAGGAACTACTCGATTTTGCCCGCGGAAAGAGCAGCGTGAACCTGGGTCGCGTGACGCCAGGGGAACTGATGACCGAGCTCGACAACTTGATTCTCAACCACCTGGATGACCGGGTGGCGTTCACCCGCGATATCCGCCTTGAAGGGGCCTTTGTCGCCGACCTCACGCGGCTGACCCGCCTCCTCACCAACATCATCAAGAACGCGGTTGAGGCCATGGAAAACGGCGGAAGCCTGCGCCTGAGCCTCCTTCCCGACGGCGACCAGGTCCGATTCGAAATCACCGATACGGGTTGCGGCATCCCACCCGAGGTGCTGGGCCGGATTTTTGAGCCCTTTGTCACGCACGGGAAATCCGGTGGAACCGGCCTGGGCATGGCCATCGCCCGGTCGATCGTCGAAGCGCACCAGGGCCGTATCTGGGTCGAAAGTACCGTCGGAGAGGGCACGACCTTTTTTATCACGATACCCAGGAACCTCGCGCCACCGGCCTAGCGGGCTCAGCCGGCTGGATCCTCGACAACGAAGTCGATCGCGGGAAAATCAGAGTCCATGTCCGCATCGAAACGGATGAACCCCGCGCCTTCCAGCTTCATTTCTTCACGGCGGATATGCGTCCGGATCTTCCCGTCCTTTCCCAGGAACGATCCGTTGGTGCTCTGGTCCACCAGGTAAAACTGTCCCCGGCGGCATTCCAGGCGCCCGTGCTGGCGGGAGATGCCGGGATGCAACAGGCAGATATCGCATTGCGGGGTGCGCCCGAAGGTCAGTACCGTATCGGTATGTTCCATCCGCCGCTCGGTTTGATTGTATCGCAAGGTCAGCACGCAGGCCTTGCGTTCCGAAAGTTCAACGATGCGCCCGGTCCGGGAGATGGTCAAGCCCTCGTCATTCCACAACAGTTCATGGACCTCTTTCTCCTCGTTGCGGCCCTTGATCAACACGTGATCCACGAAGCGGGAGAAATAATCCGGACCGGCGGTGACCTGGTCGACCAGTTCCTTGGTGGTAATCACCTGCATGGCCTTGGCCTGGTCAACCATGCGCTTGGCCGTATGTACCGTGTCCCCGAAAATGCGGCCGCCTTCCTGCATGACGGAACCGTAATAGAAGCCGACACGCACCTTGAGAAATTCCTGGGGTTCTCCCACGCGCAACATGCCAACCGAGCTAACCAGCTCCTGGGAGGCGCACGCCATGCTCATGAGGTCGGGGAAGGTACACATCAGCTCGTCCCCGATCTGGTCCATCACCTTGCCATTCATCTTGATGACCGTGCGCGACATTATCGACATACACTCGTTGATCGCTTCGTGGGCGAGTTCATCCCCGTGACGCTTATACAGGCCCGTGCTGTCCGCGATATCCACGAACAGGACTCCAAGTTCTGAATGATCGACCGTCATGTAATCGTTCCCAGGGCTCCATGGCCCCCGGCCCTGAGACCTAACGCTCTCCCGCGAAGGGTTTCAATCTGGATTTGATCATTTATCCATCCGCATCACGGGCGGGGCTATCCCGGGTGACGATCCATGGGACCCGGGCCTTAATTTCAGCGGTTGCGGTCAGTGAGCGTCTGGGCAACCGCCTTGATGGCCTCACAGGCCTGGCATCGTTCGTAGCCACGGATCAAGGCGTTGCCCTCCCGGGCGAGTTTTCCAAAGCGTTTCATGGTGGCGATCTTCTCGGCATCGTCCTGGTTCAGCGTGAGTAACTTCTGTTTGACCCAGGGCTGGATAATGCTCGAAAAAGCCGCATCGAATTGCCGCTGGCCACCCGACTTCAAGCCTTCCATGAGCTCAGGAGCTATTGCACGGGTGCCGATGGTGTTCACGCCTGCCGCCCCGTTGAAATCCGGGCGTCGCTGGTATACAGCGAAGGCTTCGTAACAGGCGTGGCAGAGCTTGCAACGAAACACGAAAGCCTTGTCGATGTTGTTGTCCTCTACGCGCCCGATCACCAGGTCCACCACCTCCTGTGAAATACCGTCCTCATACAGTCCTTCCAGCACCGTGAAGAACACCATGCGGCAATCGGCATCCTTGTACCAGTCCGCTGTCTTGGACTTCGTCGGTGTTTCGCCGGGGCTCCTGGCTGCCGGCGCGCCGAGGGAGTTGAAGCTCGCCAGCAGGAGGATGAGGGAGAGGCGGGTGGTATTTTCTTTTAATGTGGTCATGTTCGATTCCTTTTTGGTTCGGGTTATGGGCAGGAACCTACATCCATTCGCCACCAGGGGTGTCAGGAGGCTGTAACAGGATTGTAAAAGTCTTGTATGTTGAGGCGGGGCTGAGGCTTGCCGGGTGCCGGGGCGAACAGCCCCCGGGTGCGGCATCCCTTCAGCCGGTCAAACACCGCGAGAGCTACGCACTGCAACGACCGTTCAGCGCAGTGAATCAGGCGTCCGCAGAACCAGCAGCCGGATCTCGCTCATGTCCGCGATGGCAAAGCGAATGCCTTCCCGGCCCAGGCCGCTGTCCTTGACCCCGCCGTAGGGCATGTGGTCCACCCGCCAGCTCGGCACATCGCCGATCACTACCCCGCCGACCTCCAGTTCCTCCCAGGCGCGCTCAGCCCGGTAGATATCGCGGGTGAAAACACCGGCCTGGAGACCGAAGACAGAATCGTTTACCTGGGCCAGGGCCGCGTCAAAATCGCGAAAGGAGGAGAGCACGGCCACCGGGCCAAAAGCCTCCCGGCAGGCCAGGTCCTGCTCCGCGGGGACCTGCTCAAGCAGGGTGGCCTCCATCATGCTCCCCTCGCGTTTTCCCCCGCAGAGTAGGGTGGCCCCGGCCGCCACGGCCGACTGGACCCAGGCCTCCAGGCGCGTGGCTTCTTTCTCTGAGATCATCGGCCCGATAAACGTTTCGGGATCCTTGGGATCCCCTGCCTTGAGTGCCCGGGTCGCGGCCACCAGCTTTTCCTTGAATGGCGTGTACAGCGATGCATGGACGAGGATGCGCTGAACCCCGATGCAACTCTGGCCTGACTGGTAGAAGGCCCCGATGATAATCCGCTCAACCGCATCCGCGAGATCCGTATCCTCGTCCACCACCACCGCGGCGTTTCCGCCCAACTCCAGGACCACTTTTTTCTTCCCCGCCCGCGCCTTGAGATCCCAGCCCACGCCCGGTGAACCGGTAAAGCTCAAGAGCTTGATCCGTTCATCCGTCGTGAACAGGTCCGCACCGTCGCGGCGGCAGGGAAGGATGGAGAAGGCACCTTCCGGAAGATCCGTCTCCGCGAGGACCTCGCCAATCATCAGGGCCCCGATCGGGGTCAGGCTGGCAGGCTTGAGCACGAAAGGGCAACCGACCGCAAGGGCGGGCGCCACCTTGTGTGCCGCCAGGTTGAGGGGAAAATTGAACGGGGAGATAAATGAACAGGGTCCGATCGGCACGCGCTTCCATTTTCCCGAATAGCCTTCCGCACGCGGACTGATGTCCATCGGCAGGACCTCCCCGTAGATCCGAACCGCTTCTTCACCGGCCATGCGAAAAGTATCAATCAACCGTGACACCTCGCCACGCGCATCCTTGATCGGCTTGCCCGCCTCGATGCACAGGACATCCGCGAGTTCGTCGAAACGCTCCTCGAAACGCTTTACACAGTGGACCAGTATCGCCTGCCGTTGATAGGCGGGCATTTTCCGCATGGGTTCCGCCGCCTCAACCGCCGCCGCAATGCCCTGCTCAATCGCAACCGGATCCGCCATCGCCACCCGGGTCGCAACTTCTCCGGTGTACTTGTCCCTGACTTCCAGGTCCCGGTTCGCGGCAACCGCCTCGTTCGCCAGGTAATACGGGTAACCTTCTTTCAACATGCAAAAGTCCTACGCTTAATCGCCATCCAAATCACGGAGAACCTGCCGGAAGCGTGCACCGGTGGGCCGGCACATGATCACCCCTGAATGGATGTACATCTCCAGGAAAAGGGGGGATTATGCGGGGTATCTCCACCCGAGTTCAATCCCCGGGTCCACCTATACTGCGCCAAAATACGGAGCCGGGCCATTGCGGGATTGTCAATTGGCCCCGGTCCGGGATATACTTTCCCCATGCTTCGATTCACCGGATCGCGCGTAACCCACTGCGATGGCCTCAGCCGCAGAGGCTTTCTCCAGGCGGGCGGGCTCGGCCTGGCGGGCTTCTCCCTCCCGGATATCCTGCGCGCGGAGGCGGCTGCGGGCACCCGTCGCTCGAACAAGGCGATCATTCACATCCACCTCGATGGCGGGCCGCCACAAATGGACTTGATCGACCCCAAGCCGGAAGCGCCTGCGGAAATACGCGGGCCGTTCAAGCCGATCCCGACGAAGGTCCCCGGTATTCACCTGTCAGAACTCATGCCGAGGACCGCCTCGATCGCGGATAAGTTTGTTTTCCTGCGCTCGCTGGTCGGTGCTGATGGCAAGCATCACGCCTTCCAGTGCCAATCGGGTTTCAAGGAGGACGCGCTACGCAATCTGGGCGGCTATCCTGCCATGGGTTGTGTGGTCAACCATTTACTGGGTTCGCCCACTGACCAGACGCCCGCTTTTGTCGACATCATGCAGGGAAGGCCCCTCGTGCGAAACAGCGCACGACCGGGCTTCCTGGGTCCTGCTTACAAGGCCTTCCGCCCGGACATCTCCGATCGCTTCAAGCGCGAACTTGAAGAGGGCATGAAGAGCGAACTCGCCCGGCGGGGTCGATACCATACGACCGATCTGCGCCTGCCTGAAGGTGTTAATGTCGGACGCCTGGACAATCGCCTCGACCTGCTCAAGCGCTTCGACCAGGTCCGCCGCGATATCGACCAGAGCGGATCCATGCAGGCGATGGACCGGTTTACCCAGCAGGCCTACAGCATCCTGACCTCGGGCACCTTCGCCGAAGCGATGGATCTTTCCCGGGAGGACCCGCGTGTCCTCGAGCGCTTTACGCCGCGCATGAAATTGAGCGGGAAACAATTCAACACCAGCGAAGGGCCACAGGCGGTGCAAAAGCTCCTGCTCGCGCGACGCCTGGTCGAGGCCGGCGTCCGGGTCGTGAGCGTGTCCCTCAGCGATTTCGACACCCACTCGGATAATTTCCCGCGCATGCAGCACCTGGGGCCCCTGATGGACTTCGCCCTGCACGCCCTGGTCACGGACCTCGATGAGCGCGGGATGCTGGACGATGTCACCGTACTCGCCTGGGGAGAATTCGGCCGCACACCCAAGGTCAACAGCAAGGGCGGGCGCGATCACTGGCCACGGGTATCCATGGGCCTGATGGCAGGCGGCGGCATGCGCACCGGGCAGGTCATCGGTGCCACCGACAAAATCGCAGGGGAGGTCGTCTCCCGACCGGTCCACTACCAGGACGTGGTGGCAACGCTTTACCACAACCTGGGCATCGATCCGGGATCGACCACGATTACCGATCCTTCGGGTCGACCGCATTATCTGCTGGACAAAGGCCGGCCGATTAGCGAACTGGTTTAACTGTAACCTGGAGACTCTTATGAAACCCGTCCTGCACATGCTCACCCTCAGCCTGGCCCTCGTGTTTGCCGCCCAGGCAAAAGATGGATTTACCGCGTTCAGCAAACTTTCGGACTTCGATACCGAGGGTGCCTGGAAAATGGAAGCCGATGGCTCGATCGGCCTCTACCCGAGGGAAGGCGAAAAGGGCTGGAGCCGCTATGGCTCTTACCTCTGGCTGAAAAAGCCCTACAAGGATTTTATCCTCGACCTGGAATTCAAGCTGCCGCCTAAAGGCAACAGCGGGATCTATTTCCGGTGCAAAGACAAGGTAGACCCCACCGCACGCGGTATCGAGCTCCAGATTCTTGACTCGCACAACAAGAAGGGCAAGCTGGGCCATCACGACGGGGGCGGCATCATCCGTACCTCCGGCCCAAGCAAGAACATGAACAAGCCCGCAGGTGAATGGAACCGGGTTATTGTGAACTGCAAAGGCACGCACCTGCAGGTCGAAATGAACGGTGAAAAAATACAGGACCTCCAGCTCGACCAGTCCGCGGTGAAGGACCGCCCCCTGGAGGGCTGGATTGGCCTGCAGGACCATGGTCAACCCCTCTGGTTCCGCAACATCAAGATTAAAGAGCAATAGACGGCCGCGGGGCCACAGGTATACCGGACCTGGGGCTGAAGCCTTAGCTCGACAAGGGACCAGGAGAGGGGACGTCTTTCTGCACGGCATTCGACGCGGAAAAATGCCGGCCGACACGGATGAGTGCAAAACCGAAAAACATGAAGACGGCGACAGACGGCTCGGGCACCGCCAGCTTCTCCACCGTAAACTGCACGGAGTAATCGCGATTCAGCGGGGTGCCCACCCCCTTGTTGAGGCCGACCGTGATGGAACCGCTCCCAAAGTGAACGACCCCGGTGCCATCACCACTTGGCGAACTAAAATCGGCTACGCCATTGTTGTAAATATTGTAGGTGGGACCACCGCGATCCACCCAGCCGAAAAACCAACCCGGCTTTACCGCCAAGGTTCCATTGTTCAAATCAAACCCAAATCGCTGCACGCCCGAACCATCACTCGTCCGGGGGCTTCCGACACCGCGAATGATGTGGTCCGATCCGACTTTTTCAAAGAGCATGGGAGAGATATGGCGACCGGGGCCATCATCGTCAAAGAAGGCCCACTCGGTCACGAAACCGGATATGCTGAACGGTTCATCGGCGAGGAAGATCGCTCCGTTGGTGCCATCGTTGAAGAAGCGATCGATCAACGCATCCCCTACCGTCTCCTTGTTGCCTCCTCCCTCCATCAAGGCGGCCTGAATCGGAGCAGAAAGCACCCAGGCCAGTAGAACCAACAAAGCAACCGCTCGCATAAAAAAGAACTATACCCAAAAGCTACTGTAAGTTCAATGCGGGGTTGGGCCAGTACTCCAACCACTTGGGAGCAGGACGCTTAGCGCTAAAACCACTGCCTATAGCGACCAGGAGGGTTTCACATCCAGATCCATGCCGGCGGGCTCGTGCGGGCGTGCCCCGGCGATTGCGGCGATCATGGCGGCATTATCGGTGCAATACGGCAAGCGCGTCAGCATGAGCGGCAACCCGGTTTTCACCGAGAGCGCATCCAGCCGCTGGCGCAAACGCTGGTTCCTGGCCACGCCGCCCACGCAGGCAAAGGCGCGGACCTCGTGCTGCCTTAATGCGCGCTCCAACTGCATGACCAAGGCATCTATCACCGCTTCCTGGTAACTGGCGGCGAGATCCGGAAGGCCTCCTTGGGACAGATGGTCGGGATGATTTTCCAGGTGATAACGCAAGGACGTTTTCAACCCGCTGAAACTGAACCCGAGCGCACCTTTTTCATGACGCTTGAAGCCCCTGGGAAAATCGATGGCCCCAGGATTACCTCCCTTCGCAGCCAGCTCCACTTCCGGCCCACCCGGATATCCCAGGCCCATCAACTTGGCGCCCTTGTCGAGCGCTTCCCCGGCGGCATCGTCGCAGGTGCTGGCGAGCAGGCGGTAAACCCCCAGGGCCTCCACCAGAATCAGGCAGGTATGCCCTCCGGTAACCAGGAGCATCAAGAGTGGACTGACGTCGGCAACCGAAACATCGCTTTCCAGAAAAACGGAGTACACATGACCTTCCAGGTGGTTTACCGGAAGCAATGGTTTATTCAGGGAGCGGGCGAGGCCCTTGGCCGCGGACACGCCGATCAAAAGTGAGCTCGCGAGTCCTGGACCGCGCGTTACTGCGATTGCATCGATATCATCCCAGGTACGCCCGGCCTCCTCAAGGGCCATATCGATCACGCCTGGCAAGGCTTCCAGGTGCGCGCGACAGGCAATCTCCGGAACAACCCCGCCAAAGGGGCGATGCTGCGCAATCTGCGTGAGCACGACGTTGGAATACACCTCCCGGCCATCGCAAACGACGGCAGCCGCGGTTTCGTCACAGGAGGTTTCAATACCCAGGACGTTCATGTGCGGCCTCAAAGCTCGCTGGTCGCCGAGCGGCGCTGCACCATCTGCTTGAGTTGGTCTTGCTTCCGGGCCTGGAAAAGCATGATGCCCTTCAACACGTCGATGGCGCGGTCGAGTTGAGGATCTTCCACGTCCTGGCTCTCTTCCCCGGTGCTGGAGTAGGGACGTGTACGCCGCTGCAGGATGCGTTGCCAGTCGACCGGATCGATATCGACCACGATATCCGGCATGATCCCGCGCTTGTGGATGACCCGCTCACTCGGTGTGTAATACCTGGCCGTGGTCAAGCGAATAGCGGAGCCGCCATCCATGGGGAGCACGCTTTGGACGGAGCCTTTTCCAAAGCTGCGTTGACCTACCAGAATTGCTCGCTTGTGATCCTGAAGCGCACCGGCAACGATTTCGGAGGCACTGGCCGATCCGCTGTTGATCAGGATGACCAGTGGAAAATCTTTGTAGTGATGGGCGCCGCGGGCACGGTAGGTTTTCCGGCTGGCGAAATCCCGGCCCTGGGTGAAGACCACCGGATCTTTTTTATCCAGGAACTTTTGGGAGACTTCGATAGCCGCGGTGAGCAGGCCGCCCGGATTATTGCGAAGGTCGAGCACCAAGCCCTTCATGCCCTGGTCGATCATGTCTTCGAGACCCTTTTGGAGCAGATCGGCCGAGCGCTGATCAAACGAAATAATCCGGATGTACCCAATACCATCTTCATTCACGTTCGCGTCTTTGACACTCGCCACGTTAATAACGGAACGCGTGATGGAGAAATCCATGACGTCCGAATTCTCCGGACGCAACACCTTCATCGTCACGTGCGAACCCGGGACACCGCGAAGTCGCTTGACCGCTTCGCTCAGGGCGAACCCTTCGGTTGATGCTCCATCGATCTCGATGATTCTATCATCGGTCCGGATACCCGCATCAAATCCGGGCGTTCCCTCCATCGGAGCGACGACAGTCAGGATGCCATCTTCCACGCTGATGACGATACCGATGCCGCCAAATTGCCCCGTGGTATCCTCCTTCATGTCATCGTACATGTCTTTATCCATGAACTGGCTGTGTGGATCCAACGATTCCAACATGCCGTTGAGCGCACCGTCGATGATCAGGGAGTCGTAATCCACCTTCTCACCATCGACGTAATACTCGCGCACATGCTCGACGACCTTGGTAAAGAGTTCCAACTGGCTGAACGCCTGCACGCGTTCTGCCAGGGCTTCTTCTGAATTATACAGCTTCGCCCCCACGATGAGATTGGCGATCATTAAAACCATCGCCATCAACCCGATCGATCCCTTGCCTATGTTTTTCATTGCCTGTATTGCTGTAAAATCGTCCGTATTACCGTGTATTTCTTCCGTAATCGCGGGTTAACGGAAACAAACTTAGCCCACGATATGCTACACAAGTACCGTCCAATCAATAACCTATAGCCGAGGCCTTGTCAAAATCTTGACGGACAAACGGATTAACCGGTAAACAAATCATGTAATTAGCGTATATTAGCGGAGTTGGGGAAAATGCGTATGTCACCCAGGGCGATCAGGTGCCCCCACAACCGCCGCCACGCAAGTCAGAGCACGCAAATGATCAACAGAATTCTAGATGTCGAACAGACGACGGACAAAAAACACCGCGAGGAGGAGGTGGCCGGATACCTTTATCACGAGCAGGAAGTCGATGATATGCCGCGTCCCAAGCGGAGCTACGCCTCCCCCAAGAAGCCCCGGCGGGACAAGGGCAGCCGCATGGGCAACCGGTATTTCCTGGCCAACATACGCACGCTTCTCCTGGTGCTGGTCGGAATGGGTTTGCTGCTCGGCATCGCTTGGATCGTTTCCGGACAACCCTTCAACTACAAGATCGCCAAGGCGCGAAAAGCGATACGAAAACAAGTCATAACCGGCAATACAAAAATAGATCCAGATCTCGCAAATCTGGAACGCATGCTCACCGGCGACGTGCTTCCGGATCCGATAAAGGAAGAAGAAGGCCAGAACATCGTGAACACCGATGCCATTCGCAAAGCCCTCTGGCACGCCCGACTTGCGCGCGAAGCCCTCCAGGAAGGCAAGTCGACGGTTTTTGAAAACGATGCGCAGATCATCAAAGATTCTAAACGCGCGGTGCAGAAGAGAAAATACGATCAAGCGGTTGTGCACTACAAAGATGCACTGAATCTGGCGCCCTACCTGTTCAAAGTTTGGGCCGAACTCGGCTCCGTCTACCTGGACATGAAAGATTACCGACGCGCACAAATTGCACTGGAACGCGCGGTGCAAGGCGATCCGTCACAACCCTCCGTATTGAGCAAACTCGGACTGACCTACCTTTATCTCGATTACGTACCCAAAGCCCTTGAGCTCTTTGAAACCGCCCAGGAGATCGACCCGACCTATGCGAAAACCCGCCACTACAGCGCCCTATGCTACATCCGAATGAAGGACCATGCGCAGGCGCGGAACTCGCTTGAAGATTATTTAAAACTCGAACCGGACGATCCCCAGGCCTTGAAAGAATGGGCGTATCTTCTGGCGCGCGAAGGCAACCTGGCCGGCGCATTGGACAGCATTAAAAAAGCCTTGAGTGAAGCACCGGACAGCGGAGATCTCTATTTCGAGGCCTCAGCCCTCTCCGCCCTGCTTGGCCGGGTGGACGATGCCATTCGCTACCTCGAAAAGGGGGAAGCCTTCACGAATCCGGCGCGATCCTTCAAAGTCTACCAACAACCGGCCTTTAACAAAATTCGCAACAGTGAATTGGGCAAAATCTACGAAAAAGAACTCGTCGATCGGACGAGACGCATACTAAGAGAGCGTCAGGAAACAAACTGACCTTCTATGAGCGAAGAAAAGACGCCGGAGCCCTCTAAAGCAAGATCGAAACGCGGTTCGTCCCGTAAGAATAGCTGGGAAGCCGAGGCCTCTGAACTCCGGGTCCGTCGCATCATCTCCAATCTCGGCTTCTGGGCGGGGACCTTCATCATCGCAACCTTGCTGGGTATCGTCATCTCCCAGCAGGTGAGAATGAATAACGTCATCGAAACCGTCCAGCATTACGAAGAGGAATTGAAAACGGACATCGAACTCTCGACCGGCGTCGGCCTCGCCCTGGCCGCAAATCGCCTGCCGGAATATATGCTCGACGAATTGGCGGCAATCGAAGCCGACCAGGTTCCGGAAGCGAAAATTGAGTTGAACGCCTATTGGGTGAAGCAAGCTGGCATGTACCTTGTGCGTGCGGAAAAAGCCTACGAGGAGGAGCGTTTCAATACCGCCATCACCCATTACAACGACGCCCTGGCGATTCTGCCTTCGCTAGACGAATTGCATCAGTTCATCGGACTGATTCACCTGCAGAAAAAATCCTGGGACGAGGCGATTAGCTCATTTACCCGCTCCATTGAATCGGGACACATCAGCGCGGGCATCCACAACAACCTCGGGGTCGCGTATCGGGGGAAAAAGGAATTCTCTGCCGCCCTGGAACAGTTCGACAAGGCTCTTCAACTCGACCCACAGTATCCAAAAGCACGTTACAATCTTGCGGCGCTGAATTATGAGGAGGACGCCTATCCAATTGCGTCTAAGCACTTTCAAAAGTTCGTGGATAAATATCCTTCGCATGTCGAAGCCGCACGGATGTATGCCGAATGCCTGATGCATCAACAACAATGGGCCCCGGCGATTGAACAACTCATGAAGGTTACCCGCGAGTACCCAGACGACGCCCCTCCACATTTCAAACTCGCGAAAAGCCTCGCCATGATCCAGGCAACCGATGATGCAAAGAATACCTTGCGCCATGCCGTCAGCCTCGCCGATGCCGAAACCTCCTACGCCTGGGTTTCAAAGAGGGCCTTCCGGAGCCTTCGCCAGGATTCTGATATCGCAGCGATGTATGAACGCCTCTCTCGAGCAACCGGCAAGAACAAGGGCGAGTAATCCGGACCAGCCCCGCTTGAGCGATGCCTGACGAGCACATCGTCACATTCCGATACCCCCGGCAACCAAGCGGGGAACCCTGCACCCGACTCTGCCACGTTTTTCTGTCAAATGACCCGGAAACACCACGTACCTATTCATGGTTCCAAATGAAAACAAAGGTCGAAAATGTATGCGCCCTGGGTCTCAGCATCGCCGGCAGCCTACTGGTGGTCGCTATGGCATTCGGTGTCCTGTCGGCAACACTCAGCCTGGTCAGCGGAATCGCCTGTTTCACGGGTGCCATCGCACTCCTGGACAACCCTGGATAACCACGAAACCCGTACCATGCGCGGCATCGACGTGGGCCTTCGGCCGTATCAGGCGGGTCTTCGGCACCTGCACGGGTGTAGTACCCTTTAACGCCGCACGGCCCATGCTTAAGGTTGGACGCCAGGTCATGGGGGCGGGCGCGTTTTCTGCTGGCGCAAGGGCCACCACAAGAGCACGCAGAGCAACATGCACAGCAGCTGGATCGCCAACACGTGCCAGGGCCAGCCGCCCATGAAAAAAGGTGGGCCTTCCTTACCGATGAATCCGTAGTTCCACCCCGTGATCCAATTGACCGGCAGC
>JAYGFS010000654.1:0-9345 GCA_046581765.1 Verrucomicrobiota bacterium
TGGACGCCGAGCTGAAACCCGAGGTCCAGGCGTTCGGAACCCTCCTTGGGATTGCGCCAGATCATTGAGACCCCGACAGGAAACAGGGTGGCCGACCCGTCCTGGCCGGTGCCAAGGGCTGTGTTTCCGGATACCTCGACGTTCAACTTTTTATGCACATCCCAGGTCTGGATTCCGGCGGTGATCGCCAGGGCCTTCTCGGGGGAGCGCCAGAAACTGTAGGTGAAATCGAAACCGTAACCGGCATCAAAAAAGTTTCCGCCCGCGAAATAATAGCCGAGGGTGGAGCTCACGCCACGGTCGCCCTCCTCCAGGGCAAAGGCCGGGTTAAAAATGGGAAACAGGCAGAGAATGGAAAGGGCAAAAGGTATTCTCATCATGCCCAGACAGCTAGCATTTCACAAAAACGGGATCAAGCATCGGCTGGGCTTATTCGCCATCGGCCACCCTGAGCGGCATTGCCGGGTAAAAATGTACCCATAGTCCCCTTTAGCAGCTGCCCGCTATCCCGGCAGTGCGGGCCGCACCTTTAATACACGCTCCTTGCGAATGGTCACGGTTCCCGGCTTCGAGCCTCTCGGTTTACTGACGAATGCTGCACGTGTCATCGCGACGGAGACCTGGCCGCCTGCCCGCGCCTTGCTGTGGAAGGCAGCGACCCGGGCGGCGGTTCTCAATACATCCCGATCCGGTTCCGCATCGTCCCGGTAGCGGAGCAGTACATGACTGCCGGAAGTCCCCCGCACGTGAAACCACCAGTCTTTCGCCCCGGCCAGTTTCAGGCTGAGCTCGTCGTTGTCCCGGGATGTTTTCCCGGCCAGGATTTCCCATCCCCCGTCCAGCAGGTACTGGATGACCCGGGTCGACCGGCCCAGTGTAATTTCGGCTCGTTGCATGGGGTTACATGTATTATGGAAAGGGTATGCAGAGCAAGTATTTGTCGTTGGCTCAGCTGTTCATCAAGCTGGGCCTAACCGCCTTCGGAGGGCCGGCTGCTCATATCGCGATCATGGAGCAGGAAATGGTTGCTCGCCGCAAGTGGATGAACACGGATGAGTTCATGGACCTGCTGGCGATCACGAACATGATCCCGGGTCCGAACTCAACCGAGATGACGATGCATATTGGGATGCACCGGGGCGGTTGGCGGGGCATGGTAATTGCCGGAGTCTGCTTTATCCTTCCCGCCTCCTTGATTACCGGGACCCTGGCCTGGCTGTATAAAAGCTACGGGCATATGCCGCAGGCCGCGCCGTTTCTGGACGGGATCAAGCCCGCCGTGATCGCGATCATTGCGGTGGTGCTCTATCGCTTTGGCAGGAAAACAATCCGGAAACCCCTGCAGATAGGTATTGCGTTCCTGGTGATCGGCCTCGCCTGGTTACGCTTGAATGAAGCCTTGATCATGATTCTCGCCGGGATCCTGTCCGTGGTCTGGGCGAAGCTTCCCGTGGGCAGGGTGTCGATGCTTTTTCCCTGGCCCCTGGTCCTGGGCACGCTTCATCCGGCCACCGGTGGGGCCGCGTTCTCCCTGGTGAAGCTGGGGTTGATTTTTCTCAAGACCGGGAGTCTCCTGTTCGGGAGCGGGTATGTCCTCTTTGCTTTCCTTGAGCCCGACCTGGTGCATCACACGGGCTGGATGACCAGGCAGGAACTGCTGGATGCGATTGCCATCGGCCAGTTCACGCCTGGGCCGGTGCTCTCGGCCTCGACCTTTATCGGCTACCAGGTCGGGGGTTGGCCGGGCGCGGTTGTGGCGACGGTGTGTATCTTCCTGCCCTCGTTTATCATCGTGTCCCTCGTGAATCCCTTTATTCCCCGTATCCGGAAGTCGAAGAGCATGTCGGCTTTTCTCGAGGGAGCCAAAACAGGTGCCGTGGCCCTGATCGCCGTGGTACTGCTGCGCATGGGCCTGGAGGTGTTGACCAGCTGGGGTGCGGTGGCCATCACGCTGGTGGGCCTGGCCTGGCTGGCCTGGAAGCCGGCCGTGAATTCCTTCTGGTTGATATTGGCCGGCGGCGCCCTTGGCTACTGGCTCGTGTAGCCAATCCCGCGGACTCAAGGCGATTTGCCGCATCGCAATGGGGCCCCCGGACCGCTTTGGCCTGTACAAGTTGCGGCTCGCGCTGCATGATTCATCCCATGCGCAGGGGTATATCCAGGTACGGGCTGTGGATTACGGGCCTGGGTGTCCTTGCCGCCGGCGCTGCGCACGCGGTTCCCGTCGCCCAGCCGGATGTCTATTCCGGTGCTGAAGATACCCCCCTGGTCACCGACGCGGCCGGGGGACTCCTGGCGAATGACTCCTCGGATGGCGGCACCCTGTCCGTGATCCAGCTGAGTGAGGTGAGCGAAGGCCTGTTGAATCTCCAGGCGGATGGATCGTTCACCTACGATCCGTCCCCGAACTTTCACGGTACGGATAGCTTCAACTACAAGCTGCGCGAGGTGGGCAAGCAGGTGTTCACGATCGATTCCAGCCAATCGCGCTTGCATATCAACGCCAGCCTGTCGACCAGCTTTGGCTCTGACACGGACAGTGATGCCTCGGATGTATCCGGGACCATGACCGTGGACCTGGACCCGCTCTCCGAACCGTTCAGCACGATCCAGATTACCGACCTCGATGCCACCCTGACCGAGGGCATCTCGCTTAATTTCAGTTTCGCTTTTGGCCTGGCCGGGGTGAATGTCGTCGCCCAACCGGGTGCCCTGACCATTACCATGGTGGAACCGGGGCCGCCTTCGACCGTGGCAGCCAACGGGGATTTTCTCCAGACGAACAATACCACGCGGGTCGCGGGTACGGTCAATATCGATGGCACCGGCCTGGCGGATGGCGCGGTTACCGAGGGCGACCAGTCCCTGGATGTTCAAGCCGTCCTCGATTTCGACGGGCAGATTCTACAGGCGGGCAACACGCTGACCCTGACCACGCCGATCGCATTCAACGGGACCTTTGATGTAAGCGGGAACACGATCACCTTGAGCCTGTCCGGTGACCTTGTAGCGACGTCGACGGTCCAGCAGCCCGTCGAGTCCGCACCGGCCAGCGTAACCCTCGTCGTCGACCCGGCTCCGGATCCGCCGGTGCTGGTGACGGACCGCTACTTCATGGGCTCGAACGACGGCGTGGCGGTGCCGGCGTTCTTGTCCGGGGGCGGACCGGAGACCCTGGTATCGACCGGCGCGGTTTGGCGTTACCTGGATGACGGAAGCGATCTGGGAACGGCCTGGCGTGAGACGGGATTCGACGATACGGGCTGGGCCAGCGGCCCGTCCCAGCTGGGCTACGGTGACGGGGATGAGGAGACGGTGATCGGGTTTGGCACGACGACGAATAAATTCATCACGAGCTATTTCCGGCACCGGTTCACGCTCGCCGATGCGGCTCGCCAGGGGAGCCTGTGGCTGCGGCTCCTGCGGGATGATGGGGCGGCAGTCTACTTGAATGGAGTCGAGGTCATGCGGAACAACCTGGCTGCGAATGCGAACTTTGACACGCGGGCATCCTCAGTCATCAGCACGGACTACGAGGATAATTTTTCGCACTACCCGGTGACCCGATCGCTGTTGAAGGATGGGGTGAATGTATTGGCCGCGGAAATTCACCAGGTCCTGCCAACCAGTAGTGACCTGAGTTTTCAACTGGAGCTCGTGCGTGAGAATAGTGGGGGAGGAGTCCTGGCCAATGACGAGGATGCTGACGGAGACATCTTGACCGCGAGCCTCTATCGCCAGGCGGCGCATGGCGTTGCGACCGTGAATGCCGATGGTTCCTTCGACTACAGTCCGAACCCGGGATTTGTGGGCGTGGATACCTTCATTTACCAGGCGGTCGACCAGGATAACCGGGCCTTTCGGCCCTTGCTGCCCTGGGGATCGGAATGGGCCTACCTGGATGATGGATCCGACCCGGGAGCCACCTGGTACGCCAGCGCCTTTAACCATGAGTCGTGGGCGCGTGGATCGGCCGAACTGGGCTACGGCGACCCGGATCACGCCACGGTGCTTGGATTTATCGACACCACGCCGGGGGATCCAGGTACGGTCACGAAGAATGCGACAACCTATTTTCGTGCAAGCTGTTTCGTTGGGAATGCCGACGCCCTGGAGAATCCAACTATCCGTTTACTGCGCGATGATGCGGCGGCGATCTACCTGAATGGGCTCGAGCTGTATCGCGACGCGAACCTTGCCGCGGACGCGGGTTTCAACACCTTTGCGATCAATGGTGTTTCCGATGAAGATGAAATCGTATCCATTCCCATCGATCCGGGCTTTTTACTCGACGGCATGAATACGGTCGCGGTCGAGGTCCACCAGGTCAGTGCAAGCAGTAGCGACATGGCCTTCAACCTGGAACTGGGTGCCTCTCTCCCCCCGGAAACCCCTATTTTCGGAACGGGCCATGCCTGGAAATTTTTACCGGACGGGAGCGACCAGTCGAATGCATGGCGGCATGCCGCGTATGACGACTCGCTGTGGTTGTCCGGGACGAGCAAACTGGGTTACGGGGATGGGAATGAGGCGACGACCGTTCCGGATGGCGGTGCAAGCCATCCCCTGACCGTTTATTTCCGGAGTACATTCGAAATTGCCGATAGTACCCAGGTGCAGGCACTCGGCCTGGATCTGTTGCGCGATGACGGGGCTGCGGTGTACATCAATGGCATCGAGGTCGTGCGCGATGCCCTGGCCCCGGATGCGGGCCACATCGACGCGGCAAGTGCGACAACCGCTGGGGCGGATGAATCAACCTTTTTCCCGTTTGACAATCTCGATTCCTCGGTCCTGGTCGAGGGCACGAATTCGATCGCGGTTGAGGTACACCAGGTCTCGGCAAGCAGCAGCGACCTCGGGATGGATCTGCGCCTGCGCGGGAACATGGTTGCGCCCCTGGGAAGGGTCGTGATCCATGTGTACGACGCCGGGGGATTCCTGGACCGCGACCAGGATGCGATGGATGACCATTGGGAGATGATTCATGCGCTCGATGTAACGCTCAACGACGCCGACCTGGATGCCGACCTGGACGGTTCCGTGAATAGGGATGAATACCTGGCGGGAACGAATCCACAGGATGGTGATTCCGTGTTCCAGATCCTGGACGTCGCCCGCGTATGGAATGATGTCACCTTTCATTTTCCTTCCGTCCCGGGCAAGGCCTACCGCTTGCAGCACACCCAGGACCTGGATCAACCCTTCATTGATGTCCCTGGAGCCAGCCTGACCGCAAGCGCGGACGAGTCCGCCCTCTCGGTAGCGCTCGACACGGGATGGATCCGGCGCTATGTCCGGGTGGTCCTGGCCACTCCTTGACCCTGCCGTGGAGCCATCAAGACCTGGACGGGTGTCCGCAACTCATTTCAAGTGAACCGTGCGCCAGCTGCTCCACTCGTATTCCGGGCGGTCGATTTTCACCCGGATGCGGGCCGGGTCGTAGTCCCTGATGTAGGTGTCCCAGTAGCTTGGACGGAAGGTGCGGATTATTTCCGGCTTCTTGCTGCGAGCATAGGTCATGAAATAGTAGTCACCCTCACCGAGTTCCACTTCCAGTACGTAGGGAACGCCTATCATGCCCTTCCAGGTGATATGTACACGCCCCTGGGTATTTTCAGCGGTGAGTACTTCACCTTCGCCGGGCGTGAGGAAGACCGGCGGGTTGGATACGCCGGCGGGAATGGGTTTCTGGGGTAATTTAAAATGGGACCAGAATTTTTTCCATGGCGTGGTGCGATGAATGGGCTCGGTGTAGGTCATGGTGTCGAAGAACTTCAGCTTTTCGTCGGCATTGGCTTGAAAATTGGCCAATTGCCCGCGCAACTCAGCCACCCGCTCGGGAAAGGCCTGGGCCACGTCGGATTTTTCCTCCGGGTCGTTTGATAAATCGTAGAGGCTGAAGGTTTCCACCCCCTGGTCAATATCCTTGATCAGTTTCCAGTCCTTGGTCCGCACCCCTCGCATGTAGTGGGTGATGTTATCGGGATCCTCCTCCTTATAGCCGGCGTAGGAAGTGGCGATTATCGCGGTGCGTTCTTCGCGGTTGGTCTGGGTAATCATCGGCATCAGGCTACGGCCCTGCATGTAGGGGGGGATTTCCGCCCCCAGCAGGTCAAAGATGGTGGGCATGATGTCGATGGTACGGACCTGTTCACTCACCGAAACCCCCTTGGGAATTACACCGGGCAAGTAAAAGACCAGGGGGACGTGAATGACCTCGTCAAACATTTGCGCGCGTTTGGCGGTGGATGCATGACCGATGAATCCATGCTCGAGTAATTCCTCCCCGTGATCCGCACAGAAAACAATCAGGGTTTTATCGGTGAGTTCAAGTTCATCGATCTTTCTCCAGAGCTTGAGCATCAGGCTTTCTGCACGGCGTAACTCCCCGTCGTATAGCGCGTGAATGGCGGGCGCATCCTCCTCGGGGACGAAATTCACGCTGCCCCACACGCATACTCCGTTGTTGCGCACGTAGTCGATCCGTTTCCGGGATTGCTCATTGACGATCAAGTCGTCGCTCCAGAATTTTTTCAAGGCCCAGGGTTCCGGGTTGTAGGGGAGGTGGGTATTGAGGACGTGGTACCAGAGAAAAAAAGGTTTATCTTTGTTGTTCTCAAGCCAGACCAGGGGCTGGAGGAGGTCCCTGGGGCCGCGATCCGCCTTGGCGACGAGTTCCGGTCCGGGCACGGGATTCACGTCCGTGGTAAATCCAAGGTGAGAATAATTGATGTCGGCTTGATAACCCTGCATCCGGGGGATGGTATAACCCGCATCCCGCAGCATCTCGAAGGGTGTATACCATTCGGGAGGCATGTGCTTGTTGCGTGTAACCACCCCGTGCATAAGTGAGCTCATGCCCGTGAACAGGCTGTTAACGTTTTCGCTGGTCCAGCAGGAAGCTGAAATGCAACGTTCAAACTTCGCCCCATCCCGCGCCAGCTTGGCGCTGGGTTCCGAGGTCATCTTGTCGTAACCGTAGGCGAGGAGATGCTTGGTGTTCATACTCTCATAGGTGATGAAGAGGACGTTGTAGGGGTGCTTGATTTCCAGGGCTTTGTCATGGGCCATCTTCTTGGGCAGCATCGTGCAATTGGTCGCCAGAATGGGCAGGAGGAGGGCAACGCTGGTTCTGTAGAAGGTTATATACATGGCATTTACGGTTGGTTTAGGGGTGTTGGATTCCACTTTATCCTATATACTTTTCTTATGGCTGCTTGTAAAATTAAATTAGACCAATCCGGATCGAAGGCCCCCCTGTGATGCCATCTATCTTTATAGACCTGTTTTCCTTTACGCGCCTGGTGCTGTGCACCTGCCTGTTGTCTGGCGGGTTCCTGTCTGCGGCAGAAAAGATGCTGCTCGATTTTGAAACAGCCCGGGATGTCAATTTATGGGACGTTAAGAGCGGGGAAGGTCCCAGCCTTTCCGATGTGAATTCGTTGAGCGGCAAGCACGCCCTGCGCATTTCCCTGGACAGTCATATCACCACGTCCCTGCTGCCCCGTGACTGGCGGGGCCATGATGTACTCCAGTTCAGTTACCACAACACCTTGAAGACGCCCGTGTCGTTGTACCTGGTGATCGGGGACATGGCCTGGTTGGAGAAGAAGGGCTATTGGAACCAGTACAACAATTTTTTCTTATTGGATGCGGGGAAGGGCACCTTGCGTGTCCCGCTTAAAGATCTGTTTCGCGGCCAGAAGGATCGGCGTAACCTCGATATTAAATCCAACATCGACCTTTCATCCATCGTTCGAATGGAGATGGAATTCAAGGGTGAGGAAGGCCTGCTGTACCTCGACGACCTGAAGCTTGTCGGAGGCGATATGAACGACCCCGCGGCACAGGCACCTGTGCCGGCTCCTATCGTCACTGCGCTCCCGGCCCCTGGTGTAAGGGCCCCCGTATCTTCCGATGTCCCGGTTTATCGAACCTGGGTGGGCTTTGAAAACCTGCGGGACATCGGGATCTGGGAAATCCGTACCGGACCCAGGCCCGAGGCGGTCTCGAAGCATGTAACCGAGGGCTCCAAGGCCTTGCAGTGTTACCCTGGAAATTTACTGGCGACGCATGGGGTGCCGCGCGACTGGCGCGGCTATGCAACATTGGAATTTGATATCTTCAGCGAGTGCAAGTCCCCGATCAAGCTGGAATTGCTCATCGGGGATGATGCCTGGATCGCCAGCCAGACCTACTGGAACCGCCACAATCGCGTTTTCACCCTTGCCCCGGGAGCCAACCATATCGAAGTCGATGTGAACAATCTCTACCGGGGTGAAGGTACTGCGCGCAACCGCGGCACGGTTCCGCGCAACATCGACCTGGACCAGGTTAACTTCATCAGCTTCAAATTCGAGGGCAAATCCTCCTACGGAAATTTGTATTTTGACAATGTCCGTTTTCGCAGCCAGAGCGCCGCCGGAGCGCTTGTGCAGCAGGAACCGGCTCCTGCTGCAGGGCAAGCGGTGGCCGCCCAGGCCGATGGTTCCAAGCTGATAATGGGCTTTGAAAATGCGGGCGATATCCACAAGTGGGAGGTCAGGCAGGGGAACCCGCCGGTCATCGATGTCAAGCATGTGACCCAGGGGGAGAAATCGATGCGCGTCCGCGGTGGGCATATCCTGGCAACGTTCAGCCTGCCGCGGGACTGGACCGGCCATGCCGCCCTCGAGTTCGATATTTTCAATGAGGCGGAGGCGTTGCACAAAATGGAAATTGCCCTGGGCGATGATGCATTCATGGCGGACCAGAACTATTGGAACCGGCACAACGCGGTCTTCATGCTGGTGCCCGGCGAGAATAAGATTTCGATCCCGGTCAATGGCTTATATCGCGGGGAAGCCGCTGCACGAAATCGCGGAACAATTGCACGCAATATCGATGCGAACCAGATTGCCTTCATGAGTATCACCTTCCATGGGCGAGGACGTGATGCGCCTTTGTTCATGGATAATGTACTGCTGACAGGAGGGGGCACTGGAGGAATCACCCTGGACCCTGCGCCGGTGGTCACGCCAGTGCCTGTCCCGGTTCCTGTCCAAGTGCCCGTGGCGCAAGTTCACGTTCAGGCGCAACCCACAACTGTACTGGCGGCAGTGGGCGACAAGCTGTTGATGGGCTTTGAAAATGCCGTGGATATCCACAAGTGGGAGATCCGTCAAGGCGGTGTCCCCCTGATCGACACCAAGCATCCGACCCAAGGGGAGAAGACCCTGCGTGTCCGCGGTGGGCATATCATGACAACCTTCAGCCTGCCGCGCGACTGGACCCCGTATGAAGCGCTGGAGTTCGACATTTTTAACGAGGCTGACAAGCTGCATAAAATGGAGATCGCCATCG
>JAYGFS010000662.1:0-2967 GCA_046581765.1 Verrucomicrobiota bacterium
AACTTGTTCGTACATAATCCTTGGGACCCCGAACCGGTACATTCCCGTTTATCAACGTTAGCGTGCGAGCACATCGGATGACCAATCACATCAGTCAATCTAACCCGCTCGGACATTTGCTGTGTTTTGTTGCCTTGGCTCTCGGCCTGCCGGCAAGTGCACAGAAGCCCGCGAAACACCTGTTCATACTCTCTGGTCAGTCGAATATGACCGGTGGGCTTAAGACCGGCTTTGCCCAGACGGTCGAAGACACCTTCGGCGAAGGCAACGTCGTCGTTGTCCATCATAGCAAGTCCGGCCGTGGGATCCGTTTCTGGGACAAAGACTATACGTTCCCCGACAACTACCGGTTTCCCGGCAAGGGAGTACCTTCAGAACGCAGCAAGCAGCAGCATGGCCAGGAATACGAACCCTTGATCGGGAAGGTCCAGGAAGCCTTCAAAGGCAAGCGGTATGATACGGTTACCTTTGTCTGGATGCAGGGCGAGTCGGATGGAAAGCGCGGTTTGGGGGGCGCCTACGAAAAAAGCTTCCTGAGGCTGATGGGGCGACTGAAAACCGACCTGGATCGAAAGGACATGGGCTTTGTGATCGGTCGCATCAATGACTCCTATATGAGCGACCCGAACTGGACGGCCATGCGCGATGTGCAGGTTAAACTGGCCGAGGACGCCGATCATGGAGTATGGATTGATACCGACGATCTCAGCGAACCGGACGACGGCGTGCACTTCCCGAAAGAGAAGTACCCGATCCTGGGCCAGCGCTTCGCGGAAAAGGCTATCGGGTTGATCCGTAAGGGATCCGCAAGAAATGCGAACGAAATTAAATGAAGAGAAGAGGAATCAAAATGAAAACACCCTGCCAATCTATTAGCCTGTTGTTTGGACTCTTGGCCGTTCTAACGAGTTTGCCCGCAGTCTCTTCGGCTCGCAGGGCCTTCGCCCATGCACCCGTTGAGCAGTTGCGCCCGCCGGACGCACCTAGAAACTGGAAGCCCAAAAAGATCTCCATTCCGCACCTTCGCAGCCGGGCCAAGGTCTATCTTGCGATGGGCGAACTTGAGTCCGCTGCCGACGACGCCGAACAGGTCTACCTGGCGGTGAACCAAAAGGCCGGCTACATCAGCATGAGGACGGATGACTTGGAAGAAGCCGAGGCGCTTCGGGAAGCCATTCGAAAGAAACGGGACGAAAGCGGGGCGCGAACAGAATGAGACCGCCCCTGATTTCCCACGCCAAGCAAACCAGGCACACGGTGCTGATCGCCCTTGCGGCTATACTCCTTGCCTTTTCCCTCCCCACAGTGGAGGCGGAGACGAACGACGTCCCGGTCAAGTTGTCCGAGCCTCTCTTGTTTTCTTTTGCGCAGATGTGCGACACGCAGCTCGGAATGGGCGGCTATGAGCACGACGTGAAGACCTTTGGGCTTGCGGTGGACCAGATCAACAAAATGAAGCCTGATTTCGTGGTGATCTGTGGAGATCTCGTCAGTGAGGCCAACGACCAATCATGGGCCGATTTCAACCGGATCAAGGCAGGCTTCAAAATTCCCTGTCACTGTGCGGCGGGGAATCACGATGTCGGCAACCAGCCGACGGCAGAGTCCCTGCAGCGTTATCGCACAACGGTCGGGAAGGATTACTATTCGGTTGAGCACAAGGGCTACACCTTCGTGATCGCCAACACCCAACTATGGAAGGCGCCGCTGCTGGGCGAGTCGGAGAAGCACGATGTGTGGTTCAAGGGGGTCCTCGCGGCAGCAAAGAAGAAGGACCGTCCGGTCGTGGTGGTGGTGCATTATCCGCTCTTCGTGAAGACGCCGGATGAGGAGGAAAACTACTACAACATTCCGCCCGCAAAACGCATGGAGCTACTGAGGCTCTGCGAAGAAAATGGCGTGGTGGCCTTCCTGGCCGGGCACACCCACAAATTGGTGGTTAACGAGTACAAGGGGATCCAGCTCGTCAATGGAGAAACCACCAGCAAGAACTTCGATAAGCGCCCGATGGGGTTTCGATGGTGGGATGTTGCCGCGAAAGGGAAGATGATCCACCGCTTTGTGGCGCTTGAGGGAATGGATGAATAACAGCTACGTCCTGATCGAACCACGGTTCAAACTCGGAAAGAACACGATGAAACAAATCCTGCTCACCCCTCTGCTCGGCTTTCTTCTTTCCACCGTCGTTTATGCGGCCAGTCCGGTCACCTACGAAGATGGTCGGTTGAGCAATGGCATCATTGCTGTCGTTTTTGACGAGGAAGGTGGTTTTTCCATCCACGATGCGAAGAGCACCGAGCCCTTGCTGTCAAAGGCGCGGTTTGGGTTGCCGAGGGGAAAACGCGGCAAGATCGTCAAGATGGTTGCCGAGGAGTTCGAAGATGTGCTGGGCGTGGGCAAGCGCGTGATTTTGCATGTCGCCGACTTCAACGAGCTCGGTTACTGGGGTCGGTCGGGGCGGCTGTACGCCAATCGGGTCTATACCTATGCCCTCTACGAAGACCACCCCGCCCTGGTGTGTGGGTTCGGCCTTAAGATGCCGAGCTATCTCAGCCTTCGGCTGATGGAAAGTACCCCCTTGACCGGCGGACGTCTCTTTGGCGGCAAGGAAATCAAACAACCCATGACCTTGAACGGTTCGGCCGGCATGGACAGAACACGGGTCACTCCCGGCCTCGATCGTCGCAGCCCCAACAGCCTCATGCTCACCGGCCTGGTCGACGGTGAACGGCGGACCGCGGTGTGGGGTGGCCTGGGCTATGATGCCTTCGGAAAGTTTGCCATCCTCCAGGATGGTTCGCCGACCTTTTATGCGGAGGATCCGGTCGGCAGGTTGGTCAACGAGGAGGAGACCTACATCGCCAAGGATACGTTCTACCTGGACGTCCACACCCGGGAGCCCTTCGAAGCCCTTGAACGTTATGGGCGGACGATGCGGATGGCCAACAACGCGTCTCCCAACGTCTA
>JAYGFS010000028.1:0-12863 GCA_046581765.1 Verrucomicrobiota bacterium
CCAACCGAAAGGGAAGAAGTTTCAGCGGCCGTACCAGTTGTATGACCTGAGCACCGACCTCGGCGAAGCAGCGGACCTCGCGAGCCAGTACCCGGAAGTGGTCAAGGAACTCGAGGCGGCCTGCCTGAAGATCAAGGGCGATGACTGATGAGCGTGATTGAAGCCAATGGAATATGTAAATCCTATGCGGGTGCGGATGGCGCGGTGCATGCCGTCCGGGAGGTCGATTTCTCGGTGGAGTCGGGGGACTTCGTGGCCCTGCACGGCCCGAGTGGTTGTGGGAAGTCCACGCTCCTGATGATCACCGGGGCCTTGCTTTCCCCGGACGCGGGTTGCCTGCGCGTCGCCGGAGAGGATCCCTACGCGATGAGTGCGAATGACCGTGCGTCGTTCCGAGCCCGGTACATTGGCTTTGTCTTTCAGCAGTTTCACCTTATTCCGTACCTGAACGTGATCGATAACGTGTGCGTGCCCGCCCTTGCCGTGGACAGGCCTGCTGCGGGGCAGCGTGCGGGCGAGCTGCTGGCGCATTTTCAACTGGATCATCGCCTCCACCATGTCCCCTCGGCCTTGAGCGTGGGTGAACAACAGCGGGTGGCGCTGGCCCGGGCCTTGCTGAATGAGCCCGCCGTCCTCCTCGCGGATGAGCCCACGGGGAATCTCGACCCGGAGAATGCGGAATTGATCCTGGCGTACATGCAGGGCTTTGCCCAGGACGGCGGCGCGGTCGTGATGGTCACGCATGACGACCGGGCCAAGGCGGTGGCGGGACGCCAGCTTGCCTTGCGGGAAGGAAGGCTGGTTTAATGGCCAAGGACCTGTACCGGCACAAGGGCCTTTCCTGGCCCAGGGTGATGGGCATTTCCCTGGCGGCGATGGCGGCCCTCTGCTTCATTATCAAGATCAACCTCCATACGCCCAAGGTGGAAGCGCGGGAGCTGTTGGTGTATTGCGCGGCGGGCGTTCGGCTGCCGGTCGAGGCGGCCGCCAAGCAGTACGAAGCGGAGCACGGGGTGCGGATCCGCCTTGAGTACGACTCCAGCGGGGGCCTGGAGGGCAAGCTGAAGCTGGATCGCGACAACGGCAAGGTGCGGGCGGACGTCTACATTCCGGCGGACATCTCCTTTGCCGAGCGCGCCGGCGAAAGCGGCTTGACGGCCGAGGTCGTCCCGCTCGCCCAGTTTCAACTGGTCCTGGGCGTCGACCCCAAGGTCGAGACGGAGATCGCATCGATTGACGACCTGCTCGCGGGCAAGCTGAGCTACGGGATTTGCGAACCGGTTGCCGGCGCAGGAAAGCTCATGAAAGAGGTGCTCGAGAAGCGGGGGATCTACGAGGCGCTGGCGAAAAAAAAGAAGGTCAGCTTCACCCGGGTGACCGAGGTGGCCAATGCGGTTGCGCTGACCAAGGGCCTGGATGCCGGTATTATCTGGGATACCACGGCGCGCCAGTTCAAGCTGAAGACGGTGATGCTCCCCGTGTTCGAAACGGCCCGCTCGTCCATCGTGGGATCCGTGGTGGCGGGGAGCGCAAAAGCCACGGACGCCCTGCGCTTTATTCGATACCTGGCTGCGCCGGAGAAGGGACGAAGGATCTTCGAGGAGCACCTGTTCACGGTTCCGGACACGCCGGGTGATGCCTGGGCGGTCGTGCCGAAATTGACGGTGTATTGCGGAGGGGTGAATCGCAACGCGGTGGAGGCGACCTTGCGCGAGTTCGAAACCCGGGAAGGCTGCGAGATCCTCGAGGAATTTGCGGGCTGCGGGAAATTGGTCGCCGGGATTCGTGCGACCGCGTCCGGGGAGATGAGGAAAGGCTTTCCCGATGCCTTTATGACCTGTGATGTCTCCTACCTGGAGAAAGTCCAGGAGTTTTTCGAGATGCCGGTCGACGTTTCGAGTACCCGCGTCGTCCTGCTGGTCCGCAAGGGGAATCCCAAGGGCTTGAACACGCTGAAGGACCTGGCGCAACCGGGCATTTCGCTCGGTACCACCGATCCGAGGGTGAGTACCCTGGGCGCCCTGAGTCATCGACTGCTCCAGGATGCCGGGGTATTGGACGTCATCACGCTGCAGCGCTCCATCGCGGTGACGACCCCGACCGCCCACGAACTGATCCTGCAGATGGAAGGCCACGGCAAGCTGGATGCCGCCCTGGTGTACGAGGCAAACTGTACGAGGCTGCTCGACACCTTTGATCTTGTCCCGATCGAGCATCCCCTGGCCACCGCGGTGCAGAATATTGCCGTGGCCCGCAAGACGCGTTACCCGGAGCTGTCCAAGCGCCTCATGCGTCGGATTCTTTCCCTTCCATCCCGCGACCGTTTCGAGGCGAACGGCTTCACCTGGAGGGCCGCACCTTGAACGACTCCCGCTTTCGCGTGAAATCCGACAAGCCGTTCATGGTGGGGATCGTGATCCTCTGCTCGGTGTACATCCTGTTGATCGTGCTCATGGTCGTCGCCGACATTGCCTACACGGATACGAGCACCTTGCTGGCGACCCTGCGGGACCCGAATATCCGTTATGCCATCGTGCTCAGCCTGGGCAGTTGTACCATTTCGACCTTGCTTTCCCTGTGGGTGGCGATTCCCATCGGCTACCTGATGTCGCGCTTTGAGTTTTGGGGTAAGCGCTGGGTGGATGCCGCCCTGGATGTCCCGATCGTGCTGCCGCCGCTGGTTATCGGCATCAGCTTGCTGGTCCTGTTCAACTATCC
Organism: Verrucomicrobiota bacterium; assembly: GCA_046581765.1. GTDB lineage: Bacteria > Verrucomicrobiota > Kiritimatiellia > SS1-B-03-39 > UBA6053 > JAPYUI01. Next base: position 2,719 of record JAYGFS010000028.1, read on the forward strand.
ACCCTTTGCCTGGTTCAGTGAGTACGTTGTCTTTGAAATACCCGCGGTGATCCTCGCGCAGTTTACCGTGGCCTGTGCATTCGCAGTACGCACCATGCGGGTGAGTTTCGACCAGATTCCTGAGCGGTATGAGCACGTGGCCTTGACCCTGGGTTGCAACCGGTCGAAAGCCTTCTGGATGGTGATTATGCCACAGGCGCGCTTTGGGGTCCTGGCCGCCGCCACCCTGGCCTGGGCGCGCTCGATGGGCGAGTTCGGGCCGATCCTCGTGTTTGCCGGTTCGAGCCGTATGCGAACGGAGGTGCTGCCCACCTCGGTATACCTCGAACTGCAGGCGGGGAACTTGGCCGGCATGCTGGCCATTTCCCTGATCATGATCTTCGGGGCGGCCGTGGTGCTCGTGTCCGCGCGCATGCTGGGCATGGAAGGGGGCAAGCTGTGATCCAGGTCCAGGACCTCTGTATCGAGCAGGGCGATTTTCGCCTGGAGAACATCGGGTTTACCGTGGCGGACGGAAAATACGGGGTCCTGATGGGACGCAGTGGCTGCGGGAAGACGACGATCATCGAGGCGATCTGCGGCCTGCGCCCGATCCGCCACGGGCAGATTCACTTGAGCGATCGCGAGGTGACCAAGCTGCGCCCGGCCGAGCGCAATATCGGCTATGTACCCCAGGATATCGCGCTGTTCCCGGGCTACCGGGTGCGGGATCAACTGGCCTTCTCACTGGTGGTTCGGAATGCGCCGAAAATGCAGATCGCGGAGCGGGTCGAGCACATGGCCGGACTCCTGGGGATCAGCCACCTGCTCGATCGCAAGCCCGAAGGGCTGAGCGGTGGCGAGGCGAAACGTGTCGCCCTGGGCCGGGCACTGGTTCCGCAGCCGGAGGTCCTCTGTCTCGATGAACCCCTGAGCAACCTGGATGAAGATATCAATGCGGAGATGATCGAGTTGCTCGGCTCGACCATTCGCGAGGAAGCGGTAACCGTGCTGCATATCACCCACAGCAGCCGGGAAGCAGATCGCCTCGCGGATGTGCGTCTTTCGCTGGTGGACGGGGTGGTCGTTTAAGGCCGCTACCCGGGTAATTCGTTCGCCCGTGGAATCGACGCTGCGGCACCGGGGCGCGTCACGCATATCGAGGCCGCCTTGTTCGCCCGGATCAGGGCATTGAGCGGGGTGCTGTCCCGGAGAATCTCCGCGAGAAAATACCCGGTGAAGGTATCCCCGGCCGCGGTGCTGTCCCGCACCTCCACGGGTTCGGCTTCGACCGCGCACCTGCCGCGCGGACCCCGGTACATCGCCCCGCTTCCGCCGAGCGTCAATACGGTGGCGGCTTCCCCATACCGTTCGCACATGGTGTCAAGGATGTCCGCGGGGCTGTCCCGGCCGGTTAACTGCCGGCCTTCAATCTCGTTGATTAAGAACAGGTCGATTCGTTCGAGTGGGTATCCGTCGACCACGGCCGGGGTGAAGGGGGCGGGATTGAATACGATTTTCATGCCCCGGTCGGCGGCGGCATCCATGATGCGCGGCACATCGTTGACTTCATTCTGGAGCAAGAGGACGTCCTCCGCGCCAAAGGATTCCATCACCTGGTGGACGTGGGTGGCGGGTATGGCCCGGTTGGCGCCTCCATGGATGAGGATACTGTTCTCTCCCGCCTCGCTAACCTGGATAATCGCGTGGCCGGTGGCTTCCGGGCTCTGGTAGATCTGCGCGGTGTCCACCTGGCAGTCCTGGAGATAATGGATAAGCCATTCCCCATCCGCCCCGACGGCTCCGGCATGCGAGACGTTCATGCCCGCATGGGCGAGGGCGATGGACTGGTTGAGCCCTTTGCCGCCCGGGCCGCGCAGGTAGTGGTCGCAAGGCAGGGTTTCGCCGGGATGGCCGAAGCGTTCCACGCGGTATACGTGGTCGATGTTGAGCGAGCCAAAATTGAGGATCTTCATGCTTCAGGCGGGTGAGCGGAGTCTATAGGATGGGCCGATGATTGCGAAACCGTTTTTTGTGGCTTTGTTGCTGGCGGGCATCTCCCGGGCCGGGGAAGTTCCGAACATCGTGTTGATCATGGCGGACGACCTGGGCGTGGAGTGCCTGGGTGCGTACGGGGGCAGCAGCTATGCGACCCCCCGACTGGATGCCCTGGCCGAGACGGGCCAGAAATACCTGCACTGTCATTCCACCCCCAAGTGCAGCCCCTCGCGCGTGACCCTGCTGACCGGCCGATACACCTTTCGCACGACGCGCAAATGGGGATTTATTCCGCGGGATGAGATCAGCTTTGGCCAGATCCTGAAGCGGGCGGGCTATGCCACCGCCCTGGCCGGGAAATGGCAGCTGGGCCGCATCGTGGATGACCCGGGCATCATCCAGCATTTCGGTTTTGATACACACTGTGTCTGGGGCTGGCACGAAGGCCCACGTTACTGGAACCCGGTGATCTGGCAGGATGGGGCGATCCGCAAGGATGTCGCCAAGCGCTACGGTCCCGACCTGTACACGGAGTTCCTTATCGACTTTATCGAGTCCAACCGCAAGGGGCCCTTCCTGGCCTACTACCCGATGTGCCTGACACATTTTCCCAAGTCGCCTGAGCCCCCGGGTCCGAACGGGAAGAAGGAGAGCTTCAAGGAAATGGTTGAACACATGGACCGGGAAGTCGGGCGCCTCGTGGATGCGCTCGACCGCTTGAAACTGCGGGAACGTACCCTCATCCTGTTCACCGCGGATAACGGGTCGCCGACGAATGTGACGTCGATTCGAAACGGCGAAAAAATAACGGGCGGAAAAGGCAAGCTCACGGACGCGGGGACGCACGTACCCTTGATCGCCAACTGGCCGGGAACGGTCTCGCCGGGAGAACCGGATACCCTGGTCGACTTCAGTGATTTTCTACCCACGCTGACGGGGTTGGGGAAGGGGGATTTCCCGAAGGACCGGGTGATGGATGGCCGGAGTTTCGCCGGGTCGCTGCTCGGGATTCGGGGCCCGTCACGGGACTGGATATTTACGGAATGGGAGGGTCGGTCCTGGGTGCGTGCTCGAAACTGGAAGCTGTACGGTGACGGCCAGTTGTTCGACCTGCGTAACGATCCCCGCGAACGTAGGGCACTTTCGCCGTATTCCGACGACGCAGACCGCGCGCGGATGCGTGCCTGGCTGGGTTCAAAGATGGCTATGCTTGAAGTGCCGCCGGGGAAATAACCCCATCGACCGCGCGACGCCCGGGGGAGCGGGTGCATTCAGCATGGACGGGCGCTTCGTGGCCCCGCAACCGGGATCGCCCTCTACTCGTCGGTGAACTTGTAGATGGTCTCGTGGGGATAGACCATGCCCATTTCGTGTCCGATCTGTACCACGTAGGAGGGGTCTTTCTTGAAGCGTTCCTGCTTCTTGTGGTAGCGCTGGTATTCGGTGTCTTCCCGGGCAATGCCTTCTTCCAGCGCGGCGATCGTCCTTTTATTTTCTTTGTATTCCCGCAATTCGGGCATGAAGATGAGCAGGAGGCCGGCGGTGACGGTGCACCCCGTCAGCGAGATCCACGATATGGTTACAATTTTATCCCAATACTTCATGCCTGCGGGCCGCATATTAGCCATGTTGCAAGTTGATGTAAAGTGGAGACTTAGGGAAAGTGTCAACAGCTTGTTAACAGGATATGCCGGTGTTTGCTCCTTTCCATAGCTGCGCAAGTGGGAAAAAACGCGCGGAATGGCGGACCGGTGCCTTGGCCTTGCCAGGTCGATCCGCCTCTAAGCGGTCTCAGATTCGATCCATGAAGCTCGAGGGGCCGTAGATGGCGTTGTCCCCGAGAATATCTTCAATCCGAAGCAACTGGTTGTACTTGGCGATCCGGTCCGACCGGCTCATCGAACCGGTCTTGATCTGTCCCGCATTGGTTGCCACCGCGATATCCGCGATGGTGTGATCCTCGGTTTCCCCGGAGCGGTGGCTGATCACGGAGGTGTAGTGGTTCCGCTTCGCCAACTCGATCGCGTCGAGGGTTTCGCTCAGGGTGCCGATCTGGTTAACCTTCACCAGGATCGAGTTGGCCACGTTCAGTTCAAGCCCCTTCTTCAGGAACTTGGTGTTGGTCACGAAGAGGTCATCGCCCACGAGCTGGATCCTGTCGCCCAGCTTCCGGGTCAATGCTGCCCAGCCGTCCCAGTCGTTCTCGTCCAGGCCGTCTTCAATGCTGATGATGGGGTAGCGCTCGCAGAGGTCGGCCCAGAAGTCCACCATTTCTCCCGAGTTGCGCTCGCTTCCGTCGGACTTACTGAAGACGTAGGTGCCTTTTTCCTTGTCGTAGAACTCGCTCGCCGCGGCATCCATGGCGATCGCGATATCCTCGCCCAGCTTGTAGCCGGCTTTGTCGACCGCTTCACCGATGATCTGGAGCGCGTGTTCGTTGCTCTCGAGGCCGGGGGCGAAGCCTCCCTCGTCACCGACCGCCGTGCTCAAGCCCTTGCCTTTCAGGACAGCTTTCAGGCTGTGGAAGACTTCCGCGCCAGTCCGAACGGCTTCGCGGAAGGTCGGGGCGCCGATCGGCATGATCATGAATTCCTGGATGTCGATCGGCGCATCGGAATGCGAGCCGCCGTTGAGGATGTTCATCATCGGAATGGGAAGGACCTTGGCATTCACCCCGCCGATATAGCGGAAGAGGGGGAGCCCCAGTTCACTAGCCGCTGCGTGGGCCGTGGCCAGGGATACGCCGAGGATGGCATTCGCGCCGAGGTTCTTTTTTGTATCGGTGCCGTCGAGCTCGAGCATGACCTGGTCAATTTCGACCTGGTCGAGGGCCTCCGCACCGAGCAGGGCCTCGCTGATCGGGCCGTTCACATTGTCCACGGCCTGGAGAACGCCCTTGCCGAGGTAACGGCTTTTGTCACCATCGCGCATTTCGAGCGCCTCGTGTTCGCCGGTTGAGGCCCCGGAGGGCACCATGGCGGAACCGTGCACGCCGGAGGCGAGATCCACCTCGACTTCGACCGTCGGGTTGCCGCGGGAATCGATGACCTCGTGGGCATATATATTCTCAATTTCAGACATATGTTGGCTCCTGGAAGGTATGGGTGCTGCAGGAAAATTGGCGCACAACATAAGGAATAGGGGTAGCGAGCGCAAGCGAATACTTGCCCGGAGGGGATTGCTGGTATAGGTCTTTTTGCAGGTATTTCATGAAGAAACGTATGGGAATTTTTGGCGGCTCATTCAATCCGGTACACCTGGGGCACCTGGGTGTCGCGCGTGACGCAAAGGCTTTCGCCCGCCTGGACGAGATCCTTTTCGTTCCGAATGCCGTCTCGCCCTTCAAGCTTGATGCCCGTCCCGTGGAGGCGGAGCACCGGGTGAACATGCTTCGCCTGGCGCTGGCGGATGAACCGGGTTTTGCCCTCAGCGAAGTCGAGTTGGCGCGGGGTGAAGTAAGTTACTCCATCGACACGGTCGAGGCGCTGAAAGCGGAAGATCCCGCACGGGAACTGTTTTTTATCCTCGGCGCGGACAGCCTGGTCGACCTGCATTGCTGGCGGCGGCCCTACGCCTTGCTGGAGGCCTGCACCTTTATCGTTCTCGCCCGTCCCGGCTTTGAGCTGCGCCCGGCCGATCTGTCGCTCGATCCGCCCTGGCCGGAACGCCTGCTGGCGGATCCCTGCACCGCACACCCGGTGGACATCTCCTCCGCGGCGATCCGGGAGGCGGCTTCCGCAGGAAAGACGCTCAAGGATCTTGTGCCGCCTGCGGTCGCGGCGTATATAGAGGAATGTCAACTTTATCAACAAGCTCCCGGGAATCCGTGACCCGGAAAGGAACGGAAGCCACCCTGGCCAGGTTGAGGGAAGAGATCGAAGACCGGAAGGGGGAGGACCTGAAGGTCCTCGATCTCGGCGGTTTGTCGACGATTACGGATTTTTTTATCATCGTCACGGCTAACAGCACGCCCCACCTGAAGGCCCTGGCCGAGAACACGGAGCTCAATCTCAAGCGCGATGCGATGCCGGTTTACCGCAAGGCCGGGTCGGCCGAGAGCGGTTGGGTGATCCTCGACTACGTCGATGTGGTCGTGCACATCATGTCGGACGAGAAGCGCAGGTTTTACGACCTCGAAACCCTGTGGAGCGACGCGAGGGAACTTTCCTGAGGTAGGCTTCAGGGGGAGACCGAGGTGCAGATGCCGTCCAAGCCCGGCCTTTGCGGGGAATGTAGGGCTCTGCCCTTCCCTGGCTTTAACCCGTTCCCGTATTCGCGCTACTCAATCACGAGGATAGTACTCGGCGTATACTGCACCCAGATCGTGTCGAGGACCATCGCCAGGTTTGGCCAGTAGTCCGTGTGCTTGAACGGCGAGAAGTCATGGTTGATGATGTTCTCGTGCGTGACCGGAATCGGATGGCGCCCCGCCCGGCTGCGCAGGTCCGGGGAGATCTTCAGGATGTAGTCGTTCCTGGAATACGCATTGTAGAGCTTGCCCCCCAGCTTGTTGACCTGTGTCATCCATGCGTAGTCATCCCGGTCCCCGGCACTGGCCATGAGCAGGCAATTCTCGATCCGGAATCCCGTCCAGTCGTGGTGCTCCAGCGCGTACTGGATGACCCTTCCCCCGAGCGAATGGCCGATCAGGTTCAGCTTCAGCTTGTCCGCGCCGGGAATCCCGGCCAGCAGCTCGGGCAGCGCTCGCCCCAGTTCCTCCGAGCGCCGTTCGTTGCGCTTGAATTCGTAGCTCTGTACGCCGAGGACCACCGCGAGGTCCGCCGCGAGTGCCGCGGGGTGAAACATCTTGCTGATCCGAAACACGCGCAGGCTGGCGGTCACCAGGGGGGCGGCGAAGGGCTTTCGCCAGCTTCCGCTTTTCCAATACAGGAGGTAGACCTTGCCCCTCGGGCGGGCGGACAGGATGTGGTAGGACAGGCGTTCCAATTGTTCCGGGTTGCTTACCGCGCAGTACCCGTGAATGAAGACATTGATTTCGTCTTCAGGCCCTTCAAAGAGAAGGTTGAGTTCCGCCTGTTGGCTGGGGGATGGCATGGGGGAGGGTAGCCTATGGCCGGCACCGGCGCAAGGGGTGCTTCCGGTCTACGCCCTCTGTGCCTTCCAGGCCTCGTATTCCGTCATCGTCCCGGGATAATCCGTAATCTTCCCCTGCTCGATCGCAAGGATCCGGGTGGCGAGACTGTTGATGAATTCGCGGTCGTGGCTGACGAAGAGCACGGTCTCCTTGACCAGGCTCAGGGCGTAGTTCAAGGCCTCGATCGATTCGAGGTCGAGGTGATTGGTCGGTTCGTCGAGCGCCAGCAGATTCGGGCCCTGCAGCGTCAGGCTGGCGATGATCATCCGGGCTTTTTCGCCTCCGCTGAGCACCTTGTTCTGCCTGTATACCGCATCACCTCGAAAGAGCAACTTACCCATCGCGGCACGCAGTTCACTTTCCCCCATGGCTTCTTCGGGGAGGAATCCCGAGAGCCAATCCATCGCCTTGGCATCCATATCAAGGCTCGCTGCAGGGTCCTGCGGGAAATGCCCAAGCTGTACCGTTTCGCCGTGGATAACCGTCCCCGTGTCGGGAGCCAGTTGCTTGGTCAGGATTTTCAGCAGAGTGGTTTTCCCCACGCCATTGGTCCCGATGATCGCTATCTTCTCGTCACTGTGGATGGTGCAGGAAAAATCCTCGAATAATGTTTCATCATAGGCCTTGGAGATATTCTCCACCTCGATGACCTTGTCCCCCAGTCGCTCAAGTGGCGTGAATCGAATGAAAGGTGAGACGCGGGTGCTCGGCTTCATCTGTTCCAGTTGAAGCTTCTGCAACTCCTTCTGGCGCGAGGTTGCCTGGCGCGCCTTGCTTGCGTTTGCGCTGAAGCGATTGATAAAATCTTTCAGATCCGCGGCGCGCTTTTCTTTCGTCGTATTCTCACGGCGCATTTTCTCAAGCAACATTTCATTCGTGGTCATGAACGCGTCGTAGTTCCCGGTAAAGACCCGCAGCTCTTCCCGGTCGAGGTCGGCGGTATGGGTGCAGACTGAATTCAGGAAATAGCGGTTGTGGGAAATCACAATCACGATACCGTTGTACTGTTTAAGAAAATTGACCAGCCAGTCGATGCTGGTGATATCAAGGTGATTGGTCGGTTCGTCGAGGAGCAGGATGTCCGGCATGCCGAACAGGACCTGGGCAAGGAACACCCGGAGTTTCCATCCACCGGCCAGGCTGCCCAGGGGCTGCTCGTGTACATTCTCGGCGATGCCGAGTCCGACCAGCAGCTTGGCAGCATCGCTTTCCATGGTGTAACCGCGCGCTTCGCCGAAGCGTTCTTCCACCTCGCCACAGCGATCCATTTCTTCCGGCGTGAGGTCGGGTTTGGCATACAGTTCCTCGCGTTCGGTGTTCAGGTTCCACAGGGCTTCATTTCCCATGCAGACCACGTGGATGATGGTATCTTCTTCCTGCCCGTAATGGTCCTGTTTGAGGTAGCCGGTGGTACAGTTCCGGTCGATGGCCACTTCACCAAAAGAGGCTTCGAGTTCCCCGGTCATAATCCTCATAAAGGTTGATTTTCCCGCTCCGTTGGCACCGATCAAACCGTACCGATTTCCCGGACGGAACTTTACGGACACCCCTTCGAAGAGGATTTTTTCGCCGAAGCGCATGCAGATATTGGCAGCAGTAATCATATATTTCTCAACATTAAGAATCCGGAAGATAGGGATGCGTTCATTTTTGTCAATCGCAAGGTAGCGTGAAAATAGGCTTGTGGTTTGCAAGTATGCGGCGAGCGATTATATTATGGGTGCTTCTTGCCAGGGGAAGATGAGGAGCGAGATTCATGATCGAGCAATATACGGAAGCTTTCAAGAGCGCGTTGCATCATCTGCTGAGGGATCCTTCAAGTTCTTTTGAATACGGGTGTACGCTACTTGCATCTGGGATTCTGTTCATCTTCGTATTGCACAAATCGGTGGATAGCATGGGCTCGCGTGGGATGTCCTTCAAGGCGGCCATCCTCCCCTCCATCGTCGGCATGGCCCTGGCCATTGCCGGTGGCACAGTGACCCAGATTTACCTGGAGGGCTCGCTGGGACCCACGGGTCTCCTGGTTTTGGGCATGTTTCTTGCATCAAGTCTTGTCGTGGTCCCTGTTCTCAACGCAGTATTGCGTTGTGGATATATGAATTTGTTTGGCAGCTGGTTGTTTGCCACAGTGAGTTTCGTCCTGATGGTCATAATGGTTAATGGCGTCTTCGGCTTTATTGAAACCAGCGAGAAATTTGGTAATGATCAGCAGGAACGAAACGCAAAAATGCAGGAATTGTTTAAGTAGTGAAGGCGTTTACGGATCCGTAATCACGCGGGTATACTTAAAGAAAGAATGATGGAAGCATTCCTATTACAGGTTAAAAAATTCGTCTACTTCGTGACGCTTCAGCCCGCGACGCCGGATGAATTTTTGATACGATTGATCATAGGGGTTTTTGCCTGCGCGGCGATGCTCGTCTTGACCGCGCATCTTTTCCGCATGTCCTTTCCCAGTTTCAGTTCCGCGTTCATGATCACCATAGTAAGTGGCAGTCTATTGATCATCCTGGCGGCCCTGGGTCATCTGTATTTTAAACAGGCCGCAATCTTCTCCCAGGTCGGGCATGACCATTTTACCCTGGGAATCTTTACCCTGGCCAGTTTGCTGCTGGTGGTCCCATTGATCCGCAGCACCTGGTGTGGAACGTATGTCAGCTCCGCCATTTGCTGGGGGAGTTCCCTGGCCATTTTTGTCCTGAGTTGCGTCGCGGTAGGCGGTGTGTTTAACGAGGGCGATAACGGGAAAAACATTTTATCGAAGCAACGCCAGTTGACCCAGTCGGTACAGGATCTCTTTGAGGAGAACTTACCCCTGTTGCCCTTGAAGAAGTAAGGGGTGTTATTCCCGGCGCTCCGCCGGACCTTCGCGGGCATGTTCCTGTACCCAGGCCTTAGCCGAGGTCGCGTTCCCGCCCAGGGTCGGCAAACCCGGTCGATGAATGACCTGTTTCTACCCGCCTTTCCCGGTTGTGATGCTGCGGGTTCCACCGCTCCGCGTCAGCACGCCAATAGGGTTGTGTAACACGCGCCCCTTGTCTTATAGTCTGTGAATTTTAGTGTTTTTGGC
>JAYGFS010000042.1:0-2172 GCA_046581765.1 Verrucomicrobiota bacterium
AATGTCCTCCAGGCTTTCACGGACACCCTGTTCCGCTGACGGCCCCCGCTCGCGGGGGATGAGCCGGTGGACACAGACGTTCATGAAAACAGTTTTCACATGGTCGGGGTATACGGCGGGTTGCTCTTCCACGTAGGCAAGCGCCTGGGCGACCCGCATCAGGGCAATCGATCCCCGGGGAGACAGGCCACTGCGCAGCCGATGCGTGGCGTGGGTAGCCTCGGAAAGGGCGATGATGTAATGGTTGATCGCATCGCTGACGGCCACGCCCCGGACTTCGGTTTGCATCACCTGGATTTCCTCGGCGGAAAGAATCACCTGGGGTGCCTGCTCGTCACCGCAAGCGGCATGATAGCTTAGGATCTGGTGCTGGATCTCCTTGGTCGGCAATTCCATGTCAACCGAGAGAAGAAAGCGGTCCAGTTGCGGCTCGGGCAGGGGGAAGGTACCGGTGGCATACAGGTTGTTCTGGGTGGCGATAACCATGAAGGGCGGGGGCAAGGGGCGGGTGATGCCATCGACGGTAACCTGGTGCTCATTCATGCATTCGAGCAGGGCACTCTGAATCCGCGGGTTGGTACGGTTGATTTCATCCGCGAGCAGGATGTTGCAGAACACCGGCCCCTGCACGAATTGAAATTCCCCCGCGGCCTGGTTGTACATGGAATACCCCATGATGTCGGAGGGCAGCAGGTCCGGCGTGAACTGAATCCGCTTGAAGCGACCACTGATCGATCGAGCCACCAGGGACGCGAGCGTCGTTTTACCGATGCCCGGAGCGCCTTGCAGGAGCACATGCCCGTTGCTGATCAGGGCGAGGATCAACATCTTGGCCGGCTCCTCCGCGCCGAGCACCTTCTCGCTTAGCTGTGCGTGCAGCTGCCGCAGTTTTCCATGCATGGGAGCAGCATAGGCAAGACGATCATCCGCGTCTAGCCTCAAAAAAGTCATCGATAGATTCATCCGCACGAATCCCGAGGCGGGTGAGGGCGAAATCATAACGCACGGGATCGTCCGGCGCGATGCGGGCAAAACCCCGGCTAACTTCGACCGCCGTTTTCAAGTTGGCTTGCTTGCGTTGGGTCAACTTGAGCTTTCGACAGATGTTGAACATGTGGGTATCGAGCGGGACAAGCAGCTTCGCGGCGGGGACCGTCGTCCAGAGCCCGAGGTCTATCTCGTCTTTTCGCACCATCCAGCGCAGGTACATGAGTAGCCGTTTACAGGCGCTTCCCGATGCGGGGTTGGCGAGCAGACTGGGGCAATCCGCACGGAGCAAGGCCTGCGTCCAGGTGACCAGGGCAGGAAGGATCGTTTCGTCATCCGCCCGGTATCCGGCCAGGAAGCAGGCACCCAGTGACGCGTGGTTACGGAGGACCCTGCGCATTCCGAGGAGCAGGGCGACCATCTCCTCCTCGCGGGTCCAGCGGTGCTGAAACCCGGCCAGGCGCTTGCGCAGCTGGGCGGGTGTGCTGTCCATTAGCCGGGAAGCAGGATGCTCACCCAGGGCGTCTGCAACCTTCTGCACGTTGTTGAGGATGTGGGCGACGCGTCCATAGGCGAGACTCGCGGAGACCAGGCCCATGACCTCCTGGTCGATCGGATCGGAATACCGATAGAGCACCTCGACCGGATCCGGGGAGGCGTAGCTGCGAACGTTCATGCGGGTGTAGAGCGCATTCAATTTTTCCCGGTCCAGAACCATATCTTCGCCCTCATTCAATCGCAAAATAGTGGTCGGTCAACAGGGCGTCGCCATCATTGAAATCATTCCCCAGGAAGAACCTGCGGAACTGGGATCGCAAAATAGTGGTCGGCCCACAGGGCGTCGCCATCGTTGAAATCATTCCCCAGGAAGGAACTACGGAGCTGGGGATTGTGATCAAAACGCTCGATGCTAAACCGTAGCTTTTCACCGGGTTTCAGCTTCGCCACGGGCTGGACCTGGTTATCCATGATCAACCAGTGGGCGACGTAGATTTCCTTTTCGTCCAGGACCCCGGCATCCGGGTCATTTACCTTGTATTTGAACATGGCCAGGCCCTCGCGGTAGGGACTGATTTCATCCAGGGTGGGTACCCGGGATTTCTTGACTAGGGTGACGGTCAAGTCGATGCTTGGAACCTTTTTCCGGCTTTGATGAATTTTCCGGTACCGCTTGTAGGTTTCCAT
>JAYGFS010000060.1:0-3867 GCA_046581765.1 Verrucomicrobiota bacterium
CCGCATTGGCCCCCACGTAAGGAATGGTCGACCCGGGATTCCCGAGGGCATGGCAGAGGCCGCCCACCACCGATGCGCAGAAAAGAAGGAGGATAAAGCGCCCCTTGCCGAGCCGGTCCTCCACGTTGTCGCCAAGCACCAGGAGGCCGTACATGTTGGTGAACAGGTGAGGGAGTCCCCCGTGCAGGAAAAAGTACGTCAGGAAGGTGAGTCCCCCGTAGCGGCCCATCTCGGCCGGAACAAGCCCGAATTGCCGGGCCGCGCTCTCCAGGCCATTGTGGAAGAAGGCCACGGCACTGACAGCGATAACCAGCAAGACCACGGAGCAGGTCGCCCAGCATACTTGGTTGAAGTACTCGGTCTCTTCCTCCACGGGCAAGCCAAGTATACCGGCTACCCATTTCCACCACGGGTCCGGGCGATTTCCGGTTCACCGGGCAGAACGATGGTTGTATCGCCGCGCTTCAGCGTATAGCCTGTACCCTTGTCTACCGCAGATCGGGTCAACCGGATGGATATCACTTCGTTAGCAATAGGTGTGGTCATAGGGATAGCCGTCGGCTGCCTCATAACCTACCTGCTGTACCGGGGCGCCACGAAAGGGAACCGGGAAGCCTTTGCAAACCACTTCGCCAGCCTCTCTGCAGAGGCCCTGCAGCAGAATAATGAGCAGTTCCTGGCCTTGGCAAAGGAGCGGCTTTCCAAGCAATCGGAAGCGGGTAAATCAACGCTCGAGGAGAAGAAGAAGCTTATCGATGCGCGGCTCGAGACCATGGGGGAGAACCTGGACAAGCTGCGGAAGGAGACCGCCCAGCTCCAGACCGGGCTGATGAGCAGCCAGGCGGAGACCTCCAAGTTGCAAAAAACCACCGAGGGTCTCCGCAACGTGCTCTCGAGTTCCCAGGCCCGGGGACAGTGGGGAGAAAAAATGGTCGAGGACATCCTCAACCTGGTGGGGCTGGTGGAACACATCAGCTATGTCAAGCAGCGGCAGGTTGCGTCCGGCCAAATACCCGATTTCACCTTCCTCCTGCCCAACGACAAGAAGGTCAACCTGGATGCCAAGTTCCCCCTGGCCCACTACGAGCGATTCGTTTCCGCCGATGACGAGACCACCCGGGAGGCCGAGAAGAAACAGTTCCTGGCGGACGTCAAGCGGCATATCACGGACGTGGCCGGGCGCCAGTACATCAACCCGGCGGAGAACACGGTCGATTACGTCCTCGTCTTCATTCCCAACGAGAGCATCTACGCCTTTATCCACCAGAGCGACCCGGCGATCCTCGACTTCGCCCTCGAGAAACACATCGTACTCTGCTCGCCGATCACGCTCTACGCGGTCGTCTCCCTGATCCACCAGGCCGTCTCGAATTTCGCCATGGAGGAGCGCGCCGGGGAGATCATGAAGCTCCTGGGGGTATTCCGGAAGCAATGGGACCTTTACAAGGACACGCTGGAGACCATGGGAAAGCGAATCGAGTCGGCCCAGAAGGAATACGAGAAGCTCACCACCACCCGCACCCGCCAGCTCGAGAAGCCCCTCAACAAGATCGAGGAGATCCGGTCCCAGCAGGACGGCGAGCCCGAGCGCCTGCCCGGGGATGCCCCCGCGGCCTGAGCCGGGGCCCTTCGCTAAGCCGCTTCACCAGGTTTTCCCGCGGGGCGCCAGACCGCAGGGCGGTGTGACCTTTACTCGGGGTGGGCCGTGAACCGGCGGATGACATCCAGGTAGGCCCGGCCGTATTCCTCCGTGGGCTCGATGGTCGTGCCTTCCCACCATTCATTAAAGGATGTCAGCAGGACCATCCGGGGAGCGGGTGATGGACGGCGCTCGCCGATCGAGGCGGCGGCGTCCAGCAGGGTCGCAAAATCAGCCGGAGTCCCCGGAAGCGGCTTGTTGCCGCGAAAATCCGCGTAGCTGGGAAACACGGCCGGGATAAAGGTCACCTGCCTGGCCCAGGCACGGAATACCGGGAAGGCCTCGCGCGCCTGGTAGCTGAGCGCGCTGTCGCCCTCCCGCACCCGGGCGTTTTCAAACATGTTGTAGGCGGTGTACGCATCAAAGATGGTCCCGTCGTTCCGGGCGCTTTCCGGTGCCGCCTGTTTCCCGAAAAAGGCCTCGTCGGCGATCAGGTAGACCTCGGTATCAATCGCCTTGCGCAGGTCGTCCAGGTGTTGCCGGGTAAACCCCTTGAAGGTACGCGTCACGTAGAGGCCGACCACCGGTCTTCCGTCGAGTTTCAGGTACTGCGGATGGTGAAAGTACCGCTGCTTGAGATGGCGGAAATCAGCGACCAGTGCCGCCATGACCTTGGGTCTTGAGAAATCGACCACGCCGTCCTCCAGCCCGTCCTGCCGGTCGAGCAATCCGAGGGACTCGTAGAACAGGGCGAATTGAACCCGGTCAAGGTTGGCTGCCTTCAGCAGGCCGCGGTCCAGGTGGCGGGCCGCGAGATGCTCCGCACCCCACCACGAGACAAACAGGCCGTCGATGCCGTGATCGGCGCACCAGGTAACATGCTGCTCGGCCGTCTTCGGGTGATCCGTTCCGTATGTGCCGAGAAGGGGGGTCCCGACGTAGGCGTGTCGCGACCAGTCGTCCGCGACGTACCACGGGTAATAATACGCGAAAACAAGGGGTTCACCGGCACCGGCGAGGCTGATGCACGCGGCCGCGTGCAGCAGGATGAGTCGTTGTTTCATGCCCCGCTTCATTCCCGCCGTCCGGGGTCCAGGGCTGCCGCCTCGATAGCCGCGCAGAGCTCCCGGGGCTGATCCGTCCCGATCCTGGCCGTGCGGTCGTGCTTGAGCTGTATCTCGACCGCGTCCAGCCCCGACACGTTGAAGAGCCACCCGCCGGGTATCTTCTTGATACCCCAGCCGTAGTACCAGGGATTCCGAACCACACCCGCGGCCCGGATCTCATCGAGGGGAAAACGTTTTCGAATGAGGCCGACACCGAATGAAAGGAGGACCGCATCGCGCGAAAAACGGACGGTCAAGGAGTGAAAAAGAGGGACGATAACCGCACAGATCGCCGCCAACACACCGCACGCGATCGCTCCGCCCACCTCGACGCCGGGCACCCACATGGCTGCCGCTATGGCGGCCCAGATCACCCCGTACAAGCTGACCCACACCCGGATGAACGTACCCGGCTGCGTATGTTCATACGCGTGCAAGGTGGCGCGTCTCCAGTTGGCAGCTTGTTGGCATATTTCGTTTTCCCGCACCCGTGGTGCCTGTCGGTTTCCCCGGGTGCATTACTTGCTCAGGAAGATGTCGCTCTGCACCACCAGGTGGACGAGGTCGCGCAGGCGGTCTTCCTTCCGGCCGAGCTTTTCCATGATGCGGTCGACTTCCCCGCGGTCGAGCGCCTCGAGTTTCCGGCCGGTGGCGTAGGTCAGCATCTTGTTCGCGAGGCAGCGGGCGACGAGGTCCTTGCGCTGCAGGAGCATCTGCTTGAAAGCGACGATGTCGGCGATCTCGGTTCCATTCGCCAGGGTTGCCGAGCTATCGATCGGCTCCCGGGCTCGCTTGTATCGGTCGCGCCAGCGGCCGACCACGTCGAAGTTTTCAAACGCGAAGCCCATGGGGTCGATCTTGACGTGGCAGCTGTAGCAGGCCTCGTTCTTGCGGTGCAGCGCGAGGAGCTCGCGGACGTTGGTGGCCTCGCGGGTATTGCTCGGCAGGGGCTCGACATCCGGGGGCGGGGGCGCAGGGGGCGTTCCGAGTATATTTTCCAGAACCCACACTCCGCGAATCACGGGCGAGGTGTCGACGCCGTTGGCCGTGGCGGTCATGAGTCCGGGTTGGGTAAAGATGCCTCCACGTCGCGGATCATTCAAGGGCACCTTGCGGAGGCGT
>JAYGFS010000091.1:0-3403 GCA_046581765.1 Verrucomicrobiota bacterium
GCACCATGGCGGCCTGGGACAGCATCCCCCAGAACCAGCGCGCCTTTCAAACCCGGCTGATGGAAATCTTCGCCAGCTATGTCGAGCACACCGACCACCAGGTGGGCCGCCTGGTGCAGGGGCTCGAGGAGCGCGGGCTGCGGGAGAACACCCTCATCTTCTACATTTTCGGGGACAACGGCTCCAGCTCGGAGGGCCAGCGCGGCTCGGTCAGCGAGCTGCTGGCACAGAACAACATCCCCAACACGGTCGAGCAGCAACTCAAGGCGCTCGAGCGCATCGGTGGGATCGACGTGCTCGGTTCCGCGAAGACGGACAACATGTACCACGCCGGCTGGGCCTGGGCCGGCGGAACCCCCTTCAAGGGTACCAAGCTCATGGGTTCCTACTTCGGGGGGACCCGCAACCCGATGGTTATTTCCTGGCCCAGGCGCATCAAGCCCGACCGGACCGTACGCGCGCAGTTCCACCACGTCATCGACATCGCGCCGACCATCTACGAATTGCTGGATATTCCCCACCCCAAGGTGGTCCAGGGCGAGGACCAGGTGCCGATGGACGGGACCAGCCTCGTCTATACCTTCGATGAAGGAAACGCCGCAGGGCGGAAAGATCAACAGTTCTTCGACAACAATGCCAGCCGCGGCATCTACCATGAAGGCTGGTTCGCCGGGACCGCCGGGCCCTTTATTCCCTGGGACACGCCGGGCTCGGTGAAGCGGATGGAGAACTGGGACTCGGCCGCCGATCCCTGGGAACTCTATGACCTGCGCAGGGATTTCTCCCAGGCGAAGGACCTTGCGCAGGTGCAGCCGGAAAAACTGAAGGAGATGAAGCAACGCTTCCTCACGCTGGCCGAGGATAACAAGGGCTTCCCCATCGGGACGGGCCTCTGGCTGCGCCTGCACCCCGAGGACCGGCTGAAAACCCCCTACACCCACTGGACCTTCCGGCAGAACACGCGCCGGATGCCGGAGTTCACCGCACCGGGCGTGGGACGGGTCAGCACCCAGGTCGACATCGACGTGGATATCGGCGAGAAGGCCAGCGGGGTCCTCTACGCCGTCGGCGGTGCCTCGGGCGGGCTCACGCTCTACATGGACAAGGGGTACCTCGTCTACGAGTACAACATGATGATCCTGGAACAATACATTGCGAAAAGCCGGATCCCCATCGCCGCCGGGAAACACCGGATCGAGGTGCGCACCGATATCCCCCGACCGGGGGGCGCGGGGCAGGTCCGGATCAAGGTGGACGGCAAGGATACGGCCGGGACCGCACTGAAGCAGACGGTACCGGGCGCGTTCACGGCCACCGAGACCTTCGACGTGGGTATCGACCTCGGTTCGCCGGTCGCGGCGAGCTACGATAAGCGCCGCCCCTTCGCCTTCGACGGGAAAATCCTCGCGCTCGAGGTCGAACTCAAGTAGGAAACCACGGTACCGGGCGGCCGGCAGGACCAGGGTAACCATGCGGAACAACCGGACACGAACAACCCTGTACGCGAGCGCCCTGCTCTGCCTGCTCAGCACCATCGCCCGGGGCGAGGACGCTTTTGCCCTGCGCCCCACCGGGGATAGTCCCCGGGGATTCAATCGCCTGTTCAGCCGGCAGGTCGACGTGTTCGGCATCCCCATCTTCGCCACCCGCAGGACCGCGGAGGAGAAGATCCTGCACGCGGCCCATGTACTGGCCCAGTACCTGGACAACGACGCCGACGGCCAACCCGACAACCCCCGGGTCACCCAGGCCCTGCGCAAGGGCAAGGGCGCCGTGGTCATGTTCCAGACGGAACGGGAAGCCGAGTCCATTTTCGACCAGGTCCATCGCTCCATCCCCGAGGCGGTGTGGGACGGCATGCATATCGTGGGGCTCTACGGGGAGGAAACCCATCCCGGGGGTGCCGCGCGCGGGGTTTTTGACGCGAGCTACGAGGAGATCCTCCACCTGGTCACCTCCGGGGGCTACGCCGAGGCCTACCCGGATGTCTTTGGCGAGAAACCCGGCACGGAGATTGCCGACGCCATGGACCGGGCCCGGGGAGGACGCTTCCGGCGGGTCCCCAGGACCTACCCCCCGGGCGCGTGGTATACCTACGATGACCGGAGCTGCGACTACGCCTGCCAGGTCACCGAGTACATCTACTGGGGCCTCAGCTCCATGCTCAAGGCCCAGGATTTCCCCGGGCGGCTCGCGGATATCTCCAGGGAATGGCGGCTGAACACGCCGGCCAAGGTCCGGGAGGGGGACCCGGCCCTTTACCGGCTGCTGAGCGATCCCCGCTACGCCTTCCCCACCCGGCTCCCGGACGGGAAATACCGGCCCCGGAAAAGCGGGATTTCTCCTTGATAGCCACCGGCCGGGTGCACATAATGCACCCTGTCGCCACAGGGGCACAGGCTTGGAAAAACGGTACCTGCACATGGACAAGAAGAAACGCATGAACGCTTGCAATCCCCTCTACGCGGGCCTGGTCCTGCTGCTGGCCTCGACCGGTTCCCTGCGGGCCGACTCCACCATCGACGGCAGCGACCGCTACATCTACGGCGCGAACATCGGGTGGATCGACGCCCGGGCCGACGGGACCAACGGGGTGGTGATGGGGCTCTTCTCGTGCTCCGGCTATCTCTGGAGCGCCAATTGCGGCTGGATCAGCCTGGGGAACGGACCCCAGGACGGGGTTCGCTACACCAATGCATCCAATACCGACTGGGGGGTAAACCATGACGGCCTCGGGAATCTCCGGGGCTATGCCTACGGGGCGAATATCGGGTGGATTTCCTTTGAGGACACGGGGGATCCCGAGGTCGACCTCCAGACCGGCATCCTGGGCGGCTACGCCTACGGCGCAAATGTCGGGTGGGTGAGCCTGAACAGCAGCCCGACCCTTGCCCGCACCACGACCTTGAGCAGCGGACCGGATTCCGACGCGGACGGCATCCCCGATGCCTGGGAGCTGGACCAGGCCGGGAACCTCGGGGTGCTGGGGGCGGGCGACGCGGACGGCGATGGCCAGTCCGATGTCGACGAGTACACCGCGGACACCGATCCCCAGGACAACGCCTCCTCGCTGCACATCACCGTCTTCGCATCCGGGGCGGCAAACAGCTCCGTTGACTGGACGGTGGAAGCCACGCGCCTCTACACCCTGGAGCTAAGCGAAAGCATGGCGGACGGGGCTGCCTGGGTGGACAGCGGGCTCGGCGTCCTCGCCCCCGGCGGGGGAGCAACCCTCTCGGGTGCCGTGGCCACGGACCCGGGCATGTCCCAGCGTTACTTCCGCGCCAAGGCCCACGTTCCCCTCGCACCCTAGGCGGGAGGGAAAGCCGGGGCCACCGGGCACCCATCGATCCAGCCAGCCGGTGCCGGCTTTCCGGGCTTTTCCCTAGCCAGGCGTCCCCGG
>JAYGFS010000133.1:0-2333 GCA_046581765.1 Verrucomicrobiota bacterium
TCACCATGCTGACCTTGAGCAGGGCCGCAGCCCCGAAGGCGAGGTGGATGGGGAAATAAATACTGCCCTTCTTGCGGACGATGAAGAAGGCCGCGAGCATCAGGACCGGGATGAGCACGCATAACTGGTAGCTTGCCAATCGCAGGTTGTGTTTACGAAGCAGGCCATGGTAGGCCTCGCGGGCCGGCTTCATGGCCTCCTGGATCTCCTTTTCCAGGGCCGATCGATCACTCTCCAGGGCCGTCTGCTGGTCCAGCAGTCCCGTCATCTCCTCGTTCATCGCCTGGTAACGCCGCTGGTTCTCCAGGAAGAGGTTCATGCTGTCGGCAAAGGTCTGCTGCTCGGCTTCAGAAAGCTTGAGCGCCTTCTCCAGGCTCAACTTCTGCAGCTCAAGCAACTGGCCCATCGTCTTCTGCAGGCTCCGGGAACTTTCGCCCAGCAACGTCTGCTTCCGCTCCCTTTGCTTGATCTCCCGCTCGACATCCGCCCGGCGTATTTCCAGTTCATCCCGTCGCTCGTACAGGCTGGCGTCCACGTACTCCTTCTCCAGGGCCTGGTAATCCGGGCCCTCTACATCGCCGATGTCCTCGACGATAAAGCCGAGCAGCCAATAGACCAGGAAGCCAAACAGGATCGAAAAAAACCGGATGGAAAAACGATGGATCCAGGGACCCTTGGGGCGTACCTTGCTCACCGGGGCGTCGTACCTCCCAAGGCACCACAAGTAAAGTGCTATCCTGCGGTGATTGCAAATGTGCAGGTCCTGTGGTGGGATGCCCGCATGTCGAGAACCCTTCGCAATACCCTCCCGGCATACGGGGCCTCGGGCGCGCTTATGCTGGCGTGCCTCACGGGCGATACCACATGGGCCCAGGCGAAGACGGAAGCCTCGGTGACGGTTCGCCATGCGATCGAACAGGGACTGGAACTGGTCCAGAAGGCCGCACGTAACTACCCGGATCACCGGGTTTGTTTCTCCTGTCACCACCAGACCCTGCCCATGTTTGCCATGGCAACCGCCCGTGACCGGGGCTTTACCATCGACGAAGCTCTGTTGGAGGAGCAGGCGGAGTTTACGCGGGATTTTTATCGCGGCCGGGTCAAGATGATGCGTGAGGGCAAAGGCGTGGGCGGTCGCGGCATGACCGCTGGCTATGCGCTCTGGGCTTTTGACCTGGCGGATCAAGCACCGGACGAGGTGACCGATGGCCTGGTGAGCTACCTGCTGAAAACCCAGGAACCAGACGGGCACTGGAAACTGCAGTCCAAGCGCCCCCCCCTCGAGGAGAGCACCGTGACCGCAACTTTTCTCGCCGGGTATTACATGGAGCTCTTTGCCGACCAAGAAACGGTGAGCGACGCTGTGGATCGGGCTAAACAGTGGGTCGAGACGGCAAAACCGAAATCACAAGAGGACCTGAACTTCAAATTATTGGCGGCGGCGAAAAACGGGGGTGACTCATCGACGATTTATCGCCTGCGAACGCGAATCCTTGATCGTCAAGATGAAGATGGCAGTTGGCGCCAGATCGTCGGTATGCCGGGCGACGCTTATGCAACGGGTCAAACGCTTCTGATCCTGTTGGAGACCCGAGACGGCTCCACCACCACGGCCCTGGCTATTGAACGGGGTATTGCATTCCTACTCAAAGACCGAAAGGCCGACGGCTCGTGGCATGTAAAAAGCCGGTCGAAACCGATTCAGAAGCTCTTCGATAATGGCGATCCACACGGAACGGACCAGTTTATTTCCACGGCAGCTACCGCCTGGGCCGTGGCCGCGCTGGCCTGGAGCCTGCCCGAGGAAGAGGCAAGACCCTAGCCCTTCCATGGCAGGCGGTTGCAAAATCCAAAGGCCTGTGCTGGGGTGGGTACATGCCGAAAGCATGCCGTTTCCTGGCCGGGGCAAGCCTCATTTTCTTCCTGGTGGCCCAGGTGCTTCCCTATGCCCTTGATTTTCCCCCACCGGACCTTGCCGGACTGGCTAACGAACATCATGCCCGCTTTATCGAGGCGGAACAGTTCAACGCACCGATTCGCTGGTGCTCAATCAGCCGGGACCTCGTCGTGTTTCCCCTGGTGTTCCTGCTCATGACCGGGGGATGGGCAGAGCGATGGGAGTTGAAACATGACCGGGGTCTGCGTCGCTGGCCGGCGATCCTCGGATTCCTCCTCGCACTCTTCCTCGTCTTCTTCGCCGCCACCCTGCCCGGCCGCTTCATGCAATTCCGGCACTGGCAGGTTTTTGGCCTGAGCCACCTGGACGGACCTGCATGGATGCTCCTTGTTCTCAAGTCCCAGGTCATTCCGCTCTTCAAGTTCATGGCGGCCAA
>JAYGFS010000136.1:0-5438 GCA_046581765.1 Verrucomicrobiota bacterium
ACCACCAAATAGCTGAGCGCCTGAACGAAGCCTGTGCGCTGCGTGCAAACCAGTTGCCCGTGGTGCCGACAAGTATCGGCCGGGAAAAGGCGACGAACATTTTTTTCCTCGCGGATGATCCCGATATCCAGGCTGTCCTCAACCTGAGCGGTTGCGAACCCGCTGTCGCCTTTGGCGAGATCCGGAAGCGCAAGGACCGCTTCTAATTGGCGAGTGTCCTGTCGGTATATGGGGGTCCAAGACTTTGCCCGCAGAACACGGTTTTCGGTTCTGATGACTAGTGCGAGCAGGTCAGGCAAGGGGTCACCAACGAGGTGGCTTCTGGACGGAGGAAATGCATGTCGCATGGGCTTTCCGCCCTTCCACCCATCACCTTCACCTGCTATCCTCCCTACCATGACCCGATTCGCAGCCCTGATCCTGTTTTGCCTGTCGTTCCGCTCGCTGGCGGAAGTCACCGCGCCACCTCCGTGCTTGAAGCTGGATTCTTTCTACACGAAGCACATCGATTCCGAAGGGTTCTCTATTGTCGCTTCCGGCAAGGTCAGCGACTACGCCCTGGAGGAGGCAGCCTACCTGTTCAACATGATGCTGGCCAAGCGCCCGGATGTTCGCAAGGCCATGATCGCCAATGGCTCGTACATGGTCGTCATGGCTTACGACCAGTTCGTCACAGATATGCCCGAGTTTCGCCACTTCGTTCCCAAGGATTACTGGGATGCCCGCGCGCGTGGCCTGGGTGGATCCGAAACCGATCCTGTCAGTTGCGTGGCCGAGGAGAACCTACTGGCTTTTCCGGGCGATCCATATTTCGAGGAGAGCATCTTCATTCACGAGGTGGCGCACCAGATTCACCTGCGCGGGTTGGTCGACGTGGACAAGACCTGGGACGCCCGCGTCAAGGCCGCCTATGCATCCGCGATGAAAAAGGGCCTCTGGGCGAAGAAGTATGCCTCTGTCAATCACCACGAATACTTTGCCGAGGGGGTTCAATCCTGGTTCGACGACAATCGTCCCCCGGATCATGACCACAACCACGTGAATACCCGCAAGGAGCTGAAGGCCTATGATCCCGGCCTCGCCGCACTCTGCGAGGAGGCCTTTGGCGAGACCGAGCTCGTCTACACCAAGCCCGGAACCCGGCTGCATGGGCACCTGGAGGGATACGAACCCCGGATAGCCCCGCGCTTTGCCTGGCCCGCTCGGCTGAAGGCTGCCCAGAAGCTGATCAAAGAGGAGGTGAAACGCCGCGAGTAGACCCCCGCTATCAGTTGGGCCTCCGGGCATTGTACGCTTGTCTGCGGTGCTCCCGCCTTGTTGCCCAGGCGCGGACCTGGAATGCTCAAGCGGTGCCCGCGTGCGGGATAGCATGTCTATTTCCCTTGATACTCCCGGATACCTGGCCTACTTTAGCCAAATGAGGCTCATTTTTTTGACTGTGGTGCTTAGTATTTTCCTGGGGTTCGCTGCTGATGCCCGTACCTGGACCAGCACCTCGGGGAAAACCCTCGAAGGTGATTTGGTCAGCGTGCAAAGTGTGAAGGCCTATATCCGTGTCGGCAAACGCGTCGGTGCCGTACCCATCAAGGGCTTGAGTCGAAGCGACCAGGCCTTCATCAAAAAATGGCTCACCGATCAACAATTGGCACGCCTGTCTTCCAGGCTGGAAGGCTTGGCGCCCTCCGAGGGGCGCGAGCAGACCGCGGAAGCAAATACTCCGGAGGATGCTGCCGCCTTGCGTCCGGAGAATATCATGGCGCGGATGCTGGCGGAAAGGAAGGCCCGGGAAGATGACAAGGCAAAAACCCTGGCCGCAAAGAAAGCGGTTTTTGCCCAGGCCAAATCCAAGCGAGCCGCCAAGCGTTGTGTGACCTGACCGAAGCGCCGAAGATGAGCGGCAGTTCGCCGTTCCAAGTCCTTCCAGGCGATCCTCTCCACCGCGACAGTATTCAGCATCCCTGCCGCACCTGCGCGATCGCGTGTTTTCCACGACCTCCCACCTGATCCTTATTGCAAAGGTTCGCGGCACGTGGGAAGCGCTTGCATTTCCAGGAGCATCGCCTAAGTGCTTGAAGATGATACGACGAATCCTTCCCATGCTTCTGGGGCTTGCACTTGCCCCTGCGTGGTCGAGCGAACAGCCGAACTTTATTTTTTTCATCGCGGATGATGTCTCCCAGGATGACTTTGGGTGTTACGGTCATCCGCATATCAAGACGCCCAGCGTAGACGCCTTGGCCAAAAACGGGATGCGCTTCAACCAGGCCTACCTGACCACGAGCAGCTGTAGCCCCAGTCGCTGCAGCATCATTACCGGGCGCTACCCGCACAACACCGGGGCACCCGAGCTGCATACACGCCTGCCGGATGCCCAGGTCCGCTTCCCGGCCTTGTTGCGCAAGGCGGGTTATTACACCGTACTCTCGGGTAAAAATCACATGTTCAAGAATCAAGACCGGGCCTTTGACAAGATCACCGGGGGAGGGGGACCCGGCAAGGAACAGGACTGGGTCAGCCACGTGGAGAACCGGCCGAGCGACCAGCCCTTTTTTTTCTGGTTCGCATCAAGCGATGCACACCGGGGCTGGGCGATAAACGACAAGGCACCGGTGTATTCAGAAGATCAAATCGTGGTTCCGCCCTATCTCATCGATGGTTCCCCCACGCGCCAGGACCTGGCGAAGTACTACCATGAGGTCAGTCGCTTCGACCATTACATCGGCCTGGTTGTCGGGGCACTGCGCAGGCAGGGCGTATTGGACAAGACCATGCTGGTGGTCGCAGCCGACAACGGTCGGCCCTTTCCCCGCTGCAAAAGCCGCCTGTATGACAGCGGCATCAAGACGCCGTGGGTCGTTCATTACCCGGAGCTCATCAAGAACCCGGCGACTACGGAGAGCCTGATCAGCGTCATTGACTTGAGTGCCACCTGTCTCGAGCTCGCGGGCGTCAATCAACCGGAATGCATCCAGGGTCGGAGTTTTCTTCCGATCCTGAAGGATCCCGGGGCCACGGTGCGAACGGTCATTTTCTCCGAGCACAACTGGCACGTGTATAAAAACCATGAACGCATGGTGCGCTTCGGCGACTTTCTCTACATCAAGAACAACTACCCCAACCAGCCAAACCTGTGTTACGAGGCGCACCAGGATCCTGCGGGTATCGAATTGTGGCAGGCGCATGCTGCAGGAAAGACCCTCCAGGCGCAACAACAGGTATTTGCCAATCCGTGTCCGGCCGAAGAACTCTACCGGGTGAGTAAAGATGGCCACCAACTGGTGAACCTGGTTTCGAACCCGGAGCATACACCGCAAGTCGAGCAGGCCCGTATGCTCCTGGCGCAGTGGACCCACCAGACAGCTGACACGATCCCGGATAATCCCACCCCGAATCGCCACCCTCCACCCCGGATTGAAAACGGAAAAATCATCAGCTCCGGGAAGTACAAGGTGCGCAACCCGCACACGGAAATGCCGGGTGCGGCCAAGAACGCGACCGCGGTCAACCACCCCGGTCCGATTCGCCTGTCGATGGAGCGATAAGCCGCCCGGGCATTCAAATGGAGACGGTCCGCCCGCCCGTCCCGTGCAGGCAGCAAGGAGGTTCAGCGGCCCCGCTTCGGCTCGGCATGGGCCGGGTTATTCAGGAAGCTGTGATCGGTCAGGCTGTGTAAAAAGCCGACAAGGTCAGCCTGCTGTTGCTTGCTCAGGCCCAGGCCCTCCTCGAAGACGGCCATGCGCGGGTCAAGGTGGGGCCCGGGGCGTACACCCGAATTGTAGTATTCGACCACCTCCTGCAGGGTCTCAAACCGGCTGTTGTGCATGTAATGCTTTGTGACGCCGATGTTCCTGAGGGAGGGTATTTTGAACTTACCCCGGTCGGCTTTTCTGCGTGAAACCTTCTCGAGCCCGGGATCCGTGTGCGCGGGATCGATCCCGTTGTTGGCGAAGCCATGGGTGGTAAAATGGGGCGGCTTGTGGCAGCGGGTACAGCTGGTTCCGGAACCGGGTTGCCCCGGGATTTTCTCTGCGAAGAACAGGTCGTGCCCACGTTGTTCCGGCGCACTGAATCGCGCCGAGCCATCTTGTACCTGGTCGTACTTGGCTTGGTCGGAAACCAGGGTGAGCATGAATTGCTCCAGCGCGAGCCCGAGGCGTTCCGGGGTGATCCCTCCCTCGCCGAAGGCCGCGGCGAACAGTTCCGGGTAGGGTGATCGCCGATTGAGCTTGCGAATGACATTGTCCAGGCGCTCGTCCATTTCCGTTTTATGCTCGATGGGAATCAGTGCCTGGGCACGGAGGCTCGGGGCGCGACCGTCCCAGAAAAACTGCGTCGCATAGGCGAGGTTGAAGAGGGGCATTGAGGTGCGTGCGGTCAGGTCGCCGTGCACGCCCACGCTCATCATGCGGGGGTCGGCGAAGGCGTACTCCTGCATGTGGCAGTTGGCACAGGCGAGAAAGTTTCCGCGGGAGAGGATCTGGTCGTAGAAAAGTTTGTGGCCCAGCTTGATGCCGACCGTACTCGGAAGGTTGTCCGCCGGCAGGGGGGGCGGGGGGAGGCTGCCGCCGTGCAGCAGGTGAAAGCAGGATCCTGCACCCCACGCGATCAGGGAAAGAAAGTGTTGGTGGATCCGCATGAAGCTTGGCTTATTTCTTTTTTTTCTTCGGCTTTTTCTGGCCCGCATTCGGATCGAGGCCGACCTCGACCGACATGTGCTGGCCATAATTCTCCAGGCCCAGCAGGCGCATGTTTTCCATGTTTCCTGGTGACGGATCGAAATCAATCGATTGAATAGCCATGGGGCGGTAGACGTTCAGCAGGGTGAGTGCCGAGCGAATATGCGCCCAGGAATCGATTTGGCCGCGTACCGGGGCACCATCCGAGAGGAAGATCAGGGTGTCCACCGCATTCAGCTGGCAAGCACGCTCCATCGCATCAAAAGATCGCGTGGCGTAGGTCAGGGGCATTTCCTCTACGCGCTTTAGACCGATCGCCCGGTCATCCGAGAGAGTGCCAGCATACATGGTCACAACGTCGCCGCCGAAATCGACAATATTGTACGCGGGATTGCCTCTCAGGCTGTTCAGGCACTCCGTCATATTGGAGCGCAGGTCCGCAATGCGGGCACCTCTCATCGATGCGGAGGTGTCGACCACGAAGCAAAAGCGGTCGCTGTAGATCTTGATGCCGTAAAAATACCCGTAGGAGGGGACCGAGGTATATGCGGTAAGGTGTTCATCGCGGAAGGTCTTGGATGCGGCGGTGTCGACTTCAAATCCGGGGCCTTCCTTGCGAAACCAGGATGCCCATCCCTTTGGGGTTTCCGCCTTTTGTTCGCCGGCGATTACGCTCAAGGCGAAAACGAGGTCCTGGCGGATCCGCCCCCGCTCCTTGCCCAACCGGTTGATCAGGGGGCCGATGATTCGCTTGTCGGGCAT
>JAYGFS010000175.1:0-4993 GCA_046581765.1 Verrucomicrobiota bacterium
GATGTCCGGCTTCGGGTCGGGGATCGGCGGGGGCTTCGGCACCGGCAGTGGCGGCACCTCCTTCTTCGGGTTGAAATCACATGGTCGCCGGGTGGCCTACCTGGTGGATTTTTCCTCCTCCATGAAATCCTCGGGCAAACACACGCTGTGTCGGCGCGAGTTGGTGAAGTCGATCCAGATGCTCCCGCAGGGCACCCTGGTCTGCCTGGTCATGTTTTCCGGCCCGGTTTTTGTGGCCGGGATGGACCCGGTGAGCAACCACCGCAACTGGAAGCAGTCGAAGAGCGGCTGGAAGGGGCCCATGCCGGTGGCCCGGTGGTGGAGGATCAGCCCCGCGACCGTCTATCAACTCACACAGATCATTAACCGGACCGAGTTGACCGGCGGCACGGACTGGAAGCCACCGTTCCAGGTCGCCCAGCAATTGGAGCCCCCGCCGGACACGATCTATTTCATGACCGATGGAAACCCACAGGTTAAAAACCAGCCCGCCGTTTTGTCCATGGTGCGCAACTGGAACAAGCGACAATACCAGAAGTGTCCCGTGAATGCGATTGCCCTGAAGGCGCCGGGCAGTGCGGGCAAATACATGCGCCAGCTCGCCAGGGAGTCGGGCGGAAAATTTAAAGTTGTTCATTAACGGAGTCGAGCCATGAAACGTATCCTTATCACGTGTATCACCTGCAGCCTGTTCGCGGCCCTCCCGGCCGAGGCCAAGAAGAAGGGCGGGAACAACAAGGGGAGCAGGAAGACCACGACCGCGAAGGTCTCCCAGACCGTGAAGCAGATCGGGGAGAACAATGACGGCACCCTGACCCAGAACCAGAAGGGGGTCACGGCCGCTGCAGAGGGATCCCAGTTCGATAAATGGAAAAACCCGTTCAAGATGAAACTGGATCCCAAGCTCTTGAATCACGGGAAAAAGAACAAGCGGAATAAGCGGAATAAGAACCGCAAAAAGCGTTAGGCTTTTTTCCTGGAAAGGCCTCGCATGCGGCCTTAGCGATGGCTACCTCAGGCCGCTTTCATGGAAGAGTTGTTCATAGTACTTGTTGTTCTCCTGCTCGGGGTTCCCTTGATTTTATCCATCGTGGCCCTGGTCTTTGCGGCCGGGGCCCGGAAAGAATTACGGCTACTCCGGGAGCATCAGCGTCGCATGGCGGCCGGCGAGTCCCCGGCAACACCGGTCCCGGTCCCCGCAGTCGACAAGCCGGCTGCGCCGCCTTCGACCGAGCCGCCGCCGCTTCCGCTTCAGGCCCGGGACGAAAAGCCCGCGCTTGAAGAAACCCCTGCGCCCACGCCAGGCCCCCCCGAGGTCCCGCCCCCCCGGGCCAACCTTGAAGTCACCCTCGGCGGCAAAGTCGCCAGCTTCATCGGCATTGCCGCGCTTGTGCTCGGCATCGTGTTCTTCGTCGGTTACGCGATTCAGCACGGGTGGATCGGTCCCGCCATGCGCATCCTCCTCGGCTTGATCTGTGGCGGCGTCCTGATCGCCCTGGGTCATCTCGCCGAGATCAAGAGCACGTCCCTGCAGGTGCTGGCCCGGGTGCTCACCGGCGGCGGTTCCGCGTTGATGTTCTTCAGCGTGTTCGCCGCGCATGGCATCTACCATTTGATCGGCCCCTGGCCCGCCGTCGCGGGCCTGGTGGCCACCGCGGCAATCGTGATGGGGTTATCCGTGCTGTACCGCAGCCAGACGGTGGCCATCCTCGGGGTGCTCGGCGCCTTTATTACGCCCCTGGCCATCGGGGGTGAATTCAACCACGGCGTCTTTCCGCTCGCGTATATTGCCGCGGTGAATGCCTCGGTCATGTTGCTGGGTATCCGGCGCAATTGGCAGTCGCTCTACAACATCGCCTTCGTGTTCACCGTGGGGTACAGCGGCCTCTGGATCGACCGCGAAATCTACGGGTTGGACGTTGTTCTGTCAGGAGAAAATCCCGGCCTGAGCGGCGGTGGATTGGGCCGGGCCTGGATCGTCGGGCTGTGCTTCGTGTGCCTGTACTTCGTGGAGTTTATCGTCCTGGGCCTGGCAAAATTAAAGGGCGAACGAGGCGTGCTGAACCAGGTTGTTGATATGGGACGGATGCTGCTGGGTTCACTGCTGCTCATGGCCGCCCTGTACGGGATCCTCGACTTCCATGATTTCAATGCCTGGATAGGAGCGGTATTCCTGGTTGCTGCGCTGGTGCACCTCGTGCTGGTCAAGCTGGCCTGGCGCTGGTTGCCGCGGTTTAAGGGCGACATCCTGGTCCTGCTCGCCGGGGCCCTTACCTTCGCGACCCTCGCCCTCCCCGCGCAACTGGACGGCGTGTGGGTCTCGCTGGGTTGGGCCATCGGGGGCCTCCTGCTCGCGTGGTTTGCCCAACGCTACACGGTTGGCGCGTTTTTCATCGGCGGCATCGCCCTCGGCTTGCTGGGGCTTTGGAAATCCCTGGTGTACGACCAGCAGTTCTATGACCGCGAGTTGGTCAAACTTTTCTTTAACGGTCGCTTCGTCGTCGCCCTGCTTTCCGCCGGTATGCTCGGCGTCCAGGCCCGGCTATGGGGCCGGCGGGACGAGGCGGAAGCGGAGCACCGGCATGCCCTGCACCTGCTCGAAGCCCTGATCATTATCATCGCCGCCCTGGGATTCATTGTCGCGGTGGGTTCCGATGCTTTCTTTGTGCTGCGGAATGCGTCCTGGGCCTGGATGAGTTTAGGCGTGGCTATTCTCCTTGCGGGTGCCTTCGTGATGGTGCTGGCGAATCGATCGGACTCCTATCCGCTGTGGCTTTTCGGTGTCCTGCTACTCGCGATCCTGCCGGTGGAGGTCTTGTTCATCGTTGTTTCGCATGAATACAGATTCGAATTTCCCAACGGGGTGTTTTTCACCGCCCTGCTGCTGGTTGCCGGGACGTTTTTCCTGGCGAGTCGCCTTGTCGAGTCGGAAGCCCGTCCGTCCAGGATCAAGGTCAAGGTAGGGCTGTACATCACCAGCCTGCTTTCCTTTATCCTGGTCGTGAGCAGGGAGATCGCCCTCACCCATACACCGTGGAAGGATACCGCCATTACCCTGTGGTGGGCGAGCTGTGCGCTGATCCTGATCTTCCTCGGTTTGCGCATGGCGCAACGTTACCTTCGCATCACGGGCCTGGCCCTGTTTGGATTTACCATCGCCAAGGTGTTTTTGTTCGATTTATCGGAGCTCGACGACCTGGTGCGGGTCGCCGCGTTCATGGGTGTTGGCATCATCCTGCTCGTGCTCTCGTTCACCTACCAGCGCATCGCACCGAGCTTAGCCGCCCCCCCGCCCCCGGCGAAAGAGGAAGACGACCATGAAGCGTAGCACCTGGATGCTGCTGGCCGCCCTGGTGACGCCGATGGCCGGGCCAGCGGCCGAGCTCGCCTCGTCCTTCACCTGGCAGATGCCACTGGAGGGCACATTTAAACCGGCCAGCCTGTACCGGGTAAAGGTCCCCGGCGCGGTATTCGATGGCTGCCGGCGCTTTCCCCAGGATGTACGCATCATCGATGACCGGGGCGAACAGTGGCCGTTTTACCTGTGGAAACCGCAGGATACGCGCACTTTCAAGACACGTTCGGTCAAGGTTCTCAATCGCTCCCTGATTGAAGGGGAGGATCCCTACCTGCGCATCGAGTTGCAGGTCGTGGGCCCCCGTGCGGTGCACAACCGGATAATCATCAATTCAGACGGGCAAAACTTTATTCGCAGGGTCGAGGTGCTGGGCAGCGTGGACCGCAAGGCCTGGGGACAATTGACCGAAGGCTACCTGATCGACCATGCCACGCCTCAACGCGTGCGCAATTCCGAGGTGCGTTATCCGGGTGCCGACTTTCCCTATCTCGAGTTGCGTATCCATCGCAATGCCCGAAGGGCCGATGAGACGGTTGGCGTGAAGAAGGTTTCCGTGGGCCGGTTTGTCGGGCGAGAGGCGGAGCGGGTAGACGTGCCCCTGGAACGCATGCCGGAAGCGGCGGAGCCGGAACCACCGGATTCGTACCGGTCGGTCTACCTCGATACCGGGTTTGCCGGGCAGCCGGTTGAACGGCTGCACCTGGTGATTGCGGATCCTGAATTTGCCCGCCCCGTGCAGGTGATGGGTCGCAATGGACCGGCGGATGCATGGGTCCATGTGTTCAATGGCGAAGTACATCGTCTCGGCGCATCGGTGAGGCTGACCCTTCCGCTGGACAGCACCTATCGCATGTTGAAACTCGAAGTGTTTCATTACGACGATGCCCCGTTGACCATCGAGCAGGTGACGGCCGAGGCGGTGCCGCGTTACCTGGTTTTCGAGCCGAGCTCGGCCGGGCCGGCCACGCTCTATGCGGGATCGGAGAGTGTTCAGGCACCGCGGTATGACCTGCAGCGGCGGACGGACGCGCCGGCGGCTGCAACGGCACCCCTGGCCAGCCTGGGCACTCGCGCGCCTAACCAGGCGTTCACCCGGGACCGGGCGGGTACCTACCTGCCCTGGATTACCGGGGGCGTAATCGCCCTGCTCAGCCTGGTCATCCTCTGGGTGATCGCGGGGATGCTCAAGCGGGGCGGGGAACTGAATACCTAACCGGGCACGATATCCATGCCGATGCGCTGCTTTGCCTGGTGGCCCGGGGCCCTTCGTGCCGTTCGATTCGGCTTAACTCACCAGCTCACGTATGGGCGGACAGGTGTCGATAAAGCTCATCAGCTCGCGGGGGATGCTGCTGTCGGTCCGCATGGCCCCGACATCAAACAGGGTATGAAGAATCGTCCCGAAGAGCCTGTGCGGGCCGATTGGCTCGCTGGCGGGCTCGCCCGCGTCCCTGCTGCTCCGGCCGATTACCTGCCCCAGGTTCAATCCGCCGCCGGCGAAGGCGAGGGTGCCCAGGCGCGCCCAGTGGTCCCGCCCGCCCCGCTTGTTGACATTGGGGGTGCGGCCGAAGTCCCCGGTTATCACGAGCAGGACTTTTTCGGACAGACCGCGGTCCTTGAGGTCGTCCAGGAATA
>JAYGFS010000231.1:0-1823 GCA_046581765.1 Verrucomicrobiota bacterium
AGTAGGCGCGGGTAAAGCGCGTACCGCGGGCCGCGATCGCATCGATGTTGGGTGTCTTGCACACCGGGTTTCCGTAACAGGACAGGGCGGTGTAGGTCAGGTCATCCGAGATAATGAAGAGTACGTTGTACCGTTTTTCCGCAGCGAAAGCGGAAAGGGACCCGGCGAGGAGGCAGCAGGTGATGAGTCGTTTCATGCGGGCATTGTGGCGATGCGGCGGGGAAAATCAAGTTCGCCACGCAGGCGGATTAGGGCTTCCCCCGGTTGCAGGCGGGGGCCCCTACCTGGCATAGGACCGGTACCAGGCGTTGATCTGCCCGGTCGTGGGCGTCCCGGCGGAGAGCACGATCCGGTAACGCATGGTGGACGCTTTGCCGGGTTCCAGGGACCAGGCGTGCTCCTGGATGGGAACAAAATTATAGAACACGGCCCCCTTGTTCGTGCCGGGCGGCCAGATCCGCTGGCGCTGGGGGGCATCGCGGTTGCCGGGATGCCCCATGATGGTCACCCCGACCGGTCCCCGCTCGGTCGGGCCGGTAAAGCGGCACCACGTCGCACGCGTGGTATGCCCGTCCTCCCGGGATTTACCCTCGGAGGTCAGAACGCCGCTGTTGTCGTTGTTCCAGTGCAGGGGGCCCCGGTAGGCCAGGCATCCACCGTAGCGGTAGGCGGGCCGCTCCAGGGCATCCTGGGTAACATTCCGCTGGACGGTCCGGTAATCGACCCGCGTGTGGCCGTCCGGGTGCAGCTGAACGTCAACCGAGAAGAGCTCCTCGAGGATCACCTCGTCCGGCAGGACGACATGGTGTTGGCACACGGTGAAGCCCACCCCCGTATCCGTGCGCCGGAGTTCCCGGGTCTCGACATAGCGAATCGTGGCCTGGCCCTTCTTCAGGTTCCAGAAATCCAGCTTACGGCCCTTGTGCCGGGTCTGTACCCAGGCGTGCCACAGGCCCATGTGGTGAAAATGATCGGGGGCATGGATGCTGGTGACCACGCCGCCATTGGGTGCGGTGAGCGGGTGGATGAAGCCCGATCGCCGGTAGAGCGGTGAGGCGCCCTCGGGCGGGAGTACCTCCGCCTTGTGATAGGTGAGGATATGCGTATCGCCGTTCGAGATGACGATATCCGCGTTGCCCTCAACCAGGGCGGGTACCGCGTGAACCGATACAACCAGGGTCGCCATAAGGGCGGGAAGCAGCAGTACGTTTATCATGGTTATCTTCTCCATTCTCGGTCGCCCAGCTTAACCGGAAGACCGGGACCTGGCAAGCAGGGATCCCGGGCCGCTGGCTTAGACGTACACGTGTTTAGCCGCCCAGATGGCGAGGCCGATATTCCCCGACAGGATCAGCAGGAAGCCGATATAGCGCATGCGTTGTTTCCTGGCCCCCGCCAGGGCCAGGACGAGGATCGCACCACAGTACAGGAGAACCGACGTGCTGAAGCCCAGGCCCAGCACCTTTTGCAGCGCTACAAAGGGGCTCAGCAGGAAAATAACCGGCTCAAGGACCAGGCCGATATGGGGCAGGTAGGTGAGGATCAGCGACATGATCAGGTTGATACGAAAGCGCTCGATAAAGGCCTGCCCGGGGCTGAGCCGGGCGGGCGGCTGGTTCTTTTTTTTGCTCATGGCCAGGACGGACCCCGGCATCATAGCGCGGTCCGGGGAGGGGCTCCACCCAAATGTCGCGGCGATCCCCGGGCGAGGAAAAGGCCTGACAAGCACGCCGACCTCAGGCTACACTGCTCCTCATGAGGTCCACCATCTACCGTTTCGGCTTTCTCCTGGGTGTCGCGGGGTGCTCCTGGGGCAGCCTGAT
>JAYGFS010000235.1:0-2081 GCA_046581765.1 Verrucomicrobiota bacterium
ACCAGGGTTCCGTTCAAGGTCGCGTTGGTCACGGTCAGGGCGCTGATACCGGTGTTTGACACCAGGGGTTTTGCCGGATCCCCGATCGAGATCGAGCCGTCCTCGTGCAGGGTTTCCGTGCGCCATACCAGGTTGGAGGGAATGGCCGGAAAGTTGAGGGTGGTGAAGGCCCCGGTGTAGCTTTGTGCGTCAAAGAGGAGGAACCCATCGTATTCATCAAGCGTTCCCCCGATCAGTACCAGCTCGAGGGTTCCGCCGTAGTGGATGGTTGCCATCCCCGTGACCTGGTCCGCGGCCAGGGTGTCGCCGTTGATCTCCATCCGGGTGCTCCCCTCCAGGCTTACATCGTTGTGGATGCCGAGGCTGCCGATGCCGCCGGCTCCCGGGGCCAGGGTCCCGCCCGCCGCGATCATGGTAGGCCCGTCGATCGTTCCATTCCCGCTCAGGGTTCCGCCGTTTACCGCGTAGTCCCCGGCATGCTCGTGGGAACCCATGATGCGCAGCTCGCCCTTGGAGATGGTTGAAGGTCCCGAGTAGGAACTCGATCCATACAGCGAAACGGTGCCTGTGGTGACTTTATTCAAGCCGGCCGTGCCCAACAGGTCGGAGAAGACCACGCCACTCCGGGCATCTATATCCGCTGTCCCGGTCAGGCTCCCGGAAATCATGGCGCCACCGCGAAGGGAGAGCGTCCCGATCGTCTCGTGCCAGTTGTTCTGGTGGAACAAGCCGCTCTGTACGGTCACGGTGGCGTTGTCCCCGATCTGTTCCCTGTTCTCCAGGCGAAGCGTGGCCCCGGGGCCGTTGATGAGGATGTCACCGCCGATCGTGGTTGAGTTCGCGGTCTTGTTCAGGACCACGGTTCCGAGGAGCAGGTCGAGATCCGTCGATCCATTGTTCGTACACTGCCCATTGCGGTCTACGAATTCCAGCGTGCCGGTTCCCAGCTTGGTCAGTTTGCCGCTCCCGCTGAGCCGCCCGCGGAGCAGCAGGGTTTCATCCCCATCGATGCGCCAGTCCAGGTCGTTGGCCATGACAATGCGTATCCCCTGCTCGAAGTCGTAGACGTAGGAACCTTGCACATCGTCCTCGACCCAGATGCCTTCGCCGCTGTTTCCGTTCAGGGTGATCCTGCGCCGGTTGGATCCATTGTTCACGTTCCAGCTCGAATCATCCCGCACGGTCAGGTCGTGGTGCGTGCTCTTCTTGAAGACGATCTTGCCGATGCTCCAGTTATTCTCCAGTTGCGGTTCGGGCTGGTACTTGGCCGTGTCAGCCTTATACGCCAGTTGCGCGATCTCGCTGTTAGCGGTATTGGAGTTCCCACTCACCCCGGGCTTCCCGCAGGTGCTCCAGTTGTTGTAGTCGTTCCACTTTTTACTTGCTCCGCCCCCGCTCCAGGTGTGGTTGCTCCCCGGCATGCCGTTTCGTACTTCCGACTTGGTGACCCACTCCGGTTGGTCCCCGCCGTGCGTATTGATGGTGTTCGTGATCCACGCTTTGAGCGGTCCCACTTGCGGGCCGTTTCCGCCGCCGTGGATCACGGAAAACTGGACGTTCCGGCATCCGCTTCGCTCGAAACCGAAAAAGCCGCCGCTGTCCCCGGCCTTGCCCGGGTTTCCGTTCTTGATATCAAACCCGTGACAACTGCCACGCCCCTTGACATTCCGCTTCCAGTGGAGTCCGCCGGATTTGCCCACGTGGGTGAAGGTGACCAGGCCATCCGCCCCCGCCCAGCAGCCAGTCATCAAGGCTGTCTTCTCGATACTGTTGATCGTCCGGTTCAGCCTGCACAAGGCGATATCCTCGCCCGGGGCGGGGTAGGCCTTGGTCACGTATGCGCGTTCCCCCGATCCAAACACGATCTCCATGGCCCCCCCGTTGGGATGGCCAATCTTGAACTGGGCCACGTGTTTTGCCGTGAGGGCCC
The DNA here is from genome assembly GCA_046581765.1 of Verrucomicrobiota bacterium. Taxonomy (GTDB): domain Bacteria; phylum Verrucomicrobiota; class Kiritimatiellia; order SS1-B-03-39; family UBA6053; genus JAPYUI01. The sequence continues at coordinate 1,931 of JAYGFS010000235.1, forward strand.
ATTGGGGTGAAATAAGGGTCGCGGTACCCTTGCCGACCTTCTGTGAACCCTTGTGGTGCTGGTTGACCACGCCCATGTACCAGAAGGTCGGTTTTTTCCACGTGTCCGCCCGCGTGAAGACCGTGAGACCGAGGAGTAAGGTGCAGATCAG
>JAYGFS010000321.1:0-9600 GCA_046581765.1 Verrucomicrobiota bacterium
CCCCAGAACTCCATGGCCGGGAGACCGGCTTCAGCAACGGTGGCGATGGCCGATTCCACGGGTTTCCCTTCGAAAACGGCATCAATACATACGGATGGCTTGAACACGGGCATTCCATAACAGGCTGCCGGATAACCCGCAAGTTTCGCGTGCCACCATGGTCAGGCTGTTCTTGCGCCTGGTTTCACCGCCTGCTAGTTTCCGGCATGCAGTTCCTGGCCAGGCCCTTGTGCCGCCTGCTCGTGGCGGCGACCGTTTCAACCGCATTCGCGGAACAGGCAAGCTCCCTGTTCAACGGCAAGGAGCTTTCGCTCTGGGAAGCAAAGGGAACGGCGAAGTGGCGCGCGGAGAACGGCCTTATCGTCGGCGGGCAGGATGGCGACCCCAGGCGATCCGGGCTGTTGAAAACCAGGCAGCATTTCTCCGACTTCGATTTCGAGACGGAATTCCTGCTGGATGAACACGGCACGTACAACAGCGGGGTCTACATCCGGGACACCGGGAAGGGCAAACGCTACCAGGTGAACATCGGCCGGGGCGTAGCGGGTGAATACGTGGGGCTCTATCGTGACGAGTGGCTCGACAAGGGCGACGAAAAGGATGAAATCCGCAAGCCGCGGGAATGGAATCATCTTCGTATCCGGGCGGTCGGCCCGAAGATCGAGGTCTGGCTGAACCGGCAGCAGATCGTGGATTACACCGAGCCGCATCCCACGCCGGAGAACCTGGCTGCGGGCGCCTTGTCGCTCCAGACCTATGGCGCGGAGGGACACGCCGGCTGGGTAAAATTCCGGAAGCTCCGGGTGCGCGATCTCAGCAAGAAGTAATCCGGTGACGACTCGCGCCGGGTCCGCTTATTCGGCGATCTTGTACAGGTGGGTTTTGCCGCGGACAAAGATGGCACCCCTGGAAACGGCGGGACAAGCGGTCGTGCCCATGCCTTCGACTTCATTCACGGCCAGCTCCTGGAAACGGCGGCCCGCTTTCAGGATGGTGCCACGCCCCTGTTCGCTGAAAAAATAGAGATGCTCGCCGGCGATGATGGGTGAGCTGCGGTAATCACCGGTCACCCGGCTCTTCCAGATCTCCTCACCCGTCCGGGCATCGATGCAGGAGGCAATCCCGATATCCGTGACCTGGTAGATCAATCCCGCGTGGTAAATCCCCTTGGCAAAACGCGGATTCCCCTTGGTCCGCACCCAGGCAACGTGGCTTTCCGTGATATCGCCCCGGGTTGATGCATCGAGCTTTATCGCAAACAGGTGCGCGGCACGCGAACCGGTATTGATGAGCGCGAGCCCCTCGTTCGGCAGCCAGACCGGACGGATGGCCGCATTGTAATTGTCGTGCCGGAGGGTCCAGATTTCCTTCCCTGTTTCCAGGTCGTAGCTCTGCATGGCGCGTGACCCGACGGAAAGAACCTGCACCTTTCCCCCGACGCTTGCAAAACCGGGCGTGCAATAGGCTTTGCGCATATCTCCCCCGCGCTTGGGGACGCCATCCTTATCAAGGTCACCATAACGTGTGCTTCGTTCCGTCCGCCAGAGGGTCTTCCCCGAGCGGGTATCCAGTACCGTCGTATACTGTTGGTCGACGCCATCGAAGGTGAGGACCAGCTTGTCGCCATGCAACACGGGGGAGGATCCGGGTCCCCGGTAGTGACTACAGGGAATATCACGGCGTTGCCAGGCAACCTTGGCCGTTTTGGGGTCGAGGCGGGCCGTTCCGTAGCTGCCGAAGTGAACGTACACCGCGCCGGGGGCGAGGGTACAACTGGGTGCCGCGTAGTTGTTGAAGCCCTTGGCTCCGCCGAGCGATTCCGGCTCCGCGTTCTCGAAGAGCAGCTTGTCGTGCACCAGCGCGCCCGATGCCTCATCGATGCCCAGCACATACTGCTTCTTCCCGTCCACGCTCGCAGCGCTAAGCCATACCATCCCCTCAAGCACCACGGGTGACGAGTGGCCCACATCGTGCAGTGCGGTTTTCCAGGCAATGTTTTTCGTCTCGTTCCAGGACATGGGAAGACCTCTTGCATCGGCTGGGCTCACATGGCTGTCCAGGGTCGGCCCATGTCGATCCGGCCACTGGGCGAAGACGGGGAGACAACATAGCATGGCGAGCGATACGGCAAGTCCTTGGTTCTTCATGGGCACAGGATAGGATGCCGTTCGGGTTCGTACAGTCCCATTTGCGGCAGGGGCACGATTATGTTACGCTGCATGCCCGCATTCCAAAAAGGCGTACGATATACATAGGCTTCGCCCCGGGATAGGAAACCTGCTAGAACGCCGGCATGGAACGCACCCCCATCCAGCTTCGGGTCCAGCAAATCGGTCTCATCGCTGCACCGATCGCGGCCTGGCTCACCTATCTGCTCCTGCCGGAGGACTTCACCGGGGCCACGGGTGATGCCCTGGTCTTTTCCGATGCCGGGCGGAAAACCCTGGCCATCATGGTCTGGATGGCCATCTGGTGGTTGACCGAGGCGGTGCATATCTCGGTGACGGCACTCCTGCCACTGGTCGCGTTTCCCCTGTGTGGTGCCGTGGACATCAAGGCGGCCTCCGCCCCGTATGCCTCGGACATGATCTTTCTGTTCATGGGCGGCTTCCTGCTGGCCCTGTCCATGCAGCGCTGGGGCCTGGACCAGCGTATCGCCTTGTTCACCCTGGGGTTAATCGGGACCAAGCCCATCAACATCATCGGGGGATGCATGCTCATCACGGCGGTCCTCAGCGCCTTCGTATCGAACACGGCGACAACCGCGATGATGCTGCCCATCGCGGTCAGCCTGGTGGCCCTGGTCCGGTCAACCGTCCAGGTGCCGACCAAAGAGACGATGCAATTCAACGTTTGCCTCATGCTGGGCATCGCCTACGCCGCCTCCATCGGCGGGGTTGCCACGATCATCGGCTCGCCCCCCAACGTCCTGCTGGTCAACTTTATCAAGGACAGCATCGCCGAACCCTACCAACAGGACATCAGCTACCTGCAATGGATGCAGTTCGGCGTCCCCCTGGTGGTGGTCTTTCTCCCCCTCACCTGGATCCTGCTGACCCGTGTCCTCTACCCGGTCCGCCTGCCCCCGGTCGAGGGCGGACAGGCCTTTATCCAGCAGCAATACCGCTCCCTCGGCCCCATGAAACCGGGCGAGAGGATTACGATGATCGTCTTCTGCTGTACGGCCTTGTGCTGGATCTCGCGTCCCTGGCTGAACAGCCACCCCTGGCTGCTGAAGCACTGGCCCGCCTTGGCGGACTTGAACGACCCGGTCATCGCGATGACCGGCGCCCTGCTTTTGTTCGTGATCCCGGTGAACTTCAAGAAACACGAATTCACCCTGGACTGGGCGACCGCGGTGAAGCTACCCTGGAGTATTCTCATTCTCTTCGGCGGGGGGCTGAGCCTGGCCAAGGCGGTGAGGGCCAATGGCGTCGGCGAATTCTTTGGCTCCCAGGCCGTGCAACTGCAGGGGATCCCGCCCTTCCTGATCGTCATCGCGGTGATCACCATGGTTATTTTTCTCACTGAGCTGACCTCGAACACCGCGACCACGGCAACCCTGCTGCCGATTATGGCCGGGATTGCCCCCGCCTTAAGCCTGCATCCCTACATGCTGATGTTCCCGCTCACCATTGCCGCGAGCTGTGCATTCATGATGCCGGTCGCGACGCCGCCCAATGCGATCGTGTTCGGCTCCGGGGAACTAAGCCTCCCGCAAATGTGCCGCGCAGGGATCTGGTTGAACCTGGTCGGGATCATCCTCGTGACGGTGCTGATGTATGCCATCGTGCTCCGGGTTGTTCCCTTTTAGGGAGGCCGTCGCCTCCTTACATGCAAATCCAACCCCTACTCCATCAGCTCGGCCACGACCGGCGCCAGGGCCGCCGCCCACACGCGATAGCCCTCCCGGCTCAGGTGCAGGTGATCCGGCTGGATGTCCCGTCGGGCCGTGCCGTCTTCGTTCAACAGAAAGGCCCCAAAATCCCGGTAATAAATCGTCTCATCATCCGCGAGCTTTTGCATCCCCTCATTCACCCGCCGGATGGGCGCGCGCAGGTAATGGACACGATCCTCCCCTCGGGGGAACAAGCCCAGCAGCAGGATCTTTGAATCCGGGGTGATGGCATTGACCGCCTGTGCCACGGCGGTGATTCCATCGACGATCTCCTGCTCGCTTTGACTCTCCAGGTCGTTGGTCCCAATCATGATCACCACGAGCCGTGAGCGAAGGTTCTTAAAATTGCCGTTTTTTACCCGCCAGAGCGCATGCGAGGTCCCGTCGCCGCCCAATCCCATCACGGCGGTTCCATACCTGCCAAAAGATTTTTCCAGGGCATGGCGGCCCATATGCTCCCAGCCCTCCATGATGGAATCGCCAAACAGGACGAGCGAGGCCGTGCCTTCCCGGCCCAGCGCATTGAGTTCCCGGTTGCGCTTCACCCACCATTTTGCGCCCTTGCGTTCCACGGGCGTCGTCGCCCCGTGCCGGGGAATTTCCCGCTCCTGGATTGGATGCATGGACACCGGTCCCCGGGAACAGGCCCCGTGACCAAACAGCAAGTACACCAGCAAAATCTTGCGCAATCCCGACATCCACCCTAGAATAGGAAGCCCATGTTTAGGATGCAACGATATATCTTGTGCGCACTTGTGCTCCTGTGCTCGGTCGCGAGCAGCCAGGAAGACGCACTGACCAGTGCCAACCGGAAGTATCAAAAGTCGGCAGACACGGTCTTGTCGGAGTATTGGTCCGTGGTCATGGGCAGCCGGCAAAAATATGCCGACGACCTGGAGGCGGCCCGCCAGGCCGGGAAACTGGCCGGCGATCTCGACCTGGTGCTCAAGGCCGATGAGGCGCTGAAACTGTTCGATGAAGACCGAAACGGAATCAGCCACGAGGACAAGAACTACCCCACCCGGATACGCAAGGCCGCCTACGATTATGGCCTGTCCCTGAACGATGCCGGTAAAAAGCAAGAGGCCACGTTGGACCATATCAAGGGGCAGTACATCCAGCACCTGACCACGCTGAAACGGACCTACACCCAGCAGGGCCGCATCGAAGATGCCATCAAGGCCAAGGCGGTGATCGCCCAACTCACAAACCCGGTACCAAGCGAGCCCGAGCCCCAGCCGCGAGACGACCAGGCCCCCTCCCACCTTACCCTGGGTAGACAGTGGCCATGCGAACGGGCGGGCCTGGTCTACGTGTGGGAGAATCCACACCAGCGCAATCCCTGGATCGACCCGCGCATCACGCCGGAAGAACCCTTCAGCCTGAAACCAATCGAGGGGAATGACTTTAGCAAGTTTGCCATGGAGTGCGATGGCGGGCGCACCCTGGTCATCGGCGCAAACGATTACCTGCTCAAGGCCTGCCAACAGGCCAATGAATTGTCCATTGAGGCGCGCGTTCGGCCGGACAACGAGGAGCAGGAGGGACCGGCGCGGATTATCAGCTTCTCTCAGGACGGCAAAATCCGGAACTTTTCACTCTGTCAGGAGGGGGATCAATTCCTGTTCCGCCTGCGCACCACCGAGACCGGGCTCAACGGCACCGATCCCGAGGTTGACCTGGGTCCTCTACAGGCTGACAGGTGGAACCATATCGTCGTGACCTATCGAAGCGGCGAGCTCGCCTGCTACATCGATGGCAAGCGCCAGGATGTGGACCAGATCGCCGGTGATTTCAGCAACTGGAGTTCACAGCAGCTACTCTTCGGAAACGAGCATCAGGATGATCGGCCATGGCACGGATCGTTGAGCCATATCGCTATTTATGCCCGCTTCATGGGCGAAGAGGAAGTCCAACACCGGCATAAAATTTCCGAATGGAACCACATTGGCGGGCGCATTCGCGATAAGTTACGCGAGCGGTCGCGCGATCGGGACGAGTAGGATTTCCGGGTACCGGGCGAGGGATGGCTACTACCCGCGTAGCTAGTCCGTGTCCTCCGGAGCCTCCTCCGGCATGTCCTCGCGGCGGATTTCCGCCTTTTCCCTGAGCGCGTCGACGACTTCGCCTATGCGATCGTTCTTCCCCTTGTTCCAGAGCATGTCGTGCAGCTCCTTCACCACGTCCCCAAAGGCCCGCGTGCTGGCATCCTTACGGTCGAAAGCCTTGATGATATGGTAGCCGAACTGCGTTTGCACGACATCGCTTAGCTCGCCGGGTTGCAGGGCAAAAAGGGCCTTCTCGAAGTCGGGTACCATCTGTCCACGTCGAATCCAACCGAGATCGCCGGCATCCTGGGGGCACCCATAACGGCCGGCCACCTCCTCGAAGTCCGCACCGTCTTCGATCTCGCTGCGGATATTCAACATCTGCTCGAAAACCGAGGCCGGATCGTGATGCTGGTCCGCCGACAAGAGAATATGCGAAGCGCGGACCTGTTCCTGCTCGACAAAGGCGGCCTGGTTATTGTCGTAGAAATCACGGCAGGCGGCCTCGTCCGGTTCAGCCACCTCGCTGCTCAAGGTATCCAGGTACTGTTCGTATCGCAGGTCGTCTGCCAGGCGCTCGCGTATAAAATCGTCCTCCTTCGGCGACAAGCCATAGGCCTTGTAGAACTGCTGCGGCCCACCGGACTCGCGCTTCAGCTTGTTGAACCGGGCGGTAATATCCTTGTCCGCGACCCCGGCGATCGACTCCTTCGCAGCGTGGTTGAGCAGGAGGCGTTCGATGGCGTTGTCCTCTGCATCCTGGAAAATCGTTTCCTGCTTCTGGGCAAACTCCTCGGGCGGCAGCGACTGCTGGTAACGCTGATACAGGGTCTGGAGCTCCTGGCTGATAAAGGCGGAAGGCACTTCCTCCCCGTTGACGAAAATCCGTTGCGGTTTATGGAGCGGGCCGGTTTCAGCCGCAGTCGCTGCCACCGCATCCTCTGCCGGTGCCTCCTCCGTGGAAGCGGCCTCCTCGACAGACGGGATTTCTTCAGGCTCTTTTTCGTCGCTCATAGCGGGCGGTTCTACGCGGGGGCTGCTTTCCCGTCGAATGGAAAATGTGGGAAAATGGAACGATCCCGACCCGGGCCAGCTCCGGAATACGTGGGCGGCGTGAATAGGCGGGGACGAAAATCGCCAAGGTCCAGACCCGCAGGGGCAAGCCAAAAGCAAAATGAATGGAATGCCCTCAGGATCGTCACAAAGAGCAGGTAAAACGGTATTAAGTCGGGATTTTCAGTAAGATGTGGTCTTGCAGTGGGGTATTAAGTGTATATAACCAACCCCATTTCTGAACCCTAATCAACTGGAAGGTTGCTGGTCATGAGTGATCAACTTGAAAAAGCAGAATACAATCGCCGCGAATTCCTGGCCGCAAGTGCCGCTGCGGGCCTGGGCCTGAGTGTGGCGGAAGCCCTTGGCCAGGAATCCAAGAGCAAGGATGAGGTCAATATCGCGATAATTGGGGCCGGCACCCAGGGCCGGGTGCTCATGAACTCGATCCTGAAAATTCCCGGCGTGCGGATCAAGGCCGTCGGCGACATCTGGGAATACAGCCAGCGCTATACCTCGCGCTACGTCAAGAAGTTCGGTCACGAGAACAACGTTTACGCCGACTACAAGGAGCTGCTTGCAAAGGAAAAAGACCTCGACGCCGTGGTCACCGCGGCCCCGGACTGGATGCACGCACCCATCAGTATCGCCGCCCTTGAGGCCGGCCTGCACGTCTATTGCGAAAAGATGATGTCCAACAATGCGGAAGCTGCACGCAGCATGGTGAAAGCCCGCGACAAATCCGGGAAACTGCTCCAGATCGGTCACCAGCGACGCAGCAATCCACGTTACCTGCACGTTAAACACAAGTTGCTCGGTGAAGCCAAGCTCCTCGGTCCACAGATCAACTACGCCAATGCCCAGTGGAACCGCGGCGTGAAGACCGACAACACCTGGCCATCCAAGTACGAGATGGCAAAGGAAGAACTGGAAAAGTGGGGCTACGATTCCATGCACACCTTCAGGAACTGGCGCTGGTTCAAGAAGTACGGCGGCGGACCGATCTCCGACCTCGGCGCGCACCAGATCGATGTGCTGAACTGGTTCTACGGCAGCACACCCAAGGCGGTCATGGGCAGCGGGGGCATCGACTTTTACGACAAGGTCGAGCACAACGACACCAACATGCTCATTTACGAGTACGACCTGCCGAACAGCAAGACGGGGCGCGCCTTCTACCAGGTGCTGACCACGACCAGCTCGCTGGGCTTCCTCGAGCGCTTCATGGGGACCGAGGGTACCCTCGCCTTCTCCGAGGCCCCACGCTGGAACGAGGTGTACCGGGAGGTGTCCACCGAGGAGGAGTGGACAAAATGGGCCGAGAAGGGCTACATCATCAAGGAAGGGGCCGTACCCACTGGCGACCCGGAACCGGAACAGATTGTCGACATCCGCCAGTCGCCCGCCCCGGAAAAATGGCTCATCCCGGTGGAGAACGACAAACCGATTCACATGTATCACCTGGAGAACTTCTTCGCCGCGATTCGCGACGGGGTACCCTTGAACTGCCCGGCGGAGATCGGCTTCCAAACCTGCGCCACCGTCCTCAAGGGCACCGAGGCCATCAACACCGGCAAGCGGATCGAATTCACCGAAGACGACTTTAAAATCTAACTGAACAAGGAAACAAGACAGATGACCGTATTCAAAATCGCATTGGTCGCGGCATGCGCGGCCGCCTCTTCAGGGATCGCCCAGGCGGAAGACCTGGTGGACCTGAAGATTGACCTGCCAAAGCCACGCTTCGAAGGGACCCCGGTCCCGGTGAAGCTGCCGCACCTGAAGAAACCCCTCGGCCGTCCGCGGCCCTTAATCAAGGTGCCTGCAGGCACCCAGAACATTGCACTCAAGGCCAAGGTGACCAGCTCCGACATGGAACCGGTCATCGGCGAGATCGAGCTGATTAACGATGGTGACAAGGAGGCCACCGACGGCAGCTATGTGGAACTGGGACCCTTCGTGCAGTGGATCCAGTTCGACTTCGGGGCACCGAAAAGCATCTCGGCCATAGTCGTCTGGCACTACCACATGCAGGCACGGGTGTATCACGACGTGATCGTCCAGATCGCGGACGATGCCGCGTTCAAGAAGAACCTGAAGACCGTCTACAACAACGACCACGACGATTCAGCGGAACTCAACCTCGGTGCGGGAAAGGACCTGGCTTACGTGGAGGTGAACGAAGGGGAGTTGATCGAACTCAAGGGCATCAAGACCCAGTTCCTTCGCATGTACAGCAACGGCAATACCGCCAACGAGATGAACCACTACACCGAAGTGGAAATCCACGGAAAATAGGCCGAGTGACCCCATGAAAAAAGAAGGTATCTTAGAATTTATTGGGATCGGGGTCTTTGTTGCCCTCGCGTCGCTGGTTGCGGCGGGCGTGATCAGCAAGAACACCCGCGCCCCCGAAGGCGCCGCCATGGCGGTGGTCGATGACCCTACAGAATCCGCACAACCCGGGCACAAGGAACCGGTAAAAACGCCGGAGCCCCACGGGCACAAAGAACCCGCCAAGCCGGAACCGGCCACGGTAAAAGCCCCGGCACCTGAACCCAGGGAACCTGCCAAACCGGATCCCAAGCCGGAACCGGCGCA
>JAYGFS010000358.1:0-2647 GCA_046581765.1 Verrucomicrobiota bacterium
CGGACCTCCCGGGCCGATCACCTGGACCTGGGGATAGACGTAACGCTCCTTCTCGTCATCAGAAAGATGGGGGTCGTCAACGGCTTCTTTAGAGACGCGGGCAGCCCGGCCGAAAGAGGTCAGTACCGCCCGCTGGTCGGGCCGCACGATGTAGAAGCCGCTGAGTACCAGGCGGATGGCGACGTAAATAACCAGGCCGACGAGGAATCCAAAAATGGTCATAATACACTACTCCCAAGGGGTTGATCGGTTAAAGTACCCGACTTGGTACGGAGTATAGACCCAAGCGAGAGGGTATACAATTACAGAAATGGTCCAAGCCTGTAATGGCCACGACCGGCTCGCCCGGGACCCCATCCCGAAATACTCAGTCCACGAACAGGCCACGCACCCGGTCCACTGTTTCCTTGTACTCCCCCGGACAGTGCTCCCGCCAGTTGTTCAAGTACGTGGAAAAGCTGACCGGTTCATTCGTGCGCGCCTTGTTAATAAATGCCACCGCACCCCAGCGGGCCGGTTTTTCCTCAAATATCTTTAAAAGCTCCGTGGCTACGGTCGAGTTCATGGCCCGATCGGTGGCGTGGGTTTTCAGGTACTCCGCGTGCTCCCTGTGCCATGCGGCCAGCGTCCGCCCCTTCGGCAAGCGATGCTTCTCGATGCGGTCGAGCGCGTAGCTTGCCAGGGATTTCCGGTAGTCCTTCCAGTTTACGAATGGCGGGTTTTTCTCCCAGGTTCTCGACATCTCCCGCAGGGTAAAGATCGACGCGCATTCGCAGAGACTTTCCTCAAACCAGTGATTGGACGTATCCCCCTCCTTGTAATGGCACATGATATGACAGAGCTCGTGCGCAAATTGATAGGCATACTGGGACCAGTACTGTTTGCCGGTGTCGAGACGAACCCGGTACTCCCCATTCGGCCCACGTTGATAAAGGACAATCGGCCCCTCGTCCCCGTTGGTCACGATAATCGGCTCGAGTTTGTCATCGGAAGAGAATTTCCACAGATCGCGCCCGGCGGAGGAAAGGATCGCCTGAACGTCATTGACCCCGGCGCCCTTCCAGACACCTTTCGTCACCACGATATTCAACGGGGAAGGATCCGCAAACACAGAAAGGGTCAGGCAAAAAATAAACGTACACAACCGCATGGGGAATCCCTGGGATAATGTGTACGGACTTCGGGGAGCCTTGGCAAGGAGGATAGCACCACGCGGTAGCATCCAGCCGCACGCCCACTTGCCGGTCTTCCAATAGTGCTTGATCAGCTGATTCCCGTTTCGGTGGCGGGGATAAGGGTGTGCCGCCTCACCTTCACTCCTTCGTTTCAGACCACTTCCATGTGCCGGCGCGCCTCATTTTCTTGATGCGCTTGCCGGAAATCTTCGGTCGAGGTCCGGGATCATCTTTTTTGGCGGCTTCGGCGGCCTGTTTCTGCTGAAGGACCGCCTGCTCCCGGGCCTGCTGCTCCCGGATTTGCTCCAGTGCCCGCTGATACGAAGATGCATCGACGGGCACATCGGGGAAACGTCTTTTGAACATATCCCAGGCATGCAGGCGCGCCGAGGCGGGACGGGTCTCAAAGGTTTCGTCTGCCAGGATGCGATCCCGCTGCTCCCGGCCCTGGGCTATTTTCACCCGACGAGCGGCTTCCTCCTCAAGCTGTTTTATTTCCTCGCGCAAGGCGATCTGGCGCTTGAACGCTACCAGCTCAGCTTCGCTCAGCAGGTCGACCTGGTCGACCTTGCCGTGTTCAAGGTTCACCAGGCCCCGTGAATAGTAGAGCACTTCCTTCCCGGCGGTCCGCATTGCACCTTGGGGCTGACCCAGTACACGAATGACCCGCTTCCTTCCGTCGCCCAGGGCGGGTTCGTCAGCGGCGAAAAGGGCGGGAGGGACAAGAGGCAGGAGGAGCAGGAGGAATCGAGTCATCATGCAGGAGTATCGCTGACCACGCGTACAATTGCCACGGCTAACTTGCATAGATCTTGCGCACCACCAGGCGGTTTATCGGCCACAGCAGGAGGACGACCCCCCCGGCTATATAAGCATTCACGGCAAAGAGCCAAGCCGACTGGATAAACATGTGGGCACCGATCATCCGGCCAATATCGGGTGGGGTCACCTGCTTGCGCCGCCAGATATTCATCGCGGTTCGGCCGTGGAAATACACCGCGGTACCGCCGGCCAGGCAGAAGAGGTAGTCGGTATTTCGCCAGTTAAGTGGCAGCGACAGGCGGTAGGCGACCAGGCCTCCGAGGACGATGATGCCCGGCAGCCAGATGGCTATCACGGGGATGTCCTTGCGGGTTTCGAAATCGGCAATCATGGTAATGAGCGCAATCGCGATGACCGCGGTATGCACGGCTATGATGATGGTGATCGGGTCATCCAGTTCGCCCGAGAACATGGCCGCCCCCAGGAGCATGCTGCATCCACGACACAGGCCCATACTCACGGGGCCGATAACCCGGACACCCTTTAAGGCGATGTTATACAGACAGACGCAAAGGAACACGAGCAGACACATGAGCAGGGGGGCTTTCCTGCCGGGCAGGCTGCACAGGGCAAATGCCGCAAGGGTACAGAACAAAAAGGCGAACTGCGCGGCACGGCGGGAAATATTCCCGCTGGGCAGGGGGCGTTCC
>JAYGFS010000334.1:0-3494 GCA_046581765.1 Verrucomicrobiota bacterium
CCTCGCGGATCTTCTCGTGTATTACTCTTTCGATACGATTGGCCGGCAGGTGCTCGATAAAAGTCCGCATGGGCATCATGGAACGGGTTTTGACACCATGACGTCCTGGGCGGGAAAGCGTGAAAATGCGGGGTACTTCACGGGCCGATCGCGGGTCGAGCTGGACGGAAAAATCGACCCGGACGACTACCCTGAGTTCAGCATCGCCCTCTGGTGCAAGGCCACGGGTTTATTCGGAGGAGCGACCCTGTTTCAGTGGGCCGCAGAGGAGGAAAACAGCGGCACCTACCTTAAAATGTCACGTGGGACCTTTTATTATTCCTTCGGGACGGGTCGTGAAGACTACGTGTTTGCTCCCCGGAATGTTCCCTATGCCCGGGGTGAGTGGTATCACCTCGTGGTGACCCACCAGCGCCTGGGCGGAAACGTATTATACGTGAACGGAAAACGTGTCGAGTCACACCTGGCCTACCCCATGAAAGGGAACAGCAGTCGTCTCTCGATCGGCTCCAAGGTCGACCTACCCGAGGACGAGAAGGATCCGGAGTTCATCGGCCTCATGGATGACCTGATGATATTCAAGCGGACCCTTTTGCCGGCCGAGATCGCGACCCTCTATGCATGGGGCAATGCGGACTAGGTGGGCGCATGGCCTTCCGGTGCCGAGTGGGCCTGGCCGGGGACCTCCGGTGGGGATTGGCTTGACCGCTTTCGTTTGACGGGCCAGCATGCGGGCATGAAAGTGCTTTTCGTTATTTTCCTGGTGGTGACCGGCCACTCGGTGCTTTACGCACAGTCTGCATCGCAACTGGAAGGGTGGCTGAAACGCTTTCCCGCTGCCGATACGAACAGGGACGGGCAGCTGACGGTCGAGGAGGCGAAGGCCCACCGGAAGCGGATGCAATCCGCCCGCGCAGGAGGGACGCAGCGAGGCCCCAGGAGGACATTCGAGGTCGACCCCGGTTGGGATGCCGGCCGTTTTCCCGATCACGCGCTCTGCTACAAGACGCCGGCCGAAATCCAGGAGGTGAACGCGCGGGTCAACGGGAAGAACGCGCTGTTACAGGTCCCGAAGCCGGCGGGCGGAACCCTGCGTATCGTCGGCACCGGGCACAGCTTCATGGGACCCGGCTACCGGACCTTCCCGAAAATATGTCGTGCGGCCGGTTTCGAGCAGCCCTTGCTCACCCACACCGGCGGCGGCATAACCGGGAGTGCCCGTTACAAGTGGGAACAGGAGAACGGGATCTTTCAGTTTGCGGGCAAGCCGAGGCCCAAGCTGCTGGCTGCGATTGCGACCGGCGAATGGGACGCCATGATGTGGGGGCCGTACTACCATGATCGCCCGGCCTATTATGCCTGCTGGATCGATTTCTGCCTGAAGTACAATCCGCGGATGGAATTTTACCTTTCGGATTCCTGGCCGCAACTGAGCCAGCTGGACACGATCCCGAAAAGCGAAGACGAGCTGGATGCGGAAACCTGGTTGCGCCTGGAACGCGAGAAGCAAGCGGGCTACGTGAAGTTGATTGCCGCGCTGGATGAAAAGTACCCCGACAAGGTCCACGTGATGCCGACCTCGGAGGCGATGGTGCGTGCGACCCAGCGGTACTACAAGGGTACATTGCCGGGGGTGGAGGGGGTCAATGAGTCGATTGGAGGCAAGAAATACTCGCTCTGGCGTGATCAACTGGGCCACCTGGGCCCCTGGTTTGATCGACTTGAGGGCTACGTGTTTTATGCAACCATTTACCAGCGCTCGCCCGCGTTGATTGACCGGGCGATTGCATTTGATAAGCCGGGTCGCCAAAAGAACCTTAAGGAGCCCAGCCAGAAGCTGGACCGCATCTTTCGCGAGATCGCCTGGGAGGCGGTGCTCCATAATCCGCTCGCCGATGTCGTGGATGCGAATGGTGATGGCGTGGGGGACCGGGGCGAATAGTCTTGGCCCGATGCGGGATACGCGCTTGAAAACGATTCTCCTTTCCAGCCTTCTTTTGCCCCTGCTGCTTTCCGCTGCACCGAGGCCAAGCGTGGTCCTGATCCTTTGTGACAACCTGGGGTATGGGGACATCGAGCCCTTCCGGCCGGCCACCCCGCATCGCACCCCGGCCTTAAACCGGATGGCGAAAGAGGGGTTGAAACTGACCCACTTTTACGCGACGGCCGGGGTCTGTACTCCCTCCCGGGCGAGTATCATGACCGGCTGTTATGCCCAGCGGGTCAGCATGCACAAGCTCGAGACGGACCATCATGTGCTCCGCCCGGTTTCGCCGCTGGGCTTGCACCCGGATGAGATCACGGTGGCGGAACTGCTCAAGGGCGGCGGCTATTCAACGACCCTCATCGGGAAGTGGCACCTTGGGGACCAGCTGGTATTCCTGCCGACCCGCCAGGGCTTCGATTCGTATTACGGCATTCCCTACAGCGATGACATGACCGGTCCCCGTACGTGGCAAGGCCGATCCTGGCCGCCGCTTCCCCTGATGGAAAATGAACGCGTGGTGGAGGCACCCGCGGACCGGGACACCCTGACCCGGCGCTATACGGACCGTGCCTTGCGCTTTATTCGTGAGCATCAAGGCGAACCCTTCTTCCTCTTTCTTTCACACGCGATGCCGGGCAGCACGACAACGCCTTATGCGAGTGAAGCCTTCAAGGGGAAAAGCCGGAACGGCCCCTGGGGCGACGCGGTGGAGGAGATCGACTGGTCAACCGGGCGTATCCTGGACCTGCTGGTCGAGCTTGGCTTGGCGGAAAACACGCTGGTTATCTGGACCTCGGACAACGGGGCCCCGAATAACGCCGGGAACATCCGGCGTGGCACGAATAAACCACTTTTCGGGCGTGGCTATACCACCAGCGAGGGTGGGATGCGCGTGCCGACGATCGCCTGGTGGCCGGGACGCATCCCCGCGGGTTCCACCTCGTCCGAATTGGCGACCACGATGGATTTCCTGCCGACCTTCTGCCGTCTTGCCGGTGTGCAGGTACCCGGAGATCGAATCATCGACGGACATGATATCATGCCGATCCTGTCGGGCGAGACGGGGGCTTTCTCGAGGCAGGAAGCCTTTTTCTACTATCAATTGGATCAACTGCAGGCCGTACGTAGCGGGCCCTGGAAGCTCCTGTTGCCGCTGGAAAACCCGATCCGGCCCGGTCGCGTCCATCGGAAACAGGCCCCGGGTATGCTGATCAATGTCGTGGATGATCCGGCGGGTAAAACGGACCGCTATGCCGATCACCCCGCGGTGGTTGAACGTTTATTCAAACTGGCGGAGGAGGCGCGGCGGGAGTTGGGCGATACGAACAGGAGGGGTTCGGGCCAGCGTCCCGCCGGACGGGTGACGGAAACGAGCGCCCGGACCTTGCCCTCGGTTGACTTAGGTGCTAGGCCCGGGGAATGAAGAAATACACCTGCCTCCTGCTTGTCGGGTTTGCCTCGGCCTGTTTTTCCGCGGATCAAAACATCGTCAAGGTCTTTATGCTTG
>JAYGFS010000017.1:0-2750 GCA_046581765.1 Verrucomicrobiota bacterium
CTAAAACAGGGGGAAAAGCGGGTGTTGGGACCCGCGGATACCCGATGCGCCGGGTAGACTATACGACGGGTGCCTACCCCTGACCGGGAAAGCATCTTCGACCGGTTACGGTTCGGATTACCTTTCACCCCGGGGCGTGCCGGCGATGGGGATCGATACCCTTGCAGCACCCGAGACCATTCAACCCGGTAATTATTCATGCCTTAATTTTTTTGCTGTTTTTGACAAGCCCCATTCCTTCGGCTATACCCCCCACATGAGAATACGCTACGTCCTTGCTATCGTGCTCCTCGCGGGGCTTCATCTTCACGGGGCCCCTCGTCCCAACATCGTACTCATGATGGTCGACGACCTCGGCTACGCAGACTTTGGATGCTACGGAAGTGAAATCGAAACGCCGAATATCGACAGGCTCGCGGCGAACGGTTTGCGCTTTGCACGGTTTTACAACACAGCCAAGTGCCATTCTTCGCGTGTGTCCCTGTTGACCGGGCTGTACTGCAACCAGGCGGGGAGCGCATCGCTGAATCGTGGGGTAACGATTGCGGAAGTACTGGGCAAGGCGGGCTATTCCACGGCCATGGTGGGCAAGTGGCACTTGAGCAAGGAACCAACGGATCGAGGCTTCGGCCGGTACTTCGGGCATCTCTCCGGCGCGACAAACTTTTTTACCGGGGACAAGACCTTCCGGCTCAACGGCAAGCCGTGGAATGATTTCGGTAAGAACTTTTACACGACGGAAGCCAATCTCACCTATGCCAAGCGATTCATCGGGGAGATGCTGGAGGAGAAACCGGATCAACCCTTCTTCCTGTACATCGCGCACAATGCGCCCCATTACCCCCTGCACGTGCTGGAGGAGGATTACCGCAAGTACGAGGGGCGCTACGATGTCGGCTGGGATATCATCCGCAAACAACGCCAAAAGCGCCAGGTGGACATGGGCCTCGTCCCCGCAGATTGGAACCCGGCCCCGCGGCCCGAGCTGGTCCCCGCGTGGGTGGACCTGACCGAGGAGGAGCGCGCATGGGATGCGCGGCGAATGACGGCCTTTGCCGGCATGGTGGACCGGGTGGACCAGGTGACGGGAAAACTGGTGGCGTACCTGAAGGAAAAAGGCGTGTACGAAAATACACTGATCATGCTCTGTGCGGATAACGGGGCCTGCCCCTTCGACCGGACCCGCGGCAAGGAGTTCGACCCCTGGGATGCGAAGTCCTACTGGTGCTATGACACGGGTTGGTCCCATGTGGGCAACGTCCCGTTTCGCCTGCACAAGCAGAACCAGCACGAAGGCGGGATTTCGAGTCCGATGATTGCCCATTGGCCTGCAGGATTGAAAACAAAGAGCGGGTCGATTACGCGACAGCCCGCGCACCTCATCGATTTCATGGCGACCTGCATCGACGTGGCGGGCACGAAATATCCCGGGGCGTGGCCCGGTATCGACCTGGAGCCCCTGCAAGGACGGTCCCTGGTTCCCATCTTCCGGGGCGAGGAGCGCGAGCCGCATGAGGAACTGTACTTCCAGTTCGGCGAGAACCGGGCCCTGCGGAAAGGCCCGTGGAAGATTGTGAGTCACCGAAGGGGAAAATGGGAGCTGTACAATATCGATGAGGATGGGACAGAGATGCATGACTTGGCGGACCAGAAGCCCGAGCTGGTGCAGAACCTGGCCATCCGTTGGCAGAGGGGAGCAAAGCGCGATCGGCTCAAGCCAAAGTCCATGATGCCCGTGGGGGACAAGCCGGGGCCGCGACTGATGAAAGACGGCCGGCCCGCGAAGAAGTAGCGGGGTGATCACGCGGCTGGACGGCAAGACGGATTTCAAATGAAACGAAACACGGTATACACGCCCATCCTTTTCGCCTGGATCGCCCTTGCCGCCTATGCGGCCGACCGGCCCAACATCATTCTGGCCATGGCCGATGACCAGGGCTACGGGGACATGGGCTATACCGGCCACCCGGTCATCCAGACCCCGCACTTTGACGCCATGAGCAAGGCCGGGCTACGCTTTGACCATTTTTATGCGGCCGCACCGGTTTGTTCACCCACGCGCGCCAGCGTCATGACCGGTCGGCATCCCAATCGCATGGGCGTGTTCAAGTGGGGGCATCCGATCCGGCCACAGGAAGTCACGCTGGCGGAGGCGCTGAAAACGGCCGGGTACGCGACCGGCCATTTCGGCAAGTGGCACCTCGGATCCGTGCGCAAGGGAAGCCCGGTCAACCCCGGGGCCTCGGGCTTCGACGAGTGGATTTCCGCACCGAATTTTTACGAGAACGACCCGATACTGAGCAACCGGGGTATAGCGGAACAGCGGGCCGGCGAAAGCTCGCTCATCCCGGTCGACGATGCGCTGGCATTCATGGAACGAATGGTCAAGGCGGACAAGCATTTCCTGGCCGTGGTCTGGTTCGGTTCACCCCACGGACCGCATATCGCTTCAAAAAAAGAAGCGGCCAAGTACGCGAAATACCCGGATGCCCAGCAAAATTTCTACGGAGAAATATCCGGCATGGATACCGCCTTTGGCAAACTCCGCGATGCCCTGGGCCCCCTGGGTATTCGGGATAACACCCTCCTCTGGTACTGCAGTGACAACGGCGGACTGAAAGTCGAGTCGAGCGGCGGACGGGGTAGGAAGGGTTCGGTGTACGAGGGCGGACTGCGTGTGCCGGCCCTCCTGGAATGGCCCGCACGAATCAAAAAACCGATGGTCACCAGGATGCGATGTAATACGACCG
>JAYGFS010000107.1:0-2839 GCA_046581765.1 Verrucomicrobiota bacterium
ATGGGGAATCATGAAGTTGACCGAGGAGACGACGAAGAAAAACTGTGCGTCGCTTTTTTCCATTTCATCCATGAGCCAGGTGCGCTGGGCCAGGCCGAGCATGGAGAGGCCCTTCTTGTCCCGATGTGCCAGGTCGTGGAGCTGGCGATGCGTGCGGGTATCCAGCAGGAAAAACTGGCAGTTGGCCAGTTTGAAGGTACCGTAGGAATGGCGCCCGATGGAGTAGCTGGAAAGGCTGTCCACGACCGGCCTGGGTGAGACCTTGACCCGATGCCGGTCGAGTACCTCGACCAGGTCGTAGATGTTGGCATTTGGATCGCCGCCGACCTTGTCGCCGGTTTCGATATCCTTCACGCCGGCATTCGGGGTACCCCAGTGCACGTGCAGGTTGGCCGCCTGGCGCAGGTCCATGCGGGTGAAATCGGCCTGGGGATCGAAGAGGATATCGTCGCCCTTTTTCAGCTGGGCCTTGCCGAAATAAATGCCCTGCCGGGTGTGGAGGGGATTGCTCCAGCCCAGGTAGTCGTACCAGCCCTGCACCCCGATGTCGCGGAAGACGGCACGACGGTCACGGTAGCCGGCGGTGCCACTGCCGAAGAGGTCGTTAAGCAACTCGTGGTCATCAAAGGTGAAAAAGGTCGGGACGTGGCGATGCCATTTTGCCAGGTTCGGTGCGCGCTCCAGGTAGGTCTTGTAGTTTTCCCACACCCCGACAAGGGTGGGCACGTTTTTTACAATGGCGGGTATTTCCGTTTCGGGCACATGGTGCTCGGCGATCCAGGCGGCGGGTGTATGATCCCGGTTTTCCTCGTACAGCCAGTCGCCGTTGAGGATGGCGAAGTGGATGTCGTCCATGACCTCGCGAATCAGCGTGTCGTAAGTTGGAAGGCCGGGTCCAAGCCCGGCTTTTGGATTTTGATTATTGCCGCAGGCGAACTCGAATTTCACATTGAAGAGGCCCTTCGGGTTATGTGCATTTGCTAAATGGACGGACGAGGGCAGGGTGGTGAAGGATCCGCCGATACGGGAGGAGACTTCGCCGACCACGACTTCATAGTGATAAGCTGTATCGGCTTGCAGGTCCGTGAGGGGAATGCGCGCGGTGAGATCCCTGTCGTAAGCGGTGCGCAGAACCTTGGAGGTCTGGTTCAGTGCCTGCGAAGAGGTTCCATATCGTAAAAAGGTATTTGTTGGCATGTTGGTGCGGACCCAGACCGTCATGCTCGTGGTGCCGGGTTGACCGAGTATGGGGCCGTGGGTCAACCGGGGTTCTTCCGCCGCCTGGAGGGGGAGGAGTCCGCACGAAAAGAGGATGATGACGTGCCCGTTCAATTGCATGCACCTCTTCTATTTATTGCCGAGGTGAAAGCAAGGCCTTAGCCCTTGCCCGAAGACCGGATCACCGGGGCTCCGAAACCCGATTCGGTCGAGCGGGGGACTGGTCCCCCTCCAGGGCCGGCTGACCCGGAAATCGAATCCGAGCCCTTGGCCTTGTGCCTTACTTATGCCGAAAGATCTCACCGGGAAGCCCTTCGGTACCAATGATACGAAAAGACGTAAAAATCGGAGAATTACACCCGGACTAAGCTTCAGCCCATGATGCCGAGGTAAATAGGCACATAATACGGGAGAAATAGCGATTCAGTCAAATCTTGCGCATCGTAAGATTCTTTAAAATAGGGCTATAATTACATTTGACTTCATCCTAACAGACTGGGTTAAATGCACGTAGAACCAACTAGTGACGTATGTGAGCGTATTAAATTGGGTTAAGACAACTGGGAGCTTTGGATGATCACGCAGGCGGAAAAAGTACAGGGATGGGCCAACCGGAAAAGCGTTCGGTCCCTGGTGATCCTGGCCGCCCTGTGTGGTTGGGTTCACGCTTCGTTCGAGAACGGTGCGTACTCGGGTGAGATGTATTACGTGGTCGCAGACGAAGACGGCACGTCTCGTTTCGTGACGACAGATACCGCCGCGCGCTACCTGGTGATCGGTTTTGATTCCAAGCCGGTGCTCCTTGAAGTGTCAGACGAGAACGAACCGAAGTGGGTGACGGGATTTACCTCGATCGAAACGGTCGAAGACCAGGGCGCCTATCTTGAAAGCGATGTAGCGAGTTCCTTTGTTGCGACAGGAATAAATGAAATCTTCGAGGTAACCACGATCTCGCAACCTTAGCGATTGAGTTCTGTTGATTGGGCAATGATTTTTGGAGGAAGTGCTATGGAACGAAAAAGCTTTTTAACCATCTCGGAAGTCTCGGATTATTTACAGCTGCCCGAGGAGACTATTTACAAGTACGCCCGGGCCGGGCGTATTCCCGCTTCCAAGATTGGACGGTACTGGCGTTTCGACGTGGACAAAATCGATCACTGGGTTGCGCAACACAGCAATTCAAGTAGCAGTAACTTGTCCGTGCTCGTGGTCGATGACGATCCGATGGTCCGTGATCTCATGTGTCAATGGTTGCGGAACGCGGGTTGTGATGTCGACTTTGCTTCGGACGGCCATCAAGTGCTGGATATGGTTAAGGCGTCCAGGTACGATATTGTCTTCCTGGATCTCATGATGCCGGGGATGAATGGCGTCGACGCGCTGCGCGAGATCAAGGGATACTCCGAGGATATCAACGTTGTCATTGTTACATCCTATTTTGACGGATCGATGATGCAGCAAGCGCTGGATCTCGGCCCGACTACCATGATCAAGAAGCCCGTGGTCAAGGAAACGCTCTTGGCCCTGGTCAAGTCATTCCCCGAAAGAAAGCGCAAGGTCTAGTATCATATGAGCCGCAACATCAGGATGAGTATCAAATGGGACAAGTCTGCCGATGCAA
>JAYGFS010000229.1:0-8675 GCA_046581765.1 Verrucomicrobiota bacterium
TCGACCACCGGGCAGGGAATGACATTCCCGGTCAGGCCGCGGGCATGCCAGAGGATACGCCCGTCGTCGAGGCTATAGCTTCGCACCCGGTTTGACGCCGCGGTGATAACCTGGACGCGACCACCGTGCGCCACGACCACCGGGGTCGCCCAGGCATTCGGCTCGTCCCGGTCCTTTCGCCAAAGCGTATGGCCGGTCTCGGCATCGAGCACCTCGATCGACGAGCTCCCCCTCTGGTCCCGGACAATAACCAGCTTGTCCCCGTAGAGGACCGGCGAAGACCCCTCGCCCAGGCTGGCACCCATGCTCGCCTTGCCCAGGCTGCGATCCCACAGACGCTTGCCCTTCATGTCATAACAAAAGAGCCCGGCTGAACCGAACCAGCAATACAAGCGCTCACCATCAGTCGTCGGGGATGCGGAAGCAAAACTGTTGTCCCTGTGGTGACCCTCGGGCGGGACCCGTTGAATGGCGCTCCGTCGCCAGTGCTCCTTGCCGCTTTCGCGATCGAGGCAGTGCACGACGTAATGATACACGGTATTCGGGTGGGTGATCCCGAATACCCGCTTCGGCTGGTCTTCCGGCCGGGGCAATGCGGGGTCGACCTTCCCCGTATTCACCGCGCTCAGCACAAAGACCCGGTCCCCCCAGATGATCGGGGTGGAGGTACCCCGACCCTCGATCGTCCGTTTCCACTGAATATTCCTTGTTTCACTCCATTCAAGGGGCGGTGAGGCGGTCCGGGAAACGCCATTGGCCTCGGGCCCTCGCCACTGGTGCCAATGCTGGGCCTTCGCCTCCTCGAAAGACTCCGCCTGGAGCGAGAAGGCCATACCCAGCATCCCGCATACGACGGACAAGGGATAATCGCTACCCGCGTGATGGTGTTTCATGGAGAACATCGAAGCCTACTTTCTCATGCAGTTGAGATGATGCACGGTCCGGATCAACAACGAATCCCCGGCAATCGCGGGGGTGGCCATGATCAGTTCGCCGAGCTCATGGCGCCCCAGCAGCTTGAAGGTGTCACCGGCCTCGACGACAACCGTTTCGCCCCGTTCGCCGAAACAGAATAGCTTGCCGTTGTACGCGAGCGGCGAAGCCGTGAATTGGGCCGAAGGCCCGAGCCGCTGCTTTTCATAGATAGCCGCCCCGGTTTTCGCATCGTAACAGCTCAGCATGCCGCGATCCAGCAGGACGTACAACCGGTCGCGGTACAGCACCGGGGTCGGCATGTAGGAAGCGGCACGTTTCTGGCACCAGGCGATAAAGGTATTGCTGGTCTCTCCAGGTCCCAGGCTGATATCACCGCGGGCCCCGGGCTTGACCGCGAACAAGGGCTTCTTCCGGTCCCCCACATACCCGGAACCGAAGTAGAGCAGGCCGTCCTTGGCGAAGGGGCTGGTTACGGTAATGGACGACAGGCCACCCAGCGTCCACAAGACCTCGCCATCCAGGTTATAGGACCGGACCTTGCCCGACCCGGTGGTGACAATCTCGGTTCGCTGTTTGTTTTCCCAGACAAAGGGCGGCGACCAATTACTGGGCTCTTCGCGATCCTTCTTCCAGATAACCTCGCCCGTTTTTTTATCCAGCGCGGTCAGGAACGATTGCTCGTCATTGTCGTTAAGCAGGTAAACCCGGTCCCGGTGGAGTACCGGCGAGGCAGCGGTCCCCCAGCCGTGGCGGGTCCTTACCGGTTCCCATTTACGGCTCCACAGTTCCTTGCCATCCAGGTCGAAGGTAAACAGGCCAACGTTGCCAATGTAGGCATAAACCCGCTCGCCATCGCTCAGGGCCGTTTCACTGGCATAGGAGTTCTTCAGGTGGCGGGCATGGGAAGGAACGCCCCGGTGCACGGTATTATCCCACAGGGTTTTCCCCGTCTCGAGGTCGAAACAGAGCACGTGCCACTCATGCACCGCCTTGGGTGCCTTGCGTTCGCCTCCGAAGTAGAGGCCTTGCTTCACTTTTTCAACCGCCCCATCGCTGATCGCGGTGGTTAAAAAGATGCGGTCCCCCCAGACGACCGGGCAGGACCAGCCCATCCCGGCAATCGGCACCTTCCATGCGACATTTTCGGTCGGACCCCAAGTCTCGGGGAGCGCCGGGTTCTCCGCCGTGCCCATGGCGCCGGGGCCGCGAAACTGCGGCCACCTGGACTCACCCGAGACCGCGCCGCCGAGGCTCACCGTGAGCAGGACCATACACATAGGCTTCACGCATACCATGCGGGAGGGATTCACCTCGCCCGGGCTGACAGTGGAAACACGATTCCTGTTCATCTCAATCAATGCGGTCCCCGCTAAGGACCTGTTGCCGGGCGGCCTCCGATGAAGACGTCCTCGCGGAAGCCGCCCACCAGGTGATGACCAGGGAGGCCGTCCACCGGGCAGCGATGATACGTGATTGTTGCATGAATAGGCCTTTCGATATCACCGCATACGCCCAGAAAGCTCCCCGAATCTTCGCCGAAGGTCAAAGGCTAGCGAATGCCTTTATCCAGATATGGCAGCATTCCCACCGTGGTTACTCTTCGCAAGGCCAAAATAGCCATTATTTCCCACTTTTCGGAGCCCTTCTCCCGGGTCGGCCCGGTGACAAAATCGCACCTCGGCCCCTGCCGTGCCACCCACCGCCGGCCGGCCGTGGCAGGTATGTGATAGGCGCCCGACCCAGCAACTTGCGACCCCTTTTTCCCTGTGCTATAGATTTGGTGAACATGGCCCGGTTTAGCCCGGAGTCCACGACCGCTCCCGGCGCGTAAAGGACCTAAACCCCAGGAGGATAATCCCATGAACAAGCGGGTACTTTCGATACTGTTCGGCACCTGCCTGGCCCTATGCCCGGGCTGTCAAAAGGAAGATGACAAGACCCCGGATGAAATGGATCCGTTTAGCTACGACAGGGGCTTTGCAGAGGGCCATGCCGCGGGTTTCAGGGTGGGCTATGAGAAAGGGAAGATGGATGCCCTGGGAGCGGCTAAAGGGCTTGGCGGTACCACCACCCGGGAGAGCCCTGTCGATCCACGGGAGCAGGCCCTTCACGACAAGTTGAAGCGGTGGATCATTCCGAAAATGGCCTTTGAAGATGCGAGCCTGAACGACGTCATCAAGTTTATCTCGACCACCAGCCGGGAATTGGACGAGGATAAGGTCGGGATCAACATTCTCTACATGGTCACTGGCGATGACGATCGTCCCGCACCCATAACCGTGAACCTGAGTCAACTTTCGATAATGGATGCCCTGCGCTTCGTCACGGAAATCTCAGGCGTGCATTACCGCCTCGACCGGGACGTGGTCATCATCGAACGTGAAGGACCCGTGGCCAACGACGGCAAAGCGAAGCCCATCGGCACGAACACCGAACAAAAGAAATGAGCGAATCAGCACAAGCCCCAGCGAAGGGTCCAGCCGGCACGTCCGCGTGGGCCCTGCCCCTCCTTCTCCTGGCGAGCATCGCGGGTGCCCAGACCGCGCAGATTACGTCCTTCAGTAAAACCGGCGTGCTGGAATGGTCTGTCGACACGACCAATACCTGGTCCGGCCTGGAGTACACCATTGATCCGGATGGACCATGGGGACGCGATATCGGTGCTTACTGGAACCTCCACGCCACCGGTCATACCCATTCGATCGATATCGATATCGAGCACATCGAGGGGATTGACAGCCTCTTTTTACGCGTCGTCTGCTCAAGCAACAACCTGCTGGGTGAACCGTTTGACCTGGGGTCGGAGTCGATTCCCGCATTCGCATCGTCCGACTACATTGATCTGGCGAAAATCGATTGCATTTCGAAATTCCGGTCGGGTATCGGGCACGATTACTCCGACGACTTCGAGACGTGCAGGTCCATGAAGCACTACTACCATCCCGGTGTGACGAACTGGTCGGAAGTGGGGATATTCTCGCCGGTAGCTGGAAATGTCTACAGCATGAACGAGGACAACGAGGGGCACATGTTGCTGATCCAGTCATCGGAGTACCCCGCTTTCTTTTTCACCCTGTTTCATGTCGCACCGACCGGCACCCTTCACCAGGGCGTCATTGTCACCGCGGGACAGGCACTGGGCACACACTACGGAAACGAGACCACCTCCGATATTGCGGTTGGCATAAACAGCACCGGGGGTTGGAAACAAGTCTCATTCTTTGACGTGATGATGGACGGGGTATTCAGTGCCTACACGAACCGGGGGGTCGCTTCACGCAGTGCCTTTATCATCACCGAGGAAGTGCGTGACGACGATCCCTTGTCCTGTGACGAAGGCGGCGACTTCGACGACCCCGGCAGCCTGGAAAACTGGGTCGAACTCGACTGAGGCGCAGGAACTCACGCCCCGCAAGTCGAGCCCGGGCGACAACCTGGAGGCCCCGCCTCAGCCACCGTTCAACGAGTGGTGCCTGGATACGCGGCGCGTTCGTTTCCTGTAAATCGTTGTCCAGGACAGGCAAGGAGCAGAATGGGAACTTGAATCGATTGTTTAACTTGTAGACCTACGTTCTCCGTGCTTGGGCATGTTTCTTGCTTTTAGGACATACTCGTACGATTGTTAAATATTTTACGGTCCAAAGCTTGCCGCCAGCCGGCTGCCTTGGACAGTAAATGAGCAAACCTTCAACCCGGAGAGCGCGGGCATAAAGGCGAACGGAAGGAAAGAATGTACCGAATGTATGCTTCGTCGCTACAAACGATTCTATTGCGATATGGGTGCTTTGAGCCTATAGTGTCCGGCTTTAACCCATGGATGGAGAGAGTCAATTAAACCTACGCTGTTTGAGAAATATGGTGGTATTTCGACCGTTTCAAATATCGTCCAGGATTTCTATCGAGATATCCTGGAAGATGAGAAGCTCCGGGCTTATTTCGCCCCGGTAAACATGCCCGTGCTCATGGATCACCAGTTGAAGTTTTTGGGCCAGGTCCTGGGCGGACCGATCCACTACGAGGGGGAGGAACTGAAGACCGCCCATGCGGGCTTGGGGATTACGGCAGATGACTACGACAAGGTTACCCGGATCCTCGCGATAAACCTTCAAGACGCTGGCTTCGAGCCAGCTGACCTTGAACAGGTGATGAGCGAGATATCGAGAATGCGCGGAGATATCATCGAGACACAATGAGGAAATTTCGTGCACTCGTTTAATTACCTGGATCATGTGGCTACCGCCTTCCTCGTGGTGGATGCGGATAGCCTTGAAATCCTGTATGCCAACTCCATGGCCACCGCCAATCACGGCCTTCAAATTGGCATGCACCTGGAGAACATCGACCTGGATCTCAACCTCAATCGTATGCGACGCCTACTCGGGGAGGGCCGTGAGTTCAGGCAACTTATCGGGGCAGGGAAATCTGAACTGGATGTCGATCGGGCTGAAGAGCTTCGAGCCGTGTACCTTGATGCTGGCGGTCGGAATGAGGTTCTTGTCCAGATCGTGGACTTGTCTGCCGTCGGGGAGCGAATCGCGATCTATGAGTCGTACGCAACCTTGGCGGAACAGACCCGTGGTCAACTCCAGCGCCAGCTCGCCTCATTCCCCGAAGAAAATCCCAACCCGGTCCTCCGGGCAAATCTCGAGAGCGAGATCACCTACGCCAACCCGGGAGCCCAGGCGCTTGCGACAGAGATGGGATTGGCTTCCGTGATTGACTTGCTCCCCCCTGAACATGAATCGCTAGTCCGAGAACTGCGGGATCAGCCGGGCGCTTCACAGACGGTCGAGCACAAAGTGGGCGACCGCTCATTCAAGTGGACCTACCACCGCGTGCTGGACGGGGCTGCCGTGCATCTCTACGGCGCGGAGACCACGGACATCCATACCTCCGAACAACAGCGCCGCCATGCAGAGACCCAACTCAACCGGTCCCAGCGGCTCCAGGCACTCGGTCAACTGGCGGGCGGGATCGCACACGACTTCAATAATATCCTGACCGCAATCTCGGGCTTTGCAGAACTCTCGAAGGAGAGTCTCCCCGATGACCAGGATCACCTGGACAACCTGGAACAGATCACCATCGCGGCCGATCGGGCGAAGAACATCACGGCCCAGATCCTCGCGTTTAGCCGGGGTGAAGAAACCGATACCGAACCGGTTGTCCTGGGCACCCTCGTCACGGAGGCACTCAATATGCTCCAGGCATCCATCCCCAAGTCGGTGGTGATCCGGAAAGACATCAGCCAAGTGCTCGGCACCCGTGCCTTCATACTCGGGGATTCCAACAAGTTGCATCAAATTGTCATCAACCTGGTAACCAACGCAGCGCAAGCAATCCCGGACACCGGTGGCGAAGTAGGGGTAACCGTACGGCTCTCCAAAAAACCGGGACAGAAGGAAATCGTCGAGCTCATCGTCGCAGACAACGGCAGGGGAATGGACCGCAAAACCGCCGAACGCATCTTCGACCCATACTTCACCACCAAGTCCCAGGGCCGGGGCACCGGACTCGGCCTCTCCGTCGTCCACGGGATCGTGAAGAGCCATGGAGGAAAAATTAAGGTCCAGAGTGCACAGGGCCACGGAACGACCTTCACCCTCAGGTTCCCCCGGGCGGAGGTCGGCGAGACAAAACCCGAATGCACAGCTCCACTAGCCGATACGCCGACGCGGAACCTCAGGGTCATTGTCATCGATGATGAACCTGCACTGGTGAAGCTCATGAAACGCATGCTGGACCGAGCCAAGCATGAGGTCCACGGGTATACCGTTGCCCAGGAGGCCCTGGAGGCCTTTCGAGAGAAACCGTCCATGTTCGATGTGATCATCACCGACCAATCGATGCCGGGCATCACGGGCATCTCGCTCTGCCGGGAGCTCTTGAAGATACGGCCGGAAATCCCGGTGATCATTTGTTCCGGCTACGACCAGGCACTCAACCTTGAGCGGGTGAAAGAGGAAGGGGCTACGATGCTCGTGCGGAAGCCGATTCACTGGCCCAACCTGCTGAACACGATACAAGCCGTTTGCGCCACGGAAACTGAAGCCTAGCCCTGGCGCGAAACGCCCCGGGGCCGGGCGAAGTTACGCGCGACTCATCCTCATCGACCACGCAGTCACCCGGGAAATACATCCGGGATCTTCACACAAAATGCAGGGTTGCCCATAAAACCCCACACCCAACGAATGCCAGCATGGGCCCGTCATTGGTGTGGGGGCTAAAGGCTTCAGCCAAGGTCATCAAGATCGGTAATACACATAAGGAAAACATAAATTGAGCCGGGGCGAACTGGCCTTGGTACATGCACAGCACGATAACAGATACGATAAACACCACCAGGCTACCTTCCAGGCTTCGCTGGAAATCACCATGCCAAAAGCGTCCCTTGTACCATAAGGATTTTGCCCGGTACTTGTGTCGGCCGAACCGGATCCCCACCGGCTCTGCCAGTCCATCGCCAAACTCGTTGATCAGGTTCGGTATCATGATGATCACGGACGCTTTGCCGAATAAGATGATAAATGGGAAATACACCGCAAATCGCAGGACATCTTCCAGCATGTCATATCGTAACGTGTAGGGCCGGTCTTCCAGGCGGTCCCATGACACAAAGGCATAGGCCAGGAAGGGAACCTTGCGCCTGATCACGTTCCATTCGGTTAGAATGGTTTTTATTTGATCCATGAAAAACAACATCAGGATCACCTGGATGGCATCCGTCCCCTGCGCGACAAAGAAGAGGGGAATAATATATATTTTCAGTTTCCGCCAAGGGCGTAAAAGTAACTTCCGGACATAGTTTATTTTTATTTTATAGGTTCTAACCGCATACGCAGCTATCGCCTTTCCCGTCAATTCAATGACAACAGCGTAAGCGAAGATGGAATAGATCATTGAATCAATGGTGGCGATATATGCGATCGTTTCCAGGACGGCGATCGCAAGTATGCCCGCCATGTAGCAGGTAGCCACAACCAGGATAAATCGATCTTCACCTTTCCAGTTATACGTCTCGTTATTGAAACCATAGGGGTCACTTTCCAGGGTCTCGAAATAGTTCCCCCGTGAAGCATGGGCACGCATCGTTGATGATTCCAGCGCCCTCATTTCCTTTAACTTTTTCAGCATCCTGGGTTGTCTTTCAGGGCGGTGGTTTTTAAATCGGTCTTTGTAATGAATGACTCGCGCTGCCAGGCCTTCACTTCACAAGTTCCTCGGCACCGGCATCTCGTTTCCCGGTTGAGTTCCTGTACGCCTCAGACGATTATAAGATCGGCTTTCCAGGGTCGGAACCAGGGCTCCTGTAATATACCATCTATTACCACAAAAATCTGACCGTGGAAAAGACCGGAATCGTTCATACACCCTAGGTCCAGGTCCACAGAACGACCCCCGATTCCAATGACTTAACCCGGCGGGCAATTTTGGCTACCCCAATTCACCTGGGCACAGGACGATGAATGGTTTTTTACCACCCTGCCCTTCCCTTCGTTGACTTCGTGGTCAATGTGCAAGAGGATCGGTTTAGGTAAAAAATCGTGGCACCCGTAGATGATCAAAAGGTTTAAAGCCACCATGCACCCTCAACGATCGAGCATGTTTCTAGGAAGCCCATCATGAAAAAGCGCCTCTTGTCATGGGTTCTTAAAGGCTTCTGCCTGAGCCTTCCGGCCATTGTCCTCTGCCTGGCAGCTGCGGAATGGACGGTTCGAAAACGATACCCCGAGTACGGG
>JAYGFS010000261.1:0-4212 GCA_046581765.1 Verrucomicrobiota bacterium
AGGCCCGCAACTACATGCGGCAGGGCATGCTTCCCCCGCCGGACGCGGTGCGCACCGAGGAGTTCATCAACTTCTTCAACTACCATTACCCCTCACCCGTGCGGGGACTATTCGCCATCCACAACCAGGCGGCCCCGTCACCTTTTGGCAGCGGATACCTGCTGAAGGTCGGGGTGAAAGGCAAGGTCGTCGGCCGGGACCAACAGCGCCCGGCGAAGTTGACCTTTGTTATCGATACCAGTGGGTCCATGGACACACCGGATCGCCTGGGGCTGGCCAGGCGATCCCTGAAAATGCTGATCGGTCACCTTGCGGATCACGATGAGGTCGCGATTGTCCAGTACGATTTCAAGGCGCGGCTCGTGCTCAACCACACCCCGGCTTCCGAGAAGAAACGCATCGCGGCGGCGATCGATGGCCTCCAGGTCACGGGTTCGACCAACCTGGAAGACGGCATCCAGCTCGGCTATGCGACGGCCGCGAGTGGGTTTGATCCGGACGCCGTGAACCGCATATTGCTGATCAGTGATGGCATGGCAAACCTGGGTAGCGAGGATGCCGCGTCCATACTCAAGAAGGTGGAAGGCTTCCGGGAGCAGGGTATCTACTCCTCCGTCTTCGGTTTCGGCCTCGGCAACTACAACGACACCATGCTGGAGACCCTGGCAAACAAGGGGAATGGCGTGTACCATTTCATCGATTCACTCGATGAAGCCAAGCGGGTCTTCGTGGACAACCTTTCAGCGACCTTGAATGTCATTGCTGCCGACGTGAAGATCCAGGTCGAGTTCAACCCGCAGCGGGTGAAGCGGTACCGTCAACTGGGCTATGAAAACCGCCAACTGAAGTCGGAACAGTTCCGTGACGACACCGTGGATGCGGGTGAAATCGGTTCCGGCCAGGCGGCGACCGCCCTCTACGAAATAGACCTGGCCGGGAACCCCTCTGATCCGCTGGGGACGGTGCATGTGCGCTACCGGAACGTGGAGACGGGCGAGATCGAGGAGATTTCCAAGGACATTCTCGCCGCAGACCTGGTACGCCAGTACGAGAACACCGACCCCCGCTTCCAGCTGGCGGCCTGTACGGCCGAGTTCGCGGAGATCCTTCGCGGGAGTCCCTTCGCAGCGGGCAATGACTACGCGAGGGTCGCGGACACCCTGCGGCCGGTGGCCCAGCACCTGCACCTGGACCAGAATATCCAGGAGTTGATGCGCCTGGTACGCTCCGCCTCGGGTCTGCCGCGCGGGTCCAAGTAGGCCGCATTTCATGCGGTGGGGCCGGGTGACGCTGTACCGGTGGCCCGATCCCTCATCGCGCCAATGCGGACCGGTTTTACAATCCTTTTACCCTATTTTTAGGTGATTCTGACAATCCGGGTTCTCCGTTGGCCTAGTATATGGCCAAGCAGAAGGTGTGATGAACGAAGGAGAAAAAATGGCAACTTTTTCGCAGGAGCGCGAACAAACACCAATTCCTTCTAAGGATCATCCGGTCCCATGCGTCTTCGCATTATAACTGGAGAACCCTATGCGACGGATGATTACCTTACTACTCGGACTGGCATGCTCGAGCGGAGTCCTTGCCGGCCCCGCCTACACCATCGACAGGCTAAAGCTCACGGGGAACATTGATGGCGAAAACGTTACCTTTACCCTCCGCCTGAGCGTTGATGTCAAGACGCGTTCCGGTGCAGACATCCGCCTTGTCGAGGGGGACGTGGCCGTGCTCGAGGAGACCTCTCCTGCCAAGGCCAAGCTGAGTAAGCAGGGGAAGAGCTACTTCCTGCACCTGCCCTATCGCGGGAAAAGCGACGTGGTTTTCAATTTTGCCAGCCTGCCGGTAAAGGACGGCGACTGGCGGCAAACCTCGTTTACCATCCCTGATTCAATCGTCCGCAACCTGACCATGTACTGCGACCGTGATGACCTGGAAGTCACCTTTCCGGGCGCGATGCGCGTCGACCAGGTCCCGGTGATCGGCCAGGGCGCGATGGTCACCGCCTACCTCGGTACTTCCGAGGTCTTTACCGTGCGCTGGAAGCCGGAGGTCAAGCGCCTGGACGGGGATCTCGTGGTTTCCTGCGATGCGCATTCCATCGCCTCCACCGGCATCGGGGCCTTGCGCCTGAACACGGTGTATACCTTTCGGGTGGTCCAGGGGGCCCTGAAGCACGTGAAGTTTGAGGTCCCGGAGATGGTCAACGTGACCCAGGTCAAGGGCCCGGACATCCGCAAGTGGCAGCTGACGCCAGACGGGCAACTTGACGTGGAACTCAATCGCCCCCAGGAGGGGGAGTACCAGTTGGAAATCGAGAGCGACCGGATCCTGGCCGCCTTTCCCACCGGCTTCGAGATGCCCCTGATCCGCCCGCTGGACGTCATCCGGACCAGTGGCTTCCTACTGGTTGGAACGGACGGGGCGATCAAGCTGGTGGTCGACAAGAATGGCGGCTTGACCCAGATCGATCACAGTGCCTTTCCCAGCGTGGGCAAGGAGCGCAGGCTGCCGCGTAAAACGGCCTTTGCGTACCAGTATGCCAACATGCCCTTCACCCTCACCTTGTCGGCAGACGATATCGTAACCGCCTTTACCGCCGAGGAACGCCTGGTTCTCCACGTGAAGGACCAGGACCTGGTGCTGGACGCGGCCCTGGAACTGGATATACGCGATGCGCCCGCGCGGGAGGTGATGATCGAAACCTCGCGGGACTGGATTGTCAGCAATGTCGCCGGGGCCAACCTGGCCGACTACGATGTGCGCGATGTCGGCGAGATCCGCCAGGTTCATGTATTCTTCCGTGACGGGGTGATCGGCCGGACCCTGCTCAACCTGCGGCTCGAACGCTCCCTCAAGGCCGAGCCACTATTCACCTTGCCGCGCGTGCATCTCGCGAAGGCCAAGACGGAACGCGGTTTCATCGTCTTGTCCGCCGACACCGGCTTGCGGCTGGTGGCGGGGCAGGTCGACGGGTTGCGGGAGGTTCACCCCGGGTCCCTGCCGGTGAATGTTCCGCAGGCGCAGCAGGCCTACCGCTTCAAGTCCGCAGACTGGACGCTCGCCCTCGAGGTGGAATTCCGCAAGTCATCGATCTACTCTGAGGTCTTTCACCTCTTTTCCCTCGGGGACGGGGTGATGTATGGCTCGTCGACGCTGACCTATCACATCACGGGTTCTCCGGTTAAATCCTTCACGCTCAAGGTCCCTCCCGCGTACGAGAACGTCGAGTTCGTGGGTCGGGATATCCGTACCTGGAAACAGGACGGGGACGAGTGGACCGTATCGCTCCAGGAAAAGGCCATGGGGGACTACACCCTGCTCGTTACCTACGACCGCCAATTTGCCGACGAAGGGGACAGCTTACCCATCAGCGGGGTTGAATCGATGGACACCGAGAGCGAAGTCGGCTACATCGCCCTGAGTGGATCGGCGAAGCTCGCGGTGACGGCGGAGTCACAACTGGATCCCTCCCTCATCCCCATCGAGCGCCTCGAGATACCCCCGGGTTACAGCTCGCTGATCAACGCCCCCGTGCTCAAGGCCTACAAGTACGTGAGCAGGCCGCACAAGGCAACGGTACAGATTGCCCGGCTGCCGATGCAGGCCCTCCTCAGCCAGGTGGCCGACCACACGGTACTTTCCACCCAGTTGAGCGAGGCGGGTGAAGCGGTGACCACGGTCAGTTACTTTGTCAAGAACACCTCGAGCCAGTACCTCGGGATCACGCTGCCGAGCAAGGTGAAGCTGTGGTCCGCTCGCGTGGACGGCGAGGAGGTCCAGGTACTCGACTCGGGCGAGGCCACGGGCACGCTCCTCATCCCGCTGAGCCGGCACCAGGATGCGAACCTGCCAACCATGGTCCAAGTTACCTATGCCGAGGGGGGTGTGGCCTTGAAAGAAGCGGGCAGGCTGCGCCTTCGAGCCCCCAGCTCCGCCGCGCAATCCGTCTTCGCCCGTTGGCAGCTGCACCTGCCGGAAGGGTATTCCGCCACCAACCACGATGGAAACATGGCCGTGGAAGAGGTGGCAGGCAAGCTCGGGGTAGGGGGCTTCTTCGCCATGGCAGGCAGGACCCTCGGCCAGGCCTGGCAGCATGCCGGGACCTGGCTGGTCTTGATCCTGGGCTGCCTGGTATCGGCCAGCCTGGTGCTGTTCTGCATCGGTCGACGTCGCTGGGTGCTCCCGGGCCTGCTGCTCGGGCCGGCCGTGCTG
>JAYGFS010000288.1:0-5571 GCA_046581765.1 Verrucomicrobiota bacterium
GCTCAGCCAGGCGGGTTACGCGACCCTGATGGCCGGCAAGTGGCACCTGGGCAACAACGACCAGAGCCGCTGGCCCCTGCAACGCGGCTTCGAGAAGTACTTTGGTTGCATCCCGGGGGCGACGCGCTTTTTCCACCCGGTGCACCCGCGGGGGATGACCTTCGGTAACGAGAATATCGAAACCCCGGAAAGTACGACCGATGAAGCCTTCTACACGACCGATGCGTTTACGGACTACGGGATTCGTTTCCTGAAAGAGGAACAGCAGGGGCAGAAGCGGCCTTCGTTCTTATACCTCGCCTTTACCGCGCCCCACTGGCCCCTGCAGGCCTTTGAAGACGATATTGCCCGGTATCGCGGGATGTACAGGATTGGCTGGGATACGCTTCGTAAGCAGCGCCTGAAGCGGCAGGTCGAACTCGGCCTGATTGATCCCGAGTGGAAACTGTCAGACCGTACGCCGGGCATTCCCGCCTGGGATTCCCTGGACGCGAAGAAGCAGGACGAGATGGACTTGAAGATGGCGGTCTACGCGGCGATGATTGACCGGGTGGATCAAAACATCGGCAAACTGGTGGGCTACCTCAAGGAAGCCGGCCTCTTCGAGAACACCCTGATCATGTTCCACTCCGACAACGGGGGCTGCCAGGAGGGCGGCATGCTGGGCCGGGGCAATTTTTACGAGGTGGAAAAACGGAACCAGGAATCGGCTAATTCGTACGGGGAAGCCTGGGCGAACGCGAGCAATACGCCCTTTCGTTTGTACAAGCATTTTGTGCACGAGGGTGGGGCCTCCACGCCCTTCATCATGCATTGGCCGGCACGGATCGCGCCACGCAAGGCCTGGTATGGCGATCCAGCCCAGTTGATCGACTTGATGCCGACGATACTCGATGTAGCCGGGGCACGCTACCCGGCCCGCTTTCACGGGAACGACATCCCGGCACTCGATGGGGTGTCGCTGCGCCCGGCCTTTGGCGGGATGACGCTGGCCCGCAAGAACCCGATCTTCGTTGAGCACGAAAACAATGCTTTCGTCCGGGATGGGGATTGGAAGCTGGTCGGTCGCGGGGTGTCGGGTGGCCAGGAGGCGAATCGGAGCAAGTGGGAGCTCTACAACATCAAGGCGGACCGCACCGAGACGAAGAACCTGGTCGATGCGCACCCGGAACGCGTGGAGGACCTCGCCACGCAGTGGGATGCCTGGGCGAAGCGGGCAAAGGTGTACCCCAAGGCCTCGAACAGGAAGAAATCGAAGAAGGGCAAGGCCGCAGTCGAACGAACGGGTGTTGATGATCCGCCGCAGGTCGCTGGCCGTTCCTTTTCCGTGACGGCCGATATCCAGGCGAGCAAGCCGAACGGCGTCGTTCTTTCCCATGGCGGGGTAAACTTCGGCTATTCCTTGAATTTCGTGCAGGGCCAGGCGGTATTCGAGCTGCGCAACGCGGGTACATTGACCCGCCTGGTCGCCACTGAAGCGACTGGCGGGGCGTGTACGGTCGAGGCTTCACTTACGGAGAAGGAAATGACGATCTCCATCGATGGCGAGGTCATCGCCCGCCGGGCATCCCCGGGCCTGCTCAAGGGTCAGCCGGTGATTGGCTTTTTCGTGGGGGAGGATTTCAAGGACCCGGTTGGCCGATACGCGGTGCCGAACAGGTTCAACGGCCGTGTGCTTCGCTATGGATCCACGGTCACGCCCGGTCCCGCAAAATGAAGCATATCATGCGTTTATTCCTTTAGGGTGTGATCAGATAGTCGTTTTGAAACAGGAGTTGGATTATGAATCGACGTACCTTCATCACCGCGGCCGCGGGTGCCGTGACCCTGCCGGCTTTAGCTAAAACAACATCCTTGGCGGAACATCGCATCGCGGCGATCGAATACCGCACCGTGAATCTCTCCTGGCCGCGCCACGTGGGTCGGAATTCTTCGAAGGGCCTGCACGGCCGCGGTCCCGCCCGGCACATGGTCTGCGTGCTTAAAAGCGACCAGGGTGCGATAGGGTGGGGTCAGATGCAAGGCAGTCGCCGTGGCATCAAGGCGCAAAAGGACCAGCTGATCGGGAAAAAGGTCAGCGAGTTGATCGACCCGGCCCAGGGGATCCGGCAGGCTGCCTGGCATGCCCTCGACGTGCCCCTGCACGATCTCGCAGGGGTCATCCTCGGCCTTCCAGTCTGGCAGATGATGGGCGCGGACAAGCCACAGTTGAGCAAAGTGTATTCCGGCATGATCTATTTTGACGATCTCGACCCGGAGGATAAGCCCGCGGGCATCGATAAGGTGCTGGAGAATTGTGCATGGGATCGGGACTACGGCTACCGGCAGCTGAAGGTCAAAATCGGGCGCGGGAACAAGTGGATGCCGCCGGCGGAAGGGCTAAAGCGTGACATCGAGGTTGTGCGGGCGATCCATGCATCGTTCCCCGACTGCGAAATCCTCGTCGATGGCAACAACGGCTTCACGGTTGAGACCTGTATCCGGTTTTTGGAGGGTATCGGCGACATTCCCCTGTTCTGGATCGAGGAACCCTTTCACGAGACGCTGGTCGAGTGGAAAGCCTTGAAAGCCTGGCTGGTCGCCCATGACCGGGAAAAGACCTATCGCGCGGATGGGGAAGCCCGCCCGGATTTTCCCGTGCTCGAGCAGCTCGAGAAGGACCGCACGCTCACGATGCGGCTCAACGATATCTGCGGTTACGGGTTCACAAAATGGCGTACGCTCATGCCGACCTTAAAAGCCGGCGGTATCGCCGCGTCCCCGCACACCTGGGGTTCAGCCCTGAAGACGGTGTACACCGCGCACCTGGCCGCGGCCTATGGAAATACCCCGACCATTGAGGGCGTGACCTCCGCCGACAGCGACGTCGACTTCGGCGGGAACCGGATCGTTGCAGCGTCCCTGCACCCCTCATCCCGGCCGGGTTTTGGCCTGGGTTTGCCGGCGGCTTGACGCGCAATCCAGTTCCGCGGTATCGCTCAGCCGAGCTTCAGGTAGGGGGCCAGTCCGTGCAGGCCTCCTTCGCGACCGACCCCGGACTCCTTGTAACCGCCAAAGGGGGAGCTGGGGTCAAACGTGTTGTAGGTATTTGCCCAGACCACCCCGGCACGGATCTGCGAGGTAATCTTGAAGATCTTGGAGCCCTTGTCGGTCCACACCCCGCCGGATAGGCCGTAGGGGGTATTGTTAGCCTTGGCGATGCCTTCTTCCGGGGTGCGAAAGGTCTGCACCGCGAGTACCGGCCCAAAAATTTCCTCCTGGACGATGCGGTGGGATTGCGACGCGTTCAGGAATAAGGTCGGCCGGCACCAATAGCCTTTCCGGGGAAGCGAACAGCTGGTCTGGTACATGTCTGCACCCTCCTTCTGGCCAATCCGAAGGTACTTCTTGATCGTGCCCAGCTGCTCTTTCGAGTTGATGGCCCCGATATCGGTGTTCTTGTCCATCGGATCGCCGACGATCAAGGTTTCCATGCGATCCTTCAAGCGGCGAATGACCTCCGGGTAGACGGACTCCTGAACAAAAAGCCGGGAGCCCGCGCAGCAGACATGCCCCTGGTTAAAGAAGATGCCATTGATGATGCCTTCCACCGCCTGGTCGATCGCCGCGTCCTCGAAAATAATATTGGCCGCCTTGCCACCTAGCTCAAGGGTGTATTTTTTCCGGGTACCGGCGATGGATCGTTGGATCATTTTGCCCACGGAAGTCGATCCCGTGAAGGCGACCTTGTCCACGCCCGGGTGCTGGACGAGGGCTGCGCCCGTGGCGCCCGCACCGGTGATGATATTCACCACGCCGGGGGGCAGGTCCGCTTCCTGGATGAGTTCGGCCAGCTTCAGCGCGGTCAAGGGGGTCGTTTCGGCCGGCTTGAGCACGACCGTATTCCCGGTCGCCAGCGCGGGCGCGATTTTCCAGGCGGCCATGAGCAGGGGAAAATTCCAGGGGATGATCTGGCCGGCGACGCCGATGGGTGAAGGGTTCTTTCCCGGGAAAGCGTATGCGAGTTTATCGGCCCAACCCGCGTAATAAAAGAAGTGATTGGCGGCCAGGGGGATATCGATGTCGCGCGATTCGCGGATCGGCTTCCCGCCGTCGAGCGTCTCGATCACCGCGAACTCGCGTGCGCGTTCCTGGAGCAGGCGGGCGATGCGATAGATATACTTGCCCCGTTCCCTGCCCGGCATTTTTGACCAGGTGGTATCGCTGGCCTTACGGGCAGCCCTGACGGCGGCGTTGACATCCGCATCGCCAGCCTCGGCCACCTCCGCCAGCTTCTTTTCCGTAGCGGGATTGATCGTGTCGAAATAGGTGTGCGACTTCGGGGCTACAAAGCGTCCGTTGATGAACAGTTTGTAGCGTTCCTTTATGGTTGCGTGATCCGTCGACTCCGGCGCGGGGGCGTAGGTCCAGTCGGTATCGAATTGCAGGGTTGGTTTCTTGGATTTAGCCATGGGATCGCAATCAATCGTTGGAGAAATAATCCAGCGACTGGTAGGCGCCGCTTTGTTGTTTGGCCAGTTGCATCAGCACGTCATTCACGAGGCTGCTCGCGCCGAAGCGGAAGTGGGAGGGATGCATCCAGGCCTGCCCGAGGGTTTCCCGCAGCATGACCAGGTAGTGGATCGCGAGCTTGCTGTTGCTGATCCCGCCCGCCGGTTTCATGCCGATCATTTTTCCCGTAGCGTAGAAATAGTCGCGGATGGCGTGGAGCATCACCAGGGTGACTTCCATGCTTGCCGCGGGTTGCACCTTCCCGGTGGATGTCTTGATAAAATCGGCTCCTGCGTACATGGAGATATCGCTGGCCTTGCGCACCTGGTCGTAGGTTTCCAGTTCACCCGTTTCCAGGATCACCTTGAGGTGGGCCTCGCCGCAGGCTTCCTTAATCGCGGCCACCTCGTCGAAGGTGTAATTGGTTTCGCCGGAGAGAAAGCGTCCGCGCGAGATCACCATGTCCACCTCGTCCGCCCCCTCGTTAACCGCGAGCTTGGTGTCTGCGATCCGGTTCCGGAGGCTATCCTGGCCGCTGGGAAAGGCGGTGGCGACGGAGGCCACCTTGATCGCACTTCCCGCGAGGGCCTTCTTCGCCACTCCGACCAGCGTGGGATAGACGCAGATCGCGGCCACGGTGGGGATGTCCGGCATGCTGTCGTGCGGGTGCATGGCCTTGTAGCATAATTGGCGGACCTTCCCCGGCGTGTCCTTGCCCTCCAGCGTGGTCAGGTCGATCATGCTCAAGACGGTTTTTAAGCCAGCGTTCTTCGCCCGGGTCTTGATGCTGCGGGTGCGAAACCGCGCACAGCGTTCATGGACGCCCACCCGGTCGATGCACGGGGTAGGGGGGACGGATATGGAGGTATTCGTCATAGGATTGGCGGAAAGTATAAGCGGGTGGCGGGAAACTGCGCAAGCATTAACCGATCGGATCAAAATAAGCCCGCCCCGAAGAAGAAGTAATTTAATCGCCAAGTTGCAAAGACGCCAAGGGAACCTCAATAAAGAACCTTGGCGTCTTTGCTGCCTTGGCGGTTCATCGTCGCCGCCATGAATCCCATTCACGATCACAACCGC
>JAYGFS010000354.1:0-11679 GCA_046581765.1 Verrucomicrobiota bacterium
TTCGTCGACATGGAGAGTTCCTTCGATATGATCACCGATCCTTCGATCATTCGCGGAGGCTATCGCAAGGCACTGGATCAGTACCTGGAAGCCCTGCAGAAAGGGTGTCGGGAATTCGGTGTTGATTACCAGCGTGTGATCACCTCGGCCGACTACGAAAAAGTTCTTGCGTCCTTCCTTCTCGAGCGGATCACCCGAAAAAAGAGCGGCCGCAAGTAGCATGAACTTCCTGAATCCGGTTCTGCTGCCGTTCCTGCTGCTGGCTTCACTGCCGATTGTCATCCATCTATTGAATCGGCTGCGGTATCGCTCCGTGAAGTGGGCCGCCATCATGTTTCTCATCTCCGCCAACCGGAGTTCAACAAAACATGCGCGCCTGCGCCACTACCTGATCCTGGGGTGCCGCTGCTGCCTGCTGTTCTTTTTTCTCTTCGCACTCGCTCGCCCCTTGATCGGCGGATGGCTGGGGGGCCAACTCGCGGGTGCCCCGGATACGGTTCTCCTGCTGCTCGACCGCTCGGCCAGCATGGAGTTTACGGACCCCCGGATCCAGGTCAGCAAGCGGGCGCATGCGATTGAACTTTTCTCGGAGGCGGCCGGCCTCCTGCGGGGCAAGAGCCGTTATGTCCTGGTGGAAAATGTGCTGCGAGAACCCAGGGAAATTGGGCACCCCAGCGACCTCAAAGATTCTCCTATGGCTCGTGCCACGGATACCGCTGCAGATATTCCTGCGATGCTCCACGCGGCCGCAGAATACATCGTGAATAACCCGGAAGGTAGAACCGAAATATGGATCGCTTCCGACATGCAGGCCAGCAACTGGTTTCCGGCGAGTACGGAGTGGAAACGTGTGTCAAGCTTACTGGCTGCGCTGCCCCAGGATGTGCAGGTGCGCCTGATCATGCTGAACGACGAGGTCCGTGCGAACGCCACGCTGGCGGTGCGCGGTGTCGAGCGCTTGCGCACAGGCGAGGCTATCAGCCTGCGTTTGTATGCCGATGTGAATCGCAACTCGGGAATCCCCGGAACCTTTCCCGTGGTGTTGAACCTGAACGGCGCACGCTCACGGATCGATATTGACATGCCGGGAAACGAACTGCGCTTCAACCGGATTCTACGCCTCGGCGAAGAGGAGGCGGATGGTGGATGGGGTATGATCGAACTGCCTGCGGATGAGAACCCACGCGATAATGCAGGATATTTTGTGTTCGGCGGGGAGCGAAATTTGCAGACGGCCATTGTCGGCTCCGCGGCCCCGGCTTTGCGATTCTATGCCTTGGCAACGGTCCCGGATGAGGTGAACCGGGTGACGAAAACATTCTCCGCTACCAAGGCCGGCGAGGTGGACTGGGACGGGCTCTCTTTTCTGATCTGGCAGGCAAAAGACCTGCCGGGGTCCGCATCGCGAATGGAGGATTTTGTGAAGAGCGGGGGCGTCATGCTTTGCGTGCCGCCGGGACGTGCGGTGGCCGGTCCGCTGGATCTCGCCTGGCAGGCACCGGAGACGGCCAAGGTGGATCAACCTTTCCGCGTCACCGCATGGGAGGAGAACGTTGGACCTCTCGGCAAGACGGGCAACGGACGGAACCTGCCCCTGGCTGAGCTGGAAATTGTGCAACGCCAATTGCTGGAAGGTATTGATGTCAACGCGACCAACAACACCTGGATCGCGATTGGCGAATATGCGGATGGCCAGCCCTTTCTCCTGCGTCGGAAGCTGGGTGAGGGCTGGGTGTACGTTTGTACAACCTTGCCGGGCGAGTCCTGGTCCAGTCTCGACACCGGCCTGGTGCTGGTCCCGATGATCCAGCGATTGCTGCGCCGGGGAGGCTTGCGGGATTCACGCGTACGCATGGCGTTCAGCGGTGAGTGGCAGTTGCCGCCTGAAATCCTGGGAACCCCCTGGGTATCGGTCGATGGCGCGGAAACCAAGGACCCGCGATGGGATGCGGGTGTATACGCTTCCGGCAGTCGTCTGGTCGCGTTGAATCGCCCGATGGCCGAATACGACAAAGCCCGCGTTGATGCCGACACGGTGCCTTCCCTGTTCGGGGAAGTGAGGGTCAAGTTGGTCGAAAACAGCGCCACGCCGGAGAATAAGCGCTTGAGCAGTGAAATATGGCGCAGCTTTGTCCTTTTTGCCCTCCTGTTCATGGTCATCGAGTCGATTCTCCTGCTGTTGGAAACCACTTCACGCAAGGCGGATCACGGATTCAACCGGTCGAGTCCCGATGGGGCACCCGCATGAGCAGCTTCTGGAGTTTTGGGATATCGGGGTACGTCCTCACCTTGGGCATCCTTCTGTTCATCGTGATGTGTTATTGCACCCTGATCCAAGTGCGGCGCAGCCGATGGGAACCGCGCTTGATCGTGGTCGAGATCCTCCGTCTTCTGGTGGCAGCCTTGTTGATCTTCACCCTGTTCCGCCCGGAAAAGGTGAACCGGGAGAAGATCGAGAAAAACCCCCTCGTGGTCGTGCTCAACGATCAATCCGGGAGCATGCTTACCCGCGACATCCTCCTGGAAAATGGGGCTACCCAGTCCCGGCAGGACTGGCTGACGGCTCAAAAGGAGGCCGGGGTCTGGTCGCCCCTGTCGGATCAATACGCGTTGTTGGTGGAAGATTTTTCAGCGGTTCCAGTGGATCCCGATAAAGCTGCGCTGGCGGGAACGGATATCAACGCAGCCCTGGAGGCCCTTGAGAAGGCTCATGATAACCTGCGCGCGGTGCTGTTGTTGACCGATGGGGATTGGAACCAGGGAGCCTCGCCAGTTGGTGCGGCCACCCGCCTGCGTATGCGTGATATACCGGTTTTTGCGGTCACCGTCGGCCGCAACCGCTACCTGCCCGATGTGGAACTGGTATCTGTATCTGCACCCGCTTACGGGCTGCTCGATGAACAAATCCTGATTCCCTTTACCGTACAAAGCCGAATGCCCCATGACATCAGCGTAGCCATCCATCTTGCCGGGCCGGATGGTATTGAAGATCGCAAGATCCTGTCCGTTCCAGCGATGGCCCAGGTGCAGGATTCGCTCCTGCTTCAGCCAAAGTATGAGGGCGATTTTAATTATTTCATCCTGGTGGAACCGGTTGTTGGCGAGGTCGTCAAAACGAACAACCGTGCCGACTTCCAGATGAACCTGCGTCGTGAAATCCTGAAGGTGCTCGTGATCGAGTCGACCCCGCGCTGGGAGTTTCGCTACCTGCATAACGCCCTGCAACGCGATCCAGGCGTCGTGGTCAAGTGCCTACTGCTGCATCCTGAACTGGGCGTTGGCGGCGGGCGAAACTATCTCAAGAAGTTTCCCAAAGACAAGGATGAGCTCTCGGAGTATGACGTGGTGTTCCTCGGTGATATCGGGATTCGTGAGGGCCAATTGACGTCGGAGCAATGCAACCTCCTGATAGGCTTGGTGGAACAGCAGGGAAGCGGCCTCGTGTTTCTGCCGGGGATTCGTGGGATGCAGTCCACCCTGGCGGATCATCCGATCGTTCAGCTGAATCCCGTGCTCATGGACCAGGACCTTCCCGAAGGCCATGGTTTTGTGAATCCCTCGCGGCTCGTGCTAACCTCGCGGGGACGCGATCATCTCCTGACCTTGCTCGCGAGCAGTGGGCGGGAGAATCAATCGGTCTGGAAGAACCTGCCCGGGTTCTACTGGCATGCCCCGGTCATACGTGCCCGCGCAGGCAGTACCGTGCTGGCGGTTCACGGTTCGGCACGAACGGAGCAAGGACGTGTGCCCTTGTTGGCTACCCGCAATTGTGGCAACGGTAAAAGTCTCTTTCTCGGCACGGACGGTGCATGGCGCTGGCGGCGTGGCGTAGAGGATACCTACCACTACCGGTTCTGGGGGCAGGTGGTACGATGGATGTCGCACCAGCGACACCTGGCGCACAGTGAAGGTATTCGTCTATTCTTCACTCCCGAGGCCCCGCAGCGAGGCGACGAGGTGTTTCTGCATACGACGGTATTCGATCGCTCGGGTTACCCGGTTGAAACAGGCTCGGTAAGTGCCTTGATCACCGGGCCTTCGAATGCCAGCGAGACCTTGGACCTGGTTCCCGAACCGGGTGGCTGGGGCGTCTTCAAGGGTTCATTTACGCCCCGCCAGGGAGGCAATTACCAGGTCAAAATGATGTGCGAATCGGCTGACCGGGAAGTCGATGTGAGCCTGTTTGTGGCCCGTCCTTCCCTCGAGGTCATTGGCCGCCCGGCCCGACGGCAAGTGCTCAAGGAAATCGCTGAAATCACCCGCGGGCGCGTTGCAAATATGGAGGAGCTGATAGATATTGTCGAATCCATCAAGATCCTGCCGGAAAGACAACCGGTTGAAACGCGTTTTCGGCTGTGGAGTCACCCCCTGTGGGCTGGACTTATCGTGCTCCTTTTGGCACTTTATTGGTCGAGCAGAAAGTGGTTGGGATTAATTTAGTGCGCGAGTCGGACCCGAGAATGAAGCCATGAGCACAGCAGATCCGTTCAAGGACATCAAGCTGCCGGAATCCCTGCTTCGCAAGCTCCAGGAATTCGAGACCCGCCTTCGCCGGATGGAGACCGTGGTTACGGTCTGCGGAGCACTGTTCGGCCTCCTGCTGACCTATGGCATACTCTTCCTCTCCGACCGCCTGTGGGATACCCCGGCCTGGTTGCGCGTGGTGCTGACCTTGACCGGCACCGCGGGCTTCGCCTGGTTCTCATACCGGTGGTTGCAGCATTGGTATTTCAAGCGCCGGGACAGCCGCGACATGGCGAAGATGATCCAGCGCCACTACAAGCGGCTCGGCGATCGCCTCCTGGGGGTGGTCGAACTGGCCGAAGGCAGGGATCGTCCGGAAAATGTTTCGCCTGCCCTGTGCAGGGCGGCCATTAAGCAAGTTGCCGGGGAGGCTGAAAAGTATGACTTTGAAGATGCGGTTAACCGCTCCAGGCCGCGCAACTTCAGCGTGGCATCCGCG
The DNA here is from genome assembly GCA_046581765.1 of Verrucomicrobiota bacterium. Taxonomy (GTDB): domain Bacteria; phylum Verrucomicrobiota; class Kiritimatiellia; order SS1-B-03-39; family UBA6053; genus JAPYUI01. The sequence continues at coordinate 4,964 of JAYGFS010000354.1, forward strand.
GCCATTCTTTTTATCGTTATTGTGCCCTTCGTCATGTTTCCCACCGCAGGAAAAAATGCGCTGATACGCTGGCTGGCTCCTTTCGCCCAGGTGGAACGGTATACTTTCGTGAACCTGGAGGACCTTCCCGATCACTGGATAGTTCCGCATGGGGAAACGTTTGAGATCCCCTGCAAAGTATCTGACCGGTCGAAACGCATGCCGAGTTTCGGGTACTGCAAGTTCAAGGGCCAGCCGCGTATCGAGAACGATGTGAACGACGGGAAAGTGGTTTTCAAAATTCCCGGGCAAACCCGTCAAGGTGTTCTCTCGATCAGGCTGGGGGATGTGCTGAAGGAGATCACCGTGATTCCGCATCACCGACCCGAGTTGCTCGAATTGCAGGCGTGGGTGAATCTGCCTGAATATATCAAGCGGACAGCGTATAACCAGCCCATCGAAGGGGGTCGCGCGGAGTTTCTGGAAGGAAGTTCGGTCAGGTTCAGCGGGCGCGTCTCCCGCAACTTGGCTGAGATCCATGTGACGGGCTCGGAGGAGGCCGTGTTGAGCCTGAGGAAGGAGTCCTTTTCCAGTGAGACCCTGGCCGCGGACAACTTGGAACGACTCGCCTTTGCGTGGAAGGATGAGTACGGACTATCTTCGGTTGAACCGTTCGAATTGGATATCGCTACGATCGAGGACAAGGCCCCGGACGTAGACGCCCGGGGTATCAGTCGGGCGATTGCCATCCTGGAAGACGAAGTGGTCAATATGGACATTACCGCCACCGACGATTACGGTATAAAAAAGGTGTACATGAAGTGGGACAGTGAGGGAAACAGGGAGAATGGTATTCCCGAAATTCATGGCTCACAGGCGATTGCCGAGGGCTCGCCGACCCATACCCAGGTTGTTGGAAAATTTTCCTTCTCACCGATCACGGCCCATATTCCAGAAGACAGCGTGGTGACACTGCGGGCGTACGCCACCGACTACAAGCCGAACCGGCCGGCCAGCCTCTCGGATCGATTCCGGATCTACGTGTTGAATCGCGCAACCCACGCGAAGCTGATCCGAGACCAGATGGAAGCCGTGCAGGCAAGGATTGAGGACCTGGTCCGTGATGAGGAAGCCCTGGTCGAACAAAACGAAGAATTAAAACAACAGGACGAGCCTGACCTTGGGAACCAGAAAAGCGGGGACGAGCTGGGCCAGAATGAACAGTCTGAAAAACGCAACCAGGGCACCCTGAAAGAACTTGCCCGCGATACGGATAACCTGATCATGGAAGGCCTTCGCAATCGGGATATCCCCGCGGAGACGCTCCGGGAATGGACGGAGATGAGTGAACAGATGAAAAACCTGGTGAAAAACCAGATGAATGAGGCCGTCCAATCCCTGGGCCAGGCATCGAGGAATCCCGGCGAGCGAAAGGAGAATCTTGCGGCCGCAATCGAAAAAGAAAAGGAAATCATCGAGCAACTCGAAAAAATGGAGAAGGAGGTCAATGACTCGATTGAGAACATGCTTGCCAAGAATTTTATCAATCGGCTCAAGCAGGCTGCGGAGCTGCAGGATGATATTTCCCGGGGTTTACGCGATATTTTGCCCAGGACCATTGGCTTAGCAGCGAAAGACCTGCAGGACGACGAACGCGAGCAAATCGATTTGATTGCCAGTCGCGAGGGCACCAATCGAAGGGAAGCTGGTTATATCCAGGAAGATCTTTCCGGCTTTTACAATCGAACACGCAAAGAAGACTACAAGAAGATCTACGATGAGATGGTCGAACTCAACATGTTGGTATCACTGGAAAAACTCGCTGACGCGATTGCCGACAACGTGGGCGGGCAGAGTATCCGGGATTCAGAACGCTGGAAAGGTCAATTCACCCAGTGGGCGGATTACCTGAGCAGCAAAGCCGGAGGCGGAGGCGGAGGCGGTGGAGGTGGCGAAGCCCAGGAAATCAACCTGGAGATATTAATCGGCCTACTGCGCGCACGCCAGACGGAGCAGGATATTAGGGACCAGACCCGGTTGTTGGAAAACAGCCGCGAACAAAACCGCCAGTATCGCCGGGACTCCCGTAAATTATCGATCAAGCAGTACGAATCCGCAGCCGAAATTGCCAAGCTGGAGGCCAAGGCCGCTGCGCTTCCACCGGTCAAGAAACTCATCCAGAAAGTGGGCGGGGAGATGATGAACGCGGGCATGCAGTTGCGTAAGCCCGTGACCGGTTCGGAAACGATCGCGGTCGAAACGGAGATCATTGAACTGCTCACGGCAGCGTGTAGCTCATGTAGCGGCTATAACAGCAGCACGGCCGCGATGTTGATGTCCATGCTGGGAATGGCACCCGGTGCCGGGTTGGGCATGAGCGGCGGCGGCAATCCAAGTGGCGGCGAGGCCACGGGTGAACCGGATGGATCCGCAGGTCAAGCGGATGGCGCAACCGGAGAGCAGCGGGGAACCGATCGTGCAGCCGGTATTGACCCTGCAGAGTTTCCCGACGAGTTTCGTGATGCCCTTGAAGGGTATTTCAATGCCTTGGAGGGGGTCAATTGACGCCCCATTGTCCCAGGATCTGGCCCGCTTTCATCCTCTTGTTGACGCTGCCCGGGTATGGCCAGGATCTCTTCCGGTTTCACGGTGATCCTATTCCCGCGAATATCGAAGCGCTCTACGTCAAAGGCTTAAACTATCTGCAGAAGAGTCAGTCGAAGTCCGGCGTCTGGTCCGACTCGTATGGATCACAGCCGGGGGTGGTGGGCTTGGCGGTGCTGGCCATGCTCGCACACGGCGAAGACCCCAATTTCGGTCCGTACTCCGGATCAATCAAGCAGGGCTTGAACAATATCCTTAGCCAGTGCAACGCATCGACGGGGTACATCGGCCGTTCCATGTACAATCATGGCTTTGCCACCTTGGCGCTGGCAGAAGCCTACGGGACCGTGAATGACAAGCGTATCGGGCCGGCCCTGAAGAAAGCGGTTGAAATGATCCTGTCATCCCAGGCAGAAAACTCCCGCGGGGCTTGGCGGTATTCCCCGGAAAGCAACGACGCCGACACGACGGTGAGTGGAGCCCAGATGGTCGCCCTGTACGCCGCCCGCAATGCCGGGATTCCGGTGCCGGATAAGGCGATCAAAACAGGGCTCAATTACTACCGCACGAACCAGTCCGAGGACGGAGGCTTTGGGTATTCGAGTGCGAGCGGATCAAATGGCCCGCGCTCTGCGATTGGGGCCCTGGTATTCGCGCTGGCTAAACAGAAGGATACCCGTGAATTCAAAGCCGCTTTCAGGTACATCCAACAGGTGGGTTTCCAGGAATCCTCCTATCCATACTATTACCTGTACTATGCTTCCCAGGCCTTCTTCCAGGGCGACATGAAGGTCTTCGAAAAGTGGAATAAAAACAATGTTCGCTGGCTCGCCGGGACGCAGAATTCAGATGGTTCCTGGATGGGGAGCCACGGTCAGACCTTTTCGACGGCAGCGGCCCTTCTTTCGCTGGCCGTCAACTATCGGATGGTACCTATTTATGAAAGATAAACGTGAGGAAACGATGATACAGTATTTCAGATCATTTGTGTGCCTGCTTCTGGCTCTGACGATCGGGCCGGTCTATGCCGCGTTGGAACTGGAAGGCTTGGAGCCAGAGGATGGTCCGGGGGAAGATGGCAAGAAGTCTCCCGCGAAAATCAATGTGCCCGCTCCACAAAGTGACGGGATCGCCCAACCGATCAACCGTAGTGGCTATGAGGACCTGCTGGAATTCGGAAACGAAGACAAGTTGCATGGCCGACTCGCTGCGATCCTCCCCGGGGGGGATGGTCAAGTACTGAGCTGGCATCACCCCAGCGTCAGCAATCCGATTAACTTTGGCCTTAAAGGCCTCAAGTCGATCCAGTTTCATGTAAACAAGGACCGCAAGATTCCGGACCAGCAAGCCTCGGTTAAATTGACCAATGGGGATCAGTTCTCAGGAAATATTGTCAGCTTGGGAGAAGATTACCTGGTGCTGGACACCTGGTACGCGGGCCGAATGAATATCGAACGCGTCATGATGAGCAGCCTGCGCCCGAACGCGGAGGGTTCAACCGTGGTCTTTGAGGGGCCTCGTGATCTCGCCAACTGGAACCTGGGGGACCACGGGGTAAAGAATACCTGGCGGATAAAAAACGGAGCTCTTTATCCGCTGCAGTCCTATCCCATCGGCAAGGATATTGAAGCGATGCCCGATCGTGCGAGCATTGAGTTTGATGCGGATTGGCGCGGGTATCCAGCCTTCAACTTTGTCTTCTACACGGACAATGTGTCGAAGGTTTCCGGGGCGAACTATTACATGCTGCAGATCAGCAGCAGTTCCATCTACATGCGCCGCTACACCCGAAACCAGGGAAGTATGAACATGTGGAACATGAATTACAATGATTTCTCCAACAACCGGACCTCGCACGCGAAGTTTACCCTGCTGACGGATAAGGAGCAGAAAAAGTTTACCCTGTTGATCAACGGCAGCCTGGTCAAGCAGTGGAATGATGCGGGCACCTTTGCCGGGTTGGGTAATGGGATTATGTTTGCGCCCCAGAATACCGGGGGCATGAAGTTCTATAATATTCGGGTGACGGAATGGGACGGCGTCATTCCCCAGACCGGCGACAATACCGAGGAAGATCCTAAATCTGACCAGGTACAGTTCATGAATAAGGACAAGGTCACGGGCCGCCTGGTTTCTGTCGAAGGTGGAATGGTTTCCTTTAAAAGTGAGTTTGCCACCCTCGATATCCCGCTGAATCGTATCAACGAAATCATCCTGTCCACGGAAGACGCCGAACGGGCCCGTCGAAACAAGGATGATATGCGCTTGAAATTCACCCGGACCGGCAGCTTGACCCTGCAGTTGCTTAAACTGGAAAACAACATTTTTTACGGGAAGAGCGAAAATTTTGGCGAGGTACAGATTCCGCTGGATGCATTCCGGGATGTTGAATTTAACATCTATGACCAGAAAGAGGGAGAGGATGAGGAATTCAATTTTTGAACCGATCCGCCTGTCCCGGTCCCCGGGGTTTTCCCGTATCTGTCTTATGGAGCGAATAGGAATTATCGCTATACCTCGCCTTGGTCGGCTTGTTCTTGCCGGGTTCCTGGCAGGGCTCACCCACTGCCCGGCGGATCCCTATCATCTGCTGCTGAAGCAGCACAAGATTCCGGTCGATCGGGGCGGCCTGGAGTCCTTTTTGTCTTCGATCACACCCAGTCCGGAGCGACAGGAATTGATCGCCGGGTGGATGATGGACCTCGGGGCGGATCAATATCGAAAACGTCAGGATGCCGAGGAACGCCTTGGTGCTGTAGGCCTCTTCAATATGGATGCCCTGCGAGCATTGCAGGATTCAGACGACCCGGAGATTAAGGTCCGGGTAGCGCGTATCCTGAATGCCCACCAGGACGTGGATCGACATGTACTCCTCTATGCCGTGCTGCAGGTATTGGAAACCAATCAGCCGCCGGTGAAACTGTCCCTGCTGCTGGAGAACCTTTCACATGCGGATCCTCCCTGGTTGTTTCAGGAGTTGGTCGATCAGATCTCGAAGCAGACCGTCAGCCCGGAGGCATACGAGCGCCTGGCCCTGCGGAAGAACGAGCATTCGCGTGCCATGTATATGCTGCTGAGCGAAGACCCGACCACCCTCGCAGATGGCTTGATTCATCCCTCACCCCGGGTGAACCTGGCGGCGGCCTACCAGTTGGCCAGGCGGGGAGAAGAGCTCGGCCACGAGGCGCTCTGGGCCGTGATGGGGGGCGAGGACGCATCGGTGCGTGCTTCCGCGGGTCGGATTCTGGCTGCCCTGGTGGACGAACCGGCACCGTATTACCCCTACGCCGCTCAAGAGGCCCGACGGGTACAGGTAGCCGCCTGGAAAGAAATCGTGACGGACCGAAGCACGTGGGTGCCACCATCCTTGAATCGGTTCCCCCCCTTATACCGGTGTGCGCCCCTACTGCTCGCCCGAGGGTATCGTGGTGGCGTGATCGAAATCGATCCCAGCGGCCAGGTTATCTGGGACTTTAATATCCGTGGGGCCTGGAGTGCGGAGCGTATGCGGAACGGGAACACCTTGATCGCCTCCTATACGGAACGCCGTGTGGTGGAGGTTACACCTGACGGAACCGAAATTTGGGAATTTAAAACACCGACGATGAACGCCCGACCCCTGAAGAACGGCAATGTGCTTATCTCCTGCTACAATGCTAACAAGGTGGTCGAGATACGTAAATCAGACGATGTCGTGGTCTGGGAATACGCCACCCCCGGTCGAGCACACGATGCGGTCATGCTGGATAATGGTAATGTTTTGCTTTGTTGGGAGAAAGGCGTTCGCGAAGTGAACCGGGCAGGTGATATCGCGTGGGAATGGCTGGGCGGAGCCCATCGTAGTCGAATCTACAGCGTTCAGCGACTGCCGAGTGGCCATACGCTCATCGCGGACTACGGGATGGACCGGGTTATGGAATTGAATGCACAGCACGACTTGGTATGGAAGATGGATGTCACCCGGCCAAGCGATGCATTTCGCCTGTCCAACGGAAATACCCTGATCACCTCAAGCAAAGAACACATGGAGGTCACGCCTGAACGCGAAATCATCTGGAGGAAAAACGGGGCGCGATCGGGCTCCGCTAGGCGATAAGGGTTGGGGTCAATTCCGAGATTTTCCTACCCGCCGG
>JAYGFS010000359.1:0-5889 GCA_046581765.1 Verrucomicrobiota bacterium
TATGTAACTATATGGAAGGCAAGGGAATAGCATCCCAAATTTATCCATTTCTCTTTTGAAATGCCCGGCTAATTCTGGTTTAGCATGCAGGTGCTCGGGGAGGGTGAAAAGGGGCTGCACGGCAAGGTTATTATGGCAGATATACGGCAAGACTTACCCCTGAGTTAGGGATATCGTGTGATGCGAGCGAATCCTGAATCGTCTTCGAAGCCCGGAACCACCCGGACGGTAGCCACGCGTAAAACGATGTGGGTTTGTTTTGCCCTCTCCGTGGTGGGCATTGCGATTTCTATCTCCGTGTTTAAGTTGTTGCGCTTGCGTGAAAATCGGGTCCTGAGTTCAGCCTTTCGCGACCGGACGCACGAGCGTGCCAAGGCCCTTCAGCGTGAATTCGACGTGGGGAGCATTATCCTGGAATCGCTGGCCGCCTTTCGCAAGTCATCCGGTGGTTTAACCCGCGAGGAGTTCGATGGTTTTACCCGGATCATGCGCAAGCGCCATCCCAGCGTCCAGGCCCTGAGTTATAATCCGCTGGTCAAGCATGCGGAACGTGCCGCCTTCGAGGCTTCGGCCCAGGGAGAAGGCTTTCCCGGGTTCCGCATCACCGAGTACTCCCGCGGAGGCGTACTGATCCCCGCTGCGGATCGTCCCGAATACGTGGTGGCGAAGTACATTACGACCTATGGCCCGAACGAAAGGGGTCTTGGATTTGATATCAATTCCGAATCCATCTACCAGGAAGCATTGGATCGTGCGCGCGACAGAAAGCTGATTGCGGCTACCGGTCCGATTCGACTTGTCCAGGAGCCCGGCCATCACATGGGTTTCCTCCTGTTCAACCCGGTGTATGACCATGAGGATAAACTGGATTCTTTTATGGTCGGCGAGTTCCGACTTGGCGACCTGGTGAATGCGGCGCTGCGGAATTTTAAGGCCCTTGATATCGAGATGGAGCTGCTGGATGAACTGGGTGAGAACGCGATCACCCTCTATCGGACCCCGGCCCTGTATGTCCCTCCCGACGTGGATGATTTCCTGCAGTTGCAGGAGAAGGATGTTATCCAGCTGGGCGGCCGGAACTGGATCCTGCGAACCAGGCCCCTGGCGGGCTTCGCCTATGACTACCGGACCTGGATTCCCTGGTCGGCCTTGCTCATCGGCTTGTCGATTACCGGTCTGCTCGTCGCCTATGTGGGCCATCTGAATGTGTTCAATTTTCGGGTAGTTGAGAGCGAAGAAAAATTCCGACAACTGGCGGAGCATATTAATGAAGTGTTCTGGACAATGGACCTTCCCGCCCGTCGCGTCATCTACGTCAGCCCGATGTTCAAGTACGTGTACGGGCGCGATCCCGCCGAAATTTACGAGGATTTCGAGATCCTGTTCGCATGCGTCCATCCCGAGGACCAGGAAATCCTGCACCAGAACCTTGAGCTGATGAGCGGAGGCAAGCAGATGAACAGCCAGTACCGCATCATTCGTCCGGATGGGAGTACACGCTGGATCCGGGACCGAGGATTTCCCTTGACGGGTCCGAACGGACCCACCGGTCGGGTGGTGGGGATCGCCACGGACATCACGACCCGCCGCAAACTGGAGGAGGAGCGCGACCAGCTCCAGGCCAAGATCCAGCAGGCCCAGAAAATGGAGGGGCTCGGTGTCCTTGCGGGGGGGATGGCCCACGATTACAACAACCTGCTCACCGCTATCCTGGGCCATACCGAGCTCGCCCTGGTCGATTTGCCTGAAGAATCGCCCTTGCGCGCCGACCTTGTGCAGATCGAAAGGGCGGGTCAACGCGCAGCGGATCTCACGCGCCAGATGCTGGCCTATTCTGGCCGGGGACCCAGCCTGAAATGTCATGTCTTGTTGACGGATATCGTGGAGAGCATGAAGAGTCTTATCGCCTCTACCGTCAGCAACAAGGCCGGGGTCCATTACGACCTGCTGGATGATTTGCCGACGATCAAGGGTGATGCCAACCAGATCCGCCAGGTCGTGCTGAACCTCACGATTAACGCAGCGGAAGCCGCAAAAGCCCTGGGAGGCGAAATCTGCATCCGTACCGGTTGTATAGATGCTGACCGGGCCTACCTTTCTGCCAGCTATTTTGACCACGAACTCCTTCCGGGGAACTATGTGTTCCTTGAAGTCTCCGACCAGGGCAGCGGCATGGATGCGACCACGCTGGAGCGTATATTTGACCCCTTCTTCTCCACGCGGTTCATTGGTCGCGGCCTGGGCCTGCCTGCGGTCATTGGCATTGTACGCGGCCACGGGGGCGCGATTTTAATCGACACGGAAATCGGCAAAGGTTCCCACTTTCGCCTCTTGTTCCCGGTTGATGTCGAGCCCGATGAATAGGCAAGGGGCGCAGGGCATGCCCGTCCTCGTTGGGCTGGAGGCTACTTCAGCGAGGACATGAACAGGATCAAGGACTCGACTTGCGTCTCGTTCAAGATCCCCCGGTAGGAGGGCATGCCGGTATCCGGCGCATCGAAGCCCTTGGCCTTGCGCTTAGCGGGTTCGTAGATCGATTCCCTGATGTAGGCGGCATCCGCAAGGACCGAGGAGTGATCGGTCAGTGTTCGCCGTGAGTCGATCAGGCCCTTCCAGCTCGGGCCGGTTTTCCCCAGCAGGCTGCCATCGGTGGAATGGCAGGCGATGCAGCCCATCTGCAGGTAGAGCGCCTGGCCGTTCTTTACACTGGCCGCGATGCTTGCCGGTGTATGTGTTCGTGCCGGGGCGGCCTTGAGGAGATCCGCTTCGACGATACCGAAGGTCTCGCGGAGTTTTTCTGGAACCCGGGGCAAGCGGTGAAGGGTCAAGTAGACTTGATCCGTGATCGCTTCGCCGGCCTCTGAGGTGAACTTGTAATCGACTTCCATCTGCATCACCGGCTCCAGTTTGGGGACGACCAGGAAGACGGAACGGCGGTCCCCGGAGAGCAGGGCGGCACTCGCCCAGCGTTCATCCTGTCCCGCCTGGCCATCGCTTTTGTAGTAACCGGAACCGTATTTCGAGGAGCGGAGGTAGTTCCAGGTCTTCAGGCGATAGCTCGTCAGCTGGCGTGCGTCATCCGAAAGCGGGTGGGGGAACTGCAGCACCACGCCTTCCCGGAAGGCCTGCACCTTGCCGGGCCAATGGTTCCTGGCCTTCCCGATATAGCGAACCCGGTACAAGCCCGATAGCTCCTTCGCCTTGCTTCCCCAGATAGAGAAGCCACCCAGGTACAGTGCTCCATCGCCCTGGTGCATGCAGGCCTTGAGCAGGGGGCTCGGGAAAACGAAGGGTAGTCGATGCGCCGCAGCCCCGAAAGATCCGTCAAGGAATACCTGGCAGATCTGTGCCCGGTTGAAATCGAGTTGGAGGAAACGACCGTTCAGCGGGCCAAAACGCCCGTCCAGGGCCCAGACCTGGCCCGAGGCCGATCCGACAACCACATGGGGGATCCAACCGGCGGGTTCCTGCACCCGCTTCGCCTGCTGGCCGTGGGCCGCCTCTGCATAGCCATAAAAGGCCCCCTCGCGAATGATATACACCGGCGTGGACGGCACGTAGTTGCCCTGCTGGTCGCTCGCGGTTAGCAACCCGGTTTCGGGGTGAATGCCCAGGTAGGGTTGGCGCAGGCCGGTGGCCATGCGGCGGATGCGCTCCCCATCCCGGCTTACATGCAGGATCGTCCCATTCAGTTTGCCGGTGGCGTTCTGTCCGCCCTTGGCGATGTAGAAACCGCCACTTGGATCCAGGACCATGTCCATGGGGAATTCACGGGTCTCTGCGGTTTGGGCCGGCAGGTTGGAGTGGCACGCGTAATGCATGCCTCTCGGTTCCTGCGCTTGCAGCTTGATGATGCCGGTACGGGTGAAGACGTAGGGGACGCCCTCGACAACCTGGATGCTTTGTGGTTCGTGCAAGCCGCCGGCCACGCGGGACCACCGGAGCGCGGTGCCGTCGATCGTCACCTGCCAGACATCGCCGTCAATGGTCACTACGAAAAGGCCGCCTTCCGGATCGGCAGCCAGGCCGGAAACCCGCACCCGGCGTTGCCAGGGATTCGGCTCGGGCAGGCCCAGGGACTCGACGGCGTAGCCATGCGATTGATGGATTTCCACCAGCGATGTTTCAACCTGTTCGGGCCAGCGTGCGGGCCTTGATTGCTTCGGCTCCGGTCGTGGCGATATCGACCTCCGCGGCTCGTAAGGCTCATCGAGGTGCATGGCGATGCTGAACGCGATGCTGGAACTCGTGCGTGGCAGGTGCAGGGTCAGGAATCGCCCTTGCTCCCACCTGAATGCAACGTCGCTCGGCTTCAAGGTATTTTGCGTGCCGCTGGAGACCATCGAAAAGTGGCACACGGGCTGCCCCGCCTGCTCGATTAGCGCCCCGGATGCAGAGAGGGTGACCTGCGCTCCCGCGTAGCTTCCGAGCACGATCTTGGCGTCCCGGGCCAGTTTGTCTCCCCGGAAGGAGCGGACGAAGCCCCGGGCATGCCCACGGATATGTTCAGACCACCGGGCTCCGAAGACCTCGAAGTGGAGCACGGGCGCATCGTCGTTTTCCCGGTCGAGTAGCCCGCGGTAGCGGGCGATCGTGGGATCCATCGGGCCGCGCCCGGGCTCTTTCGGGTCATGCGACGGGGTGCGCAGATCCTCAATTCGCGCAGTTGAAGGCAACCAGCCCGGCACCAGGGCCATGGAAAGGATCGCTTCGCCGATGGGTCTGGGCAGATCGGTCTGTCCGCTACCCGCTTTCTTGTTCGCCGCGTACGACAGGCCTGCAACGCCTTTTTCGGTCAGGAAGCCGCCCCGCCAGACGAGGGCGAGTCGCATGAGGTCCGTATCGTAGCAGGCGGAGGTACCCGCAGCCAGCTTGAGGCAGAGACCCCGCACGGCCAGGTTGTCCTTCTCAGGGTGCAACCCGAAATCCCGGGCGTCTACGGTGGAAAAGAGAAAGGGTAGCCCGGGGTCGGCGAAGGGGGCGGCGTAGCCAACCCGGGTGAGGAGCATGAGCATGATGATCAGGTGCCGCATGGTCCTGTCCTAATACATTCGTCGAAAAGGGGCAACGCGATATATCCCGGGTCGCCGAAATCCCCTCGGCAGGAGATATTTGGACTGGATTTCCTTCCGATGGTCGAGAAATGGGATTAGCGTTATTCCCATGATCGGAAAATACCTGCTGCCCCTCCTGCTCGCGTTTAATTGCTCCATCGAAGCCCGGAAGCCGAATATCGTCTTCTTTTACATTGATGACATGGGCTACGCGGACCCGAGCTGCTTCGGCAATCCCATCGTGAAGACCCCCCGGATTGACCAGCTCGCGGCTGAAGGCATCAAGTTGACCCATTACTATTCCAATTCCCCGATCTGTTCGCCCTCCCGGGTCGCGGTCACCACCGGGCAGTATCCCGCACGCTGGAAGATCCACTCGTACCTGAACACGCGGGCGGGCAACGCATCTCGCGGCATGCGCGACTACCTGGATGCCGCCGCCCCAACCACCGCGAAGAAGTTACAGGCTGCGGGGTATGCCACCGCCCATTTCGGCAAATGGCACATGGGTGGCGGCCGTGACGTGGACGACGCGCCCTTGCCGTCGGCTTATGGATTTGACGAGTCCCTCGTCGCTTTTGAAGGGCTGGGGGATCGCCTGTTGACGAATCCCAGGAACTCCAGTGTAAAGCTGGGGCATGGCGATATTTCCTTTTGCCACCGCTCGGTGAAGACGGAGAAGTACACCGACCGGACGATCGATTTTATCCAACGGAACAAGGGGAAGCCCTTTTTCGTGCGCCTCTTTCCCAATGACGTGCACGACCCGCATGTGCCGGCGGACGGGGCGACGGGGAAATGGGAAAAACATTCCGAGAGTCCCTACGACCATAAG
>JAYGFS010000401.1:0-2813 GCA_046581765.1 Verrucomicrobiota bacterium
CTTCTCGCCGAGCTTGCTGTCACCCTTCACCCTGTCCAGCGCGATGATAACATCCTCGACAGCCATTTTCCCCACCTCGCCCATCCGCGTATCGATCTTGCTCAGGTCCACCTTGGTCTCGGTTTTCGCCGGGGTCCCGGCTGTGGCAAGCGCCGTGTCCAGGCCGGGCATCTTCAGGCTGTGGCGTTCCATTTCTTTCGCGATATCGACTCGGGTGGGGATATCGGAGGTGCGCCAGACCTGGCTGATGTAGGCGTGTATACGCTCGGTCCCGGCCCAGGGTTCCGTGTGGTAGAAGGGGCCATGCGTGTTCGGTCGCGTACTCCACCACCAGGACCCGTCGTAGGGTTTTTCCTTCATGGTGATGCGCAGGAGGGTCTCCAGTGCCGCGTGGCGAAAGACCGGGTCCCTCGATGCATGGTGCGCATCGGTCAACCCGTCAACCGCCTCGATCTCGTAGCGGTACTTCAGGGCCCACAGGGCGGCATGGGCGTGGGGGCCTCTCAATGCCTGAACCAACGCAGGTGTTGCCTCGATGCGACGCAAGGCCTGGATGGCGACGTGCGGCACGATGATCGGGCTGTTCGGCGTGGCGTGCGGCCCTTCCTTCTTTTTCCCCGTGCCAAGGCCGGCTCGTGAAGCGGCCACCGCGAACTGGACGCTGCCCCGGCCCCCGGAACCCGCGGTCATCATCCCGCGCGCCTGGAACTGGACAAAATGCTTGCCGGACAGGTCGTAAGTAATGAAGGAGGTGGAATGCGTGCCGATGCCGGTCGTGAAGGGTTTCGCCTCCTGGTTGCCCTTTACCGGAGCCAGGTTCTTTTTCGTGCAGTCTTTGCCGATAACGGTGGAGCCCCAGCCCTGCTCGGCGGATTTCCATTTAATTTCGGTCAGGGGGGTCTTGCTTCCGTCCGCACTGACCAGCATGGGGTCGATCCAGGCCGCGTGGTCGTTGCCGGTGCCATTCCCGCCATCGAGTACCGCGAGCACGAGCGTTTTCATGCCGGTGATGTCGGCCTTTATGTCGACCGACTCGTGTCCCTTGATGGTTCCGCTGCGGTATGCGGGCGGAGCCGGTACAAGGGTGGCCGCCAGGGTGGGGGGTGAAAGCGTGGATGCTGCCGCCAGGAGCGCATCCGCGACCTCGGGCCGCTTCAGGCGGCCCAGTCCAACCGCGGCGGCTACCTGGACCCGCGGATCCGCGTCCTTGAGCCCGTCGAGAAAAGGCTTGCTCGGCACCTTGGCGTTTTGCGGGATGCGATCGGCCAGGGCGCGCAACGCGAACTCGCGGACGACGGGATCTCTCGCGAGGGCCAGGAGTCCTGCGGTGGCGGCTTCCCCTTTCCACTGCTTCGCGGTGAAAATCGCGGCGATGCGGCCGTCCCGTGAAATCTTCGGGGAAGCGGCCAGTTTAAGCAGCAAGGCAAAGGCTTGATCATCGGAACGACCAATGAGTTCCCGTTGTGCGCGGTGGCGTGCTTTCGCGCTGTCGGAGACAATAAGCTCGAGCAGCTGGCTTGCGCTCAGCTTCTTCACGTCTGGAAAGGCCCGGTAGGTCCAGTCCTTCGGCGTCACCTGGACCGTGTACCCCTTCGTGGGGCTGCCCTTGAATCCCGCGCCATTCCACGCCGCGAGATAAAGGCGCCCGGAACCGTCTACATCGGCGTCCGATATCTGGTGGCACTTGATAAATTCCTCGGGTGCCTGGGTGAAGCTTGCACCATCCGGATTGACCCGGTGAATCACCAGTTGGCTGCGGCCCCAGTCACACATCATGGGAACATTGGAAAATTTTTCCGGCCAGCCCGGTTCCTGGAAAAACAGGGCCCCGGTGCCGGATCCGCCGCCGAGATCGGCCAGGGCCGGGAGGATTTCATCCGTGAAGTGCTTGAAAAGGACCGGGTAGCCGTATTCGCCGGTTTGCACCTGGTGGATGAAGCGAATGTTCCACCCGCCGCCGTCGTTGGTGTTGCCGCGGGTAAAGATATTCATGCGTGAATCGATCGCGACATCGTAGATGTTGCGCAGGCCGTGGGTGTACACCTCGAGTTCCGTGCCGTCCGGGCGGACCCGGACGATACCACCACCGAGCATGGTAAGCTCCGTGCCATCGGTGCCGACCGCCTGGTGGATGCCGAAGTCGCCCACCGCGATGTAGATCCAGCCATCAATGCCCATCTGGATGCCGTTCGTGGTGTGATCGGCCCCGCGGTTCTGGTTGTGCTTCGGCGGACTGATGGAGCGTACCAGGATCCGGGAAGCGTCGGCTTTGCCGTCGCGATTCCGGTCAATCAACACGGAGAGGTGCATCGCTTCCAGCTTGCCGGTGGACGCCGGGATCACCGTGTGAAGAACGTACAGGCGGTTGTCGACCGGGATCAACCCGCGCGGGTTGTCGATCTGGGCATAAACCGTGTGCTGGTCGGCCTTGCCATCCCGGTCGGTATCCATTGCGCGGATGATTCGTCCTTTACCCGCGCCTTTTCCCAGTGAACCGTTGAGATCGACGCCGATGAAGACCTCGCCCTCCGCGGAAGCCGCCAGGCAGGCGGGAGAGGGGCTTAGGTCGGTATCGGCGAATAACTGGGCGCGTAATTCATCGGGAATCTTGAGGCCCTTGCCCGTCTCGTCTTGAGCGCACGCAGTGGCAGCAAGGCTCAAACAGGCGAGGAGATAAGCGGCGTGTTGTTTCATTGGATTTCCCTGGATCAACATTTCGGGTCAAGTTGTCTGACTATGTACGGGCAATAGAATTGTTGTTTTACAGTAATTGTCGAGAATATGGTCGAGCCTAATCCAATTATTTCGGCTGC
>JAYGFS010000443.1:0-3462 GCA_046581765.1 Verrucomicrobiota bacterium
CAGGGGGGCCAGCCCAGTTCCTCCAGCGTCCATGAATCCGTTCGTTTTTTCGTTCGGATGTAGCGTACCTGCTCCGCCTGGATGGCCTTCGCCGACACGGACCATCGCTCGCGGATGTAGCTCAGGACCGCGGCCACTTCCACATCCGTGAAGAACCCCATCGCGGGCATCTCCAGGTTATAGGCCTGGCCTTTCGCATTCAGAGGGCCACGTATCCCGTGCAGCACGATGCGGATCAAGACCTCGTCCGGTGCGTCCACCCACGCGCTGTTCGCCAGCGGCGGCGCGATGCCCTCCAGCCCCTTGCCATCCGGCTGGTGGCAGGCCGCGCAGGCGACGTGGTAGAGATCCGAGCCCGGTGCTGAAGCGGCTGGCGGGCTGTGCGGGACCTTGCACCCGGGGAGCAGGGCCCAGATTAGAAAGATCCCGGGAATGCGAATCGTGCTCGTGCTCCACCCCGATACGGTCAGGCGTCGCCCTTGACGGTGACCACCAGGTTTCGTTTCGGATTATCCCCGACCTCTATATGCCCCAGGACTTTTTTTGTCTGGGCGTCGACCACGCAGACCTTTCGGTTGCTGCGCACGGCCACGAAAGCGAGCTTGCTGTCCGGGCTGAAGCATAGCCAATACACCCTTCCGATCATGGGGACGGCGGCAATTTCAGGGAAGGCATCATCGCTAAGGCTGTGGACATGTACCGTCCGGTGTTCCACGTTACAGGACCATATTTCTTTTTGATCCGGCCGGATGGCCAGGCCGTGACAGCGGCTTTTCTTGCCGGCATAGCCTTCGGGGATCTGGTGCTCGATGCGCGCGATGACCTTTCGGGTGGCGGTATCCGACACTTCAAAACCGATCAGGCCATCGATGTTTTGATAGTGGCGCTTGCCGTCCGGCGCAAGCGCGGGTGGACGCACAGAATTCGAGTAGGGGATCTCGCCCACGACCTTGTGGCCGGCCTCGACATCGACGATGGTCACTCTTTTGGGGGAGCCCATGGGCGAGAGGTACATGAGCTTTCCGTCGCGCGAGCACTTGGTGTTATGCGGTCGCCCGCCCGTCTTGATCTTGGTGACCACTTTCTTTTCCCTCGCATCGATCACCCAGTAATGCCCATCGTTGCAGGGTACATAAACGAAACGCCCGTCCGGGGTGCAGGCGAGCTGGTTTGGCTTGGGGCCGATCTCCATGCGATGGGTGATCTCGTAGGTCCTGGGGTCGATCATGATCAATTGACCGGTAGGGCTCTTGAAATTCTCGATCGCGATAAAGACGACCGATCCGTCATCCGGTGCGGCGATCCCGTGGGGTTGGGGCCCGACGACCAGATGCTTGACCACCTTCCGTGTCTCGATGTCGATGATATGCACGTCGTTCCCGTAGGCATTGGTCTGCCAGAGAAGTTGCCGGGATCCGGCCGAGGCACCCGGGGTGAGGAGGAAGGCCAGGCAACAGATGGATAGCGGGTTCAGGTGTTTCATAACAGGGATCCTCTTTTGGTTTGGTTCATCCGTAGACCGCCGGACGGAAAGCGCAAGGGGAAATCCACCTGTGCGCCCGGTGCAGAAAAGTCCCCGCGCTCATTCTCGGTTCTTTACCTTGTTAAAGACGGGTCAAAAGTCCAGAGATACCGGGTACTTAACCAGGATCATTAACGTATACAAGGGGATGACCGATGAGAACGCATGCTGTTTTATGGACGATGGTATCATGGATCCTGCTCCACGCGCTGGTGCAGGGGGAGGACTGGGTGGTTTACCAAGGGGATAAGGGCCCGGGGAAGGGGAAGCATATCGTCTTCATCGCCTCGGATCATGAATACCGGGGCGAGGAAACCTGCCCGGCCATCGCGCGCATCCTGGCCCGGCACTACGGCTTCAAGTGTACCGTGCTCTTCGGCCTGGATGACGAGGGACACATCAAGGCCGGTTCGTCGAGGATCCCCGGGATGGAGGCCCTGGATTCGGCCGACATGATATTTCTCTGCATGCGTTTCCTGGCGCCGGACGATGCATCCATGAAATACTTTGAATCCTACCTCGATCGCGGTGGGCCGGTGCTCGGCCTGCGCACGACGACCCACGCCTTCAATGGGCTCAAGGGCACCTATGAGAAATACAACCACCGCTACGGGGATGAGTCGTACAAGCTCGGCTTTGGTCGACAGGTCCTGGGAGAAACCTGGGCGGGTCATTACGGTCGAAACCACCAGTTCAGCACCCGGCTGGACATCATTCCGGGGCAGGCCAAGCACCCGGTGTTGACCGGTGTACAAGACATGCATGCAAAAGCCGGTGCCTATTCAGCCAATCCGATGCCCAACTCGGTCATTTTGGCGAACAACCAGGTCTTGAAAACCATGGACCAGGGCGCGGAGGCACAAGAGGGTAAGCCGCCCATGCCGGCGATCTGGGTGCGCACCTATGCCTCCAAGTCGGGAAGCGCGGGTCGCGTCTACTGTTCCACCCAGGGCGCATCCGAAGACATCGTGAATGAGGGCTTTCGCCGTTGTATCATCAACGGGGTGTTCTGGTGCATGGGGATGGAAAAGGATATCCAGGCAGACATGGATGTCTCCTTTGTCGGGCCCTATAATCCGGCCACCTTCAGCTTTGGCGGGGAGCGCAAAGGCGTGAAGCCGGCGGATATCGAGGGCTGGGATACGCCCATCTGGTCGAAGGATGCCCCGACCAAGGGGCAAAAAAAGAAAAAGAAGAAATGATCGTCCGGGGATGCAGCATCCGGGCCGGGCTCCGGCCTCCGGTGCCTAGGCCAGTTGTTCCCGAACCCGCTCGAGCAATTTTTTCGTGGCCCTGATCCCGTCCACCTCGCTCAGGCGGCCCCCCTCGTACTCGATACCCACGTAGTCGTGATATCCGGCATCGACGACGATTTTCATCATCTTCAGGTAGTCGGTGCGCATTTCATTTCCCTGGTCGTCGAAATCGTGTGACTTGGCGCTGACAAGCCTGGCGTAGGGCATGAGCTCCCTCGTGCCCTTGTAGCGATCGTAGTCCCCGAAGTTGCCGAAGTCGGGCAGGGTGCCGCAGTTGTCGAGGCCCACCTCTTTCATCACCCCGGCCAGCCATTCCCCGTTGGAGGAGAGGCCGCCATGATTCTCCACGATGATATTCAGCCCGTGTTCCTTGCCACATTCGGAAAGTCGCCGGAGACCATCCGCGGCCAGTTTCCCCTGCTCCTCGTACGTGCCCTTTGAGCGCGCGTTCACCCGGACCGAGTGGCAACCCAGTTGTTTTGCGCAGATGACCCATCGTTTGTGCCGATTGACGGCATCGATCCGTCTCTTTTCCTGGGGGTTGCCCAGGTTGCCTTCACCGTCGACGAGAATGGCGGTGGCTCCCACGCCCACATCGTCGGCGCGCTGGCGCATGTCGGCGACATATTTTTCGTCCTCGGCCTTGTCGAAGAAGGGCCGGTTCCAGTACTCGATCGCATCGAT
>JAYGFS010000455.1:0-4149 GCA_046581765.1 Verrucomicrobiota bacterium
GGGTCGGTGACGGTGCAATTGAAGTCAGTGCTAAGGGAGGTGACGCCCATCGCCAGGGCGATCTCGCCGATGCGGACCATGCGCGCGTAGTCCCAGGCTCCATCGTTCCCCCGCAACTTTATTTTCAGGCAGGTCAATCCATCCGTCGCGATCCATTGCTCCAGGGTAACCGGGTAGCCATCGTCCGGTTCGCTTCCGTCGAGGTCCGCGGCGGCCAGCGCGTCGAGGCCGCCGACCAGGTGCCAGGCGGGGAGTACATTCGGTCGCGGGTGGACGAGATAATGGTCCGGATACACGCCGGAAAAGTCCACCTCGCTGTCTTCAGCCGGCTCGATGAAGGCACTGAGATCCCGGTTGAGGTACGCGGCGTTGTAGGTTTCATACACCGGGCACCCATTCAGCTTGCCGTAGGCGTCGTGCACGGCGATATCGAAGAGCGAGCAGCAGACCAGCGCGGCCAGCCAGGGCATGGATTCACTCCGCCCGGCATTAAAGGTTTCCCATTCGCGCTTTAATTCCTGCCGGATGAAGTCGTGGCCGATCTCCAGTGCGTGTCCCGATCCGGTCGCCTGCGACCAGGCCGCTGCGAGCTGATGGGTGAAGGCGATCAGGGCCAGGTGGCGCTCCTCATAGGGCCGGGTACTGGGCCAGACCCACTGCACGCTCAAGGGCGTTTCGCCGATGCCTTCGCCTTGGGTTCCGTCGCTTTTCGCGGCGGTGATGCAGGCGCGCGCAACCGTAACCGTGGTCAGGGTTTCGGTGCCGAATTTTAGCGGAACCCGGGTGGTGACGGGGATACAGGTGACGCGGGCATCCCGGATGCAGATATCGGTGTCTTCAGGCATGTGAACCCCTTAGCAGGCTGCCGGAAGCGGTGCAAGAGTCGCTGTTCGTGCACGTCTTCCCGGTCCATCTTTTTTATCCCGGCGATTCGCTGTCCAGGCAGCGATTCAGCACGTTTCGGACGATGCCGCTGCACACCGGGTCGGGCAGGAGTGAACCCCCGAAGGAAATCGACGAGGCGGAAAACACGCCACCACGTGTGCCCGCCGCTTCGCGGATCACCATGTCGGCACCGCCATGCGGGTTGAGGCCTTTCGCGATGCGATGAAAATCTTTGGCGGCCGTTTCCGTGAGCTTGTCTGTTTCCCATCCGGACGCCCCTTCACCGCGCAACCCTCCCTTGAGTCCCGGCCGGCTGTGCACCCACCCGTCACCGTCACAGGTATAGTGGCCATTCAGGGTATACGTTCCAAAAACGGTCCCGGCCTCGACCCCCAATCCGGCCAGGGCCCAATGCCGGGGATCCTCGACCGTATACGGCGCGGCGGTGCCGTAATCGACCATGGAGAAGCGCACGCCGATCAATTGCGACTCATCGGCGCAGGAGTCTTCGAAATACAGGCTCGAGCAACGATGCGAACCGTCATCGTAGTATTCCACCTCGCGGTAGATGCTGTTGCCGGAAAGGTTCAGGATCCAGCCCCCTTTTTCGCCATGCCAGGCCATCACCCCCTGGTACATTTCCCTGGACCAATACTCGCAATGGGTGCTCAGGATGATGGCGCGATAGGCTTCCATCATGCCGGGATCCCGGTGTAGCTGGTACCCGGCGACCATGTCGTAATCCAGGCCCTGTTCCTCCAGCCAGGCGATCACCCGCCACTCCCCGCCGGCGAGGTGATTGGCGAAGGGCGCCCCGGGGTCTGCTTCGTCCAGCCCGCAATACGGGAACGGTCGCTTGATGGAGAGCCGGTGCAGCATCCAGGGTTGGGTCGCATAGCGCGATTCCAGGGCATGATACCACGTGCGCGGCAGGATCCTGCGAACCAGGTTCTTCAAGCCGTTCAGCGGAAGGTATTGCCTCGAGGCCTCCTGCTCGTAATTCCGGTAGCGGCTCCGGCCGCCGTAGGTGTTGTACGATAACCAGTTGTTGGTGCTGGCCAGTACGAGGAGCCGGTTTTTCCCCTGCTGTTGCTTCGGCGTGGAGACGATCAGCGCGAGGGCAAAGACTTCATCGCCGGATTCGAGCAAAAGGCTGTACAGGCCGGGCCGGGCGGATGGCGGGATGGTCACCCGCGTAGCCGGCTTCCAGTCGAGACCGTTCTCCACGAAAGGGTAATCCGGGACCTGTTGTTCCAGGGGGTCGAAGGAGCCGAAATGGGCCATTTCTTCCCGTTCCTTTCCATGACGGTAGAGCGTGATGCTGAAAGGTTCCGGCGCATGAACGTACACGGGCAGGTCTTCCCCGGGTTCCCACCAGAACCGGTCGAGGTAGCCGACCAACTGGTTCTCCAGTAGCCTGACATGCTCGATAGCGCTCTCGGCCTCGAGTGTTTTCGGGGTGAATCCCTCGGCCGAAATCCTCACCGGCCCCTCCCCGGGGAGTTGGAAGCGGCCCTTGGCATCGGTGTGCACGGTCTCGACGGAAAGGCCGGTGCCATCCAGCCGTTCCAGGCGGGCGCCGGGTATGGCTCCACAGCGGGCGGCATTGCATACGCGACCGGAGCTCATGATCCCGGTGACTCGCAGCGGGGAAAACAGCTGTTCCCGTGCGGTTTGTCCTCAAAACTCATCTGGTGAAATTTGCCTTTAAGGCTGCTGAAAGGCAAGGTGAAAGGGGCCGGGCGAAATCCCTGCCCGGCACTTCCTGTATGTGCTCCGGCCCCTGGATGGAGCCGGACGCCGCCCTACACCTGGTCGGGAATCACGTAAGGTGCCCGGTACGACTCTTTCACCAGGGCGTTGGCCGCCTCGGCATGTTCCCCGGTGAAGCGTTCGGTCTTGGGGTCGAAGGTCAGCCAGGGGCCGAGCGTTGGTTTCTCGATATTCAGGTCCACCCCGTTGGACTTGAGGTGCTCGGCGGTGGATTCCCAGGTCAGTTTTGCCTCTTCACTCGAGTTGCAGGCTTCCGCGACTTTTGCCGGGTCCGCCGCCTGTCCAACCCGGTAGCTGTTGTTGCCGGTGTGCAGCAGCAGGCAACCCAGGTGACCCTGCTCGACGTCGGCCTTCAGGCTCTTGTGATCCCGGCTCTTGACGGCATCGAAGTAATTTTTCATGTGGCTGCCGCCGCCATCTCCCTTGAGCTGCTTGATCGTGTTGCCATCGTTGTCGTAGACCTTGCCTCCGCCACGGGTCACGGTAAAGAAGCCTTTTTCACACTTGATGAGGTTGGTGAAGCGGTGCCCTTTCCCGAAGCGCCGATAAAACGAGGTGCCCGTGCCTTTCCCCGATTTCGGGTCGATGTAGGGCATGTTGCGGCTGCCGAAGATGATCGGCACCTTCCAGTCCATGATAATGACCTCGGTATTGGGCGTGTTGGCATCATCGTTATACTTGAAGCGACCGCCCACGGCCATCATGCGGGTCGGGACATCCTTGTCGATGCGGAGCACGTGGTGAATATCGTCGATCACGTGAATCACCCGGTTGCCCATGTCCCCGTTGCCGTAATCCCAGAACCAGTGCCAGTCGTAGTGGAACCTTTTCCGCATCAGCGGAACCTTCTCCCGGGGGCCGCACCAGAGGTCGTAGTCCACGCCATCGGGAACCTTTTGTGGCTCGGTGGTTTTACCGATCGACCCGCGGTGGGCATACCACATGGAGTGGACCCACTGCAGCTCGCCCAGCTCTTTCTTGTCGAGCATATCCCGCATCTGGATGAGTGCCGGGTCCGAGCGCTGCTGTGTGCCGATTTGTACCATGCATTTGTATTTACGCGCGGCCTCCACCATTTTCCGGCCTTCCCAGATCGAGTGGCTGGCGGGCTTCTCGACGTAGACGTCCTTGCCCGCCTGGCAGGCCCAGATGGTCGCCAGGGCGTGCCAGTGGTTGGGGGTCGCAATGATGGTCGCATCGACATCCTTGTCGTCGAACAGTTCCCGCATGTCCCCGTACTTCTTGACGACTTCCCCGCCCGCCTTCTTGGCGGCATTCCGCCGCTTGGCCTCATCGGGATCACACACGGCCACGACCTGTGCACCGGACTTCATCGCCCAGCTGACATGGCCGGTTCCGCGTCCGCCGCACCCGATCACACCCACCTGCACGCGTTCGTTGGCGCCGAAGACCCGGCTGTTGGGAAGTATAAGCACCGAGCCGAACAGGGCCGAGCGGTTCATAAAGCGTCTACGGGATACCGGTTGTTTC
>JAYGFS010000569.1:0-5646 GCA_046581765.1 Verrucomicrobiota bacterium
GCCTCGATCCGGTGGAAGGCCGGCGGGATGAAAAAGGCACAGCAGGCGATGATGGTCGAAACGCTGACGATGAAAACCGGCATACCGGTATGCCCTTTCTTGAAATAAAGAAAGGCGGCTATGCTGTAGCCGATGACGATGCCGACCAAACCCTTGATCATCTCGGCTTTACGGGTGGACGGTGCGGGGGCTCCGCCCTCCTTCTGCCAATGCCACACGATGTCGGACACGCGATTCTGTCGATAGATTTCTTCTGCCATGGAGACCAAAGTTAAACGGTGAATGCTGAGGTAAACCCTGCGTCTCTTCAAGTCCCGTATGCCTCAATATCGAGGAATAGAGGCGTCTATTTTTGCCGCCCAGTCCAGGATGCCGCCGCTCAGGTTCCGGACGTTCTTGAAGCCTTGATCCTGGAGAAACAGCTGCGCCTTTCGGCTGCGCATACCGCTTCGGCAGTAAACGACGATGGCGTCTTCCGGGTTCAGTTCGCCGAAGCGTTCCGGAACGTCGCCCAGGGGCATCTCCAGCGAATCCGGGAGCTGACCAATTTCCCACTCGTAGGGCTCACGCACATCCAGCAGGGTCAGTTGACCGCCGACGGCCAATTCATCCCTTAACTGCTCCACGGTTATGTGATCATCCTGGGAGGCCTGGGCTTCTGCTGCCTCCGCCTGGGGTATGCCGCAAAACTGCTCGTAATCAATCAACTCCGTCAGCGTTGGATTTTCGCCGCAAACCGGGCACTTCGGGTCTTTCCGGAGCTTCAACTCCCGGAACTCCATGCGCAGGGCATCGAAGAGCAGCAAGCGGCCGAGCAGGGAATCGCCCTGGCCGAGAACCAGCTTGATCGCCTCGGTCGCCTGGATGCAGCCGATGATCCCGGGCAGGATCCCGAGCACCCCGCCCTCCGCACAGCTCGGAACGAGTCCCGGTGCGGGTGGTTCCGGGTAGAGGCAGCGGTAACAGGGGCCATGCTCGGCCCAGAAGACGGAGGCCTGGCCTTCAAAGCGAAAAATGCTGCCGTAGATGTTCGGCTTGCCGAGCAGGACGCAGGCGTCGTTCACGCAATACCGGGTGGGGAAATTATCCGTCCCGTCGATGACGAGATCGTAGGGCCGGATGAGCTCAAGGGCATTCGCAGACGAGATATAGGTGTCGTAGGTTTCCACCTCGACGTGCGGGTTGATGCCCTGGATGTTGCGCCGGGCGGAATGGATCTTGGGTTGGCCGACATCCCCGCTGTGATGAATCACCTGGCGTTGCAGGTTGGACGCGTCCACGACATCCGAGTCGACGATCCCGAGCTTGCCGATCCCGGCGGCGGAAAGATACATGGCGAGCGGGGAACCCAGGCCGCCGGCGCCGATTAACAGGATGGCTGCATTGCGCAGCCGCCGTTGGCCCTCCAGTCCCACCTCGGGGAGAATGAGGTGACGACTGTAGCGCTCGATCTCTTCCTTGCTGAGATCCTGGGGGAAGCTGTCGATAAGGGGGTTCATCCCGATGTTCCTACCGTGGGGACCACGGCGATGCAATCCCCGTCCCGCACCGGCGTGGACTCGCCTTGCAGGTAGGTGATTTCCTCCTGGTTTAAATACACCCGCACATAGGGTCGCAAGCTCAATTCGCTGAACAAACGGTCCTCCAGCTCCGGGTAGCGGGTAACGAACGCACGCAAGGCCTCCGCGATCGATGCACCCTCCACTTCCACCTCGGTTTGCCCAGTAATGGGCTGGAGCTTGGCCGGAACCTGGATGATTACGGACACGGGCTCAGGTCATTTTCAAACGCGGTTTTCC
This sequence comes from Verrucomicrobiota bacterium, assembly GCA_046581765.1. Classification (GTDB taxonomy): domain Bacteria; phylum Verrucomicrobiota; class Kiritimatiellia; order SS1-B-03-39; family UBA6053; genus JAPYUI01. The sequence goes on from JAYGFS010000569.1 coordinate 1,800, forward strand.
GCGTTCTCTCTTCTTCCGCCCGCGCTTGCCGGGGGCTGCCGGGGCGATTTCCTGCCCGGGGCTCGGAGCACGCTTGAAGTCCGGGTTGTTCCGCATCTTCACCATCTTGTCATTCAGCTCGCGGAAGCTGCGCAGCAACTCGGCATGCAGGTTTTCCAGGTCCATGTGCTGGCGGCGAATATGGCGGTTTTCCTCGCGCTCCTCGCGGATGGTCTGCTGCAATTCCTCTTCCTTGTGCCGCACTGTCAGCTCAAGCTCGTCCCGCTGTACGTAGATTTTCTCGAGTTGCTCGGTGCGCATGGTCAGTTGATCGAGCACGTTTTCCAGCTTGTCGCTCAGGTCGTTGTAGGCCCGCTTCAGGTTGAGCAACTCGAGCGCATCGTCGTTGCCCGTGCTGGCACCCGCGAGGGCGGATTCCTGGATTTCCAGGTTTCGCTCCTCGAGCACCCGGCGTTGTTTATCCAGGTTGCGGATCCGGTCGCTCGCAATCCGCTCATCCGCCTTCAATGCGTCCAGCTGGTCATTGAGTTGCTTGACGTTGCGCTCGTTGCGATCACCGAGATCTTCGTAAAACTTTTTCCACTTGACCGCTTCCTTGGCCAGTTCATCGCGTTGCTTGAGCGTGTCTTGCCACTCGCGTCTGTTGTGGGGGATGTCGACATCAGCCGCTGCGGCGTCTTTTGCCGCGTCCCTTTGGCTGTGCGCAGCCTCCAGGGCTTCCCGCAGGGCCTCGTTCTGTTGCATCAGCACCGCGCAGGAGAGGTCGATCACCTCGTATGTTTCCCCCGTGGCTCGTTCCCGGGCCTGGTCACCCGGGGCGAAGGTTTCGTTCTCCAGGAAAGCAATAACCGCTTCAACATGCAGGGGTCCATACACGCCCTTCTCGCCGGTGACTTCCCACTCCATCTCCAGCTCCGGCCATTCGGCTGCGGGCTTGTATACGCCTTCCGGGTCGTCCTTGGCGATCGGCAGCTCGGCCGGCAGTTCACCTTGCTGGGCCCACGCGTAGAGCATCTCGAACTCCGCGGGTCCGAAGACCTGGTCCTTGTCTTTGTAATAGTAGGGCATGGTGCCGGTATTCGTATAAATCGTGGAGGCTATTTATTCGGGGATAAACAGCTTCTGGCCGATCTTCAGGTTGTCGGGGTCCGTCAGCCCGTTGGCTTCAATAATCCTGCGTGCACTCACTTCGTAGGCACTGGCAATGGCGGAGAGGGTTTCCCCGGTGGCCACGATATGATCGTAGCCGGTTTGTGGTACCGTACTGCCGGCTCTCGTGCCACTCTTGGGGGCGACGGTACGGCCACCGCCCTGGCCCCCCTGGTATTTTTCCAACAGGGCCTTGATTTTCCCGGGGATGAGCTGGATCTGTCTGCTATTCGCGTGGGCGCTTGCCTCCACGGCTTGAAGCTGGGCTTCCAATTCATCGATACGCGCCTTGAGCAGGCGGATTTCGCTGTCGGAGGCGGAAGGGGTGACTGCCGGCCGTGCCTGCCGGAGCGACATGATCTCAGCATTCAGGCGGGCATTCTCCGTGGTGATCTGGTCCAGTTGCATCCGCATTTCATTGCGGAAGGTCGCGTTCGCCCTGATTTCCTGCTCCAGGGCCCCGCCACTTGGTTGCGGGGCGGGCCGAAGCGGCCGGGTGGGCTGTGGCGAAGGGACCGGCTTGACGCCCGGCACCCGGGCGGCGAGCGGTCGGGCGGCCTGGGCCTTCCCGGGATAGGGCAGAGGCGCCCGCCTGGGCGCCCGGGTTTCAAAGGTGTTGCAAGCGGTCAGTACGAGCAGTCCAGCTGCCCCGAGCAGGCTTTGCGGGAAGAATTTTAGGTTCACGATCATCTTTTGTTGGGGTTTTTGTGAAAATGGGAGTCAAACTAGCATTCGCTGTGGATAAATTACCACACAAAATACCGGTTTTCCCGGAGCCCGGGCACTTTCTGGGCTTGTTTAAACCAAGCGGGTGTCCACATTTTTGTACAGCTCGTTTTCCCCCTCCGATTTGGCAATGATCGCCGCGCCGCAGGTGTCGGAGAAGACATTCACCGAGGTCCGGCACATGTCGAGCAGGGAGTCGACGACCAGGACAATGCCGAGGGCCTCCACCGGTAGACCGACAGCCCCGAGGATCAGGGCGATCGCCACCAGGCTGGCCTTGGGGATGCCCGCGACGCCGATGGAGGTCAGGAGGGCGAACAAGACCACCTGGAACTGGACCGCGAAAGCGATCTCGATGCCCTGGGTCACCGCATAGAATTGGGCGATGAAGATCACCACGACGCACTCGTACAGGGCGGTCCCGTCCATGTTCACCGTCGCCCCGAGCGGCAGGGTGAAACTGGAGATGCGGCGGGATACGCCGGCGCGCTTTTCAACCGCTTCCATGGTCACGGGCAGGGTGGAGGCGGAAGAGGCGGTGGAAAAGGCCATGAGCAGGGCGGGGGAGGTCGCCTGGAAATGTTTCCGGGGGGACAACTTGAACAGGAGGAGCAGGATGGGCAGCGTGACAAAGGCGTGGATGCCCAGGCTGAGCACCACGGTGACAAAAAATTTGAAGAGCGGGGCAATTGCGCCGGTTCCGGTCTCGATCAGGATCGGGGTGATCAGGCCGAACACCCCGATAGGCGAGAAGCGGATGATGAAGTCGGTTACTTTCATCATGACCCCCAGGAAGCTCTCCCAGAAGCGCTGTTGGGTCTCCCGGTGTTTTTCCGGGAGCCGCCCGGCGAAAAACCCGAAGAGCAGGGAGAAAAAGATCAGGCCCAGCAGTTGGCCGTTATCCGTGGCCGCATCAAAGACGTTGGTGGGAATCATCCGGATAAAGATCTCGGCGATATCCCCGCCCCCCTTGCCTTCCACCTTTTCCATGAAGGCACCGGGATCCTGTGCCTGCGAGAGGATCGCCTCCGCGGTTTCCTTGTCCACCTTCCCGGGTTGGATAAGGTTGACCAGGATCAGCCCGGTCATGATGGCGAGTAGGCCGCTCAGGGCATAGTAGCCGAGGATTTTGCCACCGAGGCGGCCGAAATTCCGGTCCTCGCCGAGCCCCATCATGCCGCAGATTATCGAGGGCACGATCAGGGGGACCACGATCATCTTCAGCGCATTCATGAACATGGTGCCGACAAATTTGCACGTGCCGACCAGCCCGACGGTCAGGGAATGGTCGGTGCCCATCGACTTGAAGACCAGGGCACAGACGATTGCCGCGCCCAGGGCGATGAGGATCTGCCAATGAAGTTTCAATCGCATCACCATGGGTTTTACCCGTTTGGGGGCATCAGTAAACAGTTATCGCACCCGGGTCTGCCCGACCGAGGGGCCCGGGCCCCTTCCGGGCCTTCGGCATGTCGCCCCTCGCCCCTCATGCCGGGATAGGTGAAAATATACATAATTACTTCTTTTTCCTTGGCTTCCGCGCTTTCTCCGCCGCTCCCTGCAAGGCCAGGACCTTGAATTCCGCGGCCCGTTGATCCCACCGCTTCGCCAATTCCTGCACCTTCTCCGGCATGGACTCGGAGAGATTCCGCATTTCCGTGCGATCCCGGCCCAGGTGGTATAATTGCCAGGGTTCCCCTTTTGACGACACCAGCTTCCAGTACCCCTTGCGGAGGGCCTTGTGCTCATCGTGATACCACCAGAGGTCGTCGTGCAGGATGGGACCGTCGCCGGCCAGGGTCTGCACGAGGCTGCGTCCCGGCGAGGCCGGAACCGGCTGTCCCTTCACGCGCCCGGGCCACGCGGCCCCCGTGAGGTCCAGCAGGGTAGGTACCACGTCGATCACGTGCCCGACCGTGTGCCGCAGCTCGCCCCTGGCGGCGATGCCCCTTGGCCAGCAGGCGATCAGCGG
>JAYGFS010000090.1:0-1952 GCA_046581765.1 Verrucomicrobiota bacterium
GTGCCCGAAACAATGATAGAGAGAGGAAGAAATTCCATAGAATCAACCTGGCGAATCCTCTGAAAGGGTATTCCTGCTACCGGGCTTGCCACGTCTACCCGGAATTACCGCGACAGGCAAGCCAGACCCTTAGCTATCCGATTGAACCCAGACGGCCTGCTGGGGGAAGGAAATACGGATGCCCGCCTCGTCGAAGGCCGCTTTCACCGACCGAATGAGATCGTATTTCACCCCACCGTAATCGCCGGTCGCGGCCCAGGGTCGGCAGATAAATTCAACCGATGAGGGCCCGACCGCACTCATTCGTATGGTCGTGGAGGGCTCAGGTAGAATTTTGGGATGCTCCGTGCAGAGCCCTTCCAGGATGGCCTTGGCCTGCTCGATATCCGCATTGTACGCGATATTGAAAACGAGGTCCACCCGGCGCAGGTCCTTCGCGTTGGCATTGGTGATCACATCTTTCCATACCGTGTTGTTGGGAATGACAATTTCCTTGTTGTCAGAGGTGTGCACGATCGTCGACACGATATTCATGTCGGATACTGTCCCGATTATACCGGCGACTTCAATGGTGTCCCCCTCGTCAAAGGGCCGGTAGAACAAAATAAGAATTCCACTGGCGAAGTTCCCCAGGGCGTCCTTCAGCGCAAAGCCGATAATGAAGCCGCCGGCACCGATAAACGCGAGGATGGGTCCGATATCGATTTCAAGCATGGTCAACGCGATCAGCAATCCACCGAAGAGGACCAGCCAGCGCACGATTCGAAGGACGAACTTTTCCAACAGCTGGGACATCCGTTGCTCGATCAGGAGGGCTTTCCCCGTGGCCTTGACCACCAGGCGCGAGACCAGGACGGTGACCAGCAGGACCCCCAGGAACTTGAGCAGGTTGAATCCCCAGCGCACACCGCCTTTACTGGAGCGAAGCCAAGTGCTTAGCATCCTGGTTATCGCGTGGGGATCACTGACGCTGAGGGAGCTTTCACTCGTGGCGGCGAGGTATTTTCGGTGCTGCTCGACCTCGCCCCCCTTGGCTTCCAGGCTGTCGAGAACGACCGTCAGTTGTCCGCTGGCCCTGCCACGATTTTGGTATAGATTGTCGAGCATCACCCGCAGTTCCTGCTTGCGGGCCTCGTTGGCTTGGTCGAAATCAACTTCATGCCGGGCAATATCGTTGAGCAGGTCTCGCAAGTGGGTCAGGCGTTCCTGGAGGACAAGCTCCAATTCATCACGATTCAGCGGTCGAACGAGTGTGGAGAGGTTATGCAGCTCAACCTCAGCCTCAACCAGGCGTTGATCCAGTGGGAATGCCTGCGCCACGCCGACTTCCTGGGCCGGGGCAAGGGCCCAGGCACATAGGAAACTCCCCAGGACCGCGCTAAACGTTGAATAGGAAATGAACAACATCCTTCTCCTGCATCACATACTCCTTGCCTTCCACCCGCAGCTTCCCGGCGGCCCTGATTTCCGCTTCGGTCTTATAGGCCACCATATCGTCTATAGAGTACACCTCTGCCCGGATGAATCCACGCTCAAAATCACCATGAATGACGCCGGCGGCCTGCGGTGCCCGGGTACCAATGCGAATCGGCCAGGCGCGGATCTCCTTGGGCCCCGCGGTGTAGTAACTCTGCAGGCCGAGCAGGTGATAGGCGGCCCGAACGACCTTGTCCAGCGCGGGCTCCTTCATGCCGAGTGACTCCAGCATCTCCTTGCGGTCCTCGGGTTCCAATTCGGCCAACTCCGACTCAATTTTGGCGCAGACCGTAATGACTTTTCCGCCGTTCGCCTCCGCATAGGCTTTCACGGCTTCCACGTGGGCACTGGACCCGGCTTCCAGGTCGGCCTCGTCGACATTGGTGATGAAAAGGACCTGTTTCGCGGTCAGCATGCCAAAACTTTTCAGTATTTTCACTTCTTCCGGATCGCTGAAGCCGTGGCTGCGAATGGGC
>JAYGFS010000109.1:0-9034 GCA_046581765.1 Verrucomicrobiota bacterium
ACTACCGGGTCTTGTCGCCGATCCAGGGGGCGGCACCGTTGCCGAAAGGGCGCGTGCTCCATCGCTGGCGGCATCCCGTCCAGGATCCCCTGTACCGGTATAACGGCTACGCCCGGCACGAGCGCAGCATCCTTCGCCAGGCCGATGTAGAGATGCGCCTGATCGATACGCGGGCCGAGCCCGAACTGCGGTGATTTAACCATTGAATCACTTTTTGCGTATGGTACGCATACCGGCTTTAAGTTGATGAAGATTCTCGCCACCCCCATTTGCTGGAACGAAGAGCTGAAGATCGGTCGTGTTTGTGACCGTTTTGCCGGTGTTCCCGTGGACAAGATGATGGTTTTCGATGACGGGTCTTCTGACAAAAGCCGCGAGGTCGTGCGCGAAAAGGGCTACGAGGTCTACGATCACGAGCAGCAGCAGGGGGTTGGATCGGCGATCCGTTCAGCGATTAAATATGCCCGCAAGGAAGGCTACGAGATTCTCGTCGTGGTGGCGGGCAACGACAAGGATCGCCCCGCGGAGATCCCCCGCCTGGTCCAGCCGATCATCGAGGATGGCTACGACTTTGTGCAGGGATCCCGCTATTTACCCGAGGGTGAATTCGGGAACATGCCCTTTTACCGCCGGCTCGCCACCGGTTTTATGCATCCCCTGCTGTTCTCCATGGCCGCCCGCCGGCGCATCACCGACAGCACCAATGGCTTTCGCGCGATCCGGGTTGCCTGTTTTGACGACGAGCGAATCAACATCGACCAGCCCTGGCTCGACAAGTACGAGCTCGAGCCCTACATCTTTTTCAAGTTTATCCGCCTGGGATACAAGGTGCGGGAAGTTCCGGTAACGAAAATCTATCCACCCAAGGAACTCGGCGGCTACACCAAGATGAAGCCCATCAGCGGGTGGTGGTCGATTCTCAAGCCGATCTTCCTCCTCGGCATGGGGCTCCGCAGGTAGGCGGGCCTTCGCATGCGGAACCCACCGGGGCCTAGTTGCCCGCGTAGGAGGCGTACGCCTTTTCCAGGGCATCCAATCCGGGCGTATCCCCGAGGGTCACCCGGATCCGGTAGTTCACGACCAGTGTTTCCCCATCCTTGACATCGGTGTAAAAGGTCGAGCCGAAGCGGCCGTAGTCGCGGTAGGCGGAGTGAATCCACTCGCCCGGGTTTTCCGGGTGATTCATGTGCTGCACGGAATAATTCTTTCCGTACAATTTAAAGGTCTCCGCCACCCAGGGGATTCGTCGGTCCTTCTTCACGTTCGTCTTCGGGCCGGGGAAGGTGTAGGTGGCGGATTTGTTACCCGCCACGTCGTTGTGCGGGCGGAATTGACAACCCGAGTGCTCGGGGTCGCCCCTGAGGCTGACATCGCCATTGTCCGCTGTCAGCTTGGATTGAAAATCAATCAGGGCGTGCGCGCCGCTTCCGTGATGCACGGTAATCGTTCGTTCTTCCACCAGCGCGTGTGCGCCGGCCTTGGTCTGCCAATGGATCAGCGTGGTCACCGTGCTCTGCTTTTCATCGCTTTCCTGCCTGAGGACTTTCTGGTGAAGCTGGGTCGCTTCGCCCTTCATGTGCCAGAGGTCATAGGTGGCTCCGTCATGGCTCAGCCTGTTCCAGCCGATGTAGATGCCCCGGTGATGGGTGTACTTGCCCCCGTCCCCTTTTGTAAGGGTCTTTTCGCCGGTTTCGTCCATCACATGGTGAAAGGGCTTGTAGGTCCGTAGCCGATTCTCCGGGCTCGAATTATCGTATTCGTACATGTAACGGACGAGGGTCTTACCGTTCTCAATGATGTCCAGGTGTTTCCCGGGGCTGTCCTTGATTTCTCCGCGGGCGACCGCCGTGGACAGGATCGATAAAAGCAATAGGCGTTTCATAGGGGCTTCCTTCATGGTGGTTTGTTTGAACGGTTCGAGCTAAGCGCACGCGAAATACGCGGTCTACCTCAAATTGTCTTTACCTGGTCGAGGCGGGGATGATTCTTGCGCAGATCGTTCGCCCGGACGCCTTTCCCCCTGTTCATCCCGTCGAGCCTTTCCACCAGGGCATCCAGGGCATGGATACAGCAGAGCACGTCACCCGTGTGCGCGGTTTCCGAGATCGTGTGCATATTGCGGATGGGGAAGCCCACGGAAGTGGCCGCCGCATCAATGCCAGCGAATACCCCGGCCATCGCGTCCGTACCCGTATCACGGCCGGTCACGCTGCGTTGTGCGGGAATGCCCCGGGCTTTCGCCGCGATTGCGATCTGGGTGTTCAGGTATTCGCTCGTGATCGATCCGCTGGCCACGGTGAAGCCCTTGCCCATGGAGAGCGGCGTGAAGCGCTTGTCTCCGACGCCCGGTGCCGCTTTCAAGTCATGGTTCACATCAATCGCGATCAAGGCATCCGGCTTTAATACCCCCGCGAGTACCCGGCTTCCGAAGCGGCCGATCTCCTCGTGTGAAGCCATCGCAAATTGCAGGCGGATGTTCCTGGTACCCCCGCGCTTGGCCACCAGGCGGGCAAGCTCGGCCGCGGTGAAACAGCCGAGGCCATTGTCCAGGTACGCACCGTAGAAGGTATGCTTGCTGAACCCGCGGCGGATGGATCGGTCCAGGATGATGGTATCGCCCGGGCGGATGCCGAGTTTCTCGATCTGGGCCTGCGCATGGTCCCCGTAGGTCTGTAACTCGAGGTAGAGCATTTCCGGCCGAATACCCGTCTTGCCCGCCTGTAGGTCCGGGGGGGCGAAATGGATCGCTCCCAGCGCTTCGATGGTCCCGCCCTCGATGCGTCGGTAATTTCCCGGCTTTTTCGGGTCCTCGCTGAAGAGCGTCACTTCGTGACCGATCAGGGTCGTGGGCAGGAAGGAATCACTGTTGATCCAGATTTTACCGTCCTCGCCGATCTGTCGGACCTGCATGCGGATCTTGTCAGCGTGGCCGATCAACATCAGGCTGAATCGATCGTCCTCCCCGGGATGGGTGTCGAGGACCACGCTCGCATTGCCCTTGAAGCCGTGGATGTCCCATCCCGGGAGCTTGATCTCCTCGAAGAAGGGCTTCAGGACGCCAAGTGTCATCGCACCTTCCAGGCCGATGGGGCTGGGTGCGCTGAGGATGGATTGCATGAAGTTGAACTGCCTGGCAGGCATGGCCTTGCGCCAGGGCGCTTCTCTCTTGGTCGGCATAAAGGATCCTCGCTCGGTTTTGCACACGCTAGCAGGCTGGGGTGTCCGGGGCAAGAACCGCGTTGATGACGGGATTCCCTTTCAGGGGGCAACCGGGGTGCTGGGTTCACCCGCCCCAGAAACTCCGACTTTTGATTTTCCACGACCGGGTTCCGTCCATATCATGCAGGGGTGAGACGAATCATTATTATCCTGGGTATGCTGCTTTTTCCCGTGTCCGGGGCATGGGGCCAGGGGATCACCTTTGAGGGTAAGCCGCGTTGGGGCTTCAATAACACCGTCGTCCTTCAGCGCATCAATCGCCTGTCGGTCCTCGTGGCCAACAATACCGGCGAGGCCTTTGACGGCACGATCACCCTGCAAAAAGAGGATTTTTCAGGCAGTCGACTGGGCGCACGCCTGGTGCAGCCCGTGTATCTCACCCCCTTCACTCAACGCTGGGTCCATTTCCATTGTTACGTGGCAAATGAGCATGAGCAGTGGAGGCTGCGCATCGGTCGGGGTCTCCTGCCCTCCACTTCCCAGAAGGTGGAGCGGGCAAAGGCTGGGCCGCCGGTTCGCATGTTCCTGCGCGAGGCGGGTAGCGTTGTCGGGCGTCGCTCCCGGATGCAGTCCTTTGCGGACGATGAGTTTCCGACCTCGCTTACCGGCCTGGACACCTTGCACAGCCTGGTCCTGGCACACGCCCCGGAATGGGAGCCCTCCCGTAAGCAGGCCTTGCGGGATTGGGTGTATCGTGGGGGAACCCTGCATATTTTCCAGGATTCCCAAGGTCGTTTCCCCATCTTTGTCGGTACGGAATTGAGCTTTCTGAACCAGGATTCCGGGGCTTCGAGCGTTGGCGCAGGACAGGTGGTCTATCACGCGAAGCCCGGGCATACGGCCAGCGGTAACAACCTGGATAAGCAGGGGTACCCGGTCGCCCGGGTGAAAGAAAACAACTCCAGCTATTTATACGGCACCGTGGAACAGACCATCCTGCTGCATTTGCGCCGCCTGGTCTTGCCCGAACACAATTGGGGCTTCATGTTTTTTGTTGCGATGATCTACCTGGTTCTTATCGGCCCCCTGAACTACGTCTTTGCCCGGCGCTGGGTGAACCATTTCCTGAGCCTGGGTGCCTTCCTGGCCTGCGTGCTGGTTTTTGGCCTGATCTTCATGTTGTTGGGTCGCCGGGGTTTTGGCGAAGCGTCCGGGATCTCCTATTTGAGTTACGTGCAACCGCTCGACGCGAATCGCTCGGATCTCACCCAGTGGACCAATGCGTTTTCAACCAAGGGCAAAACGGTTGATTTCACCCACTCGGGAACCCACCGCGTTTTTTCGACCTGCCAGGAATCGGAAGCTGTACCCGGCACGATTGTAAACGGGGTCAAGGGTTTATTCCAGGTCGAGATGCCGATCTTTTCCTCCATGTCCTTCCTGGTGCGAACCGTGGTGGATGGACCGGACCTGGCCTGCTCCGCGGAAGGCGATGTGACCACGGGAATTGACTCGATCCGATTTCGCGTGGGCACGGACCTGCCCCAGGAAATCCAGTTCGCCCGGCTGGTTTACCGGGATCGCGTCTATTCCCTAAAGCGGGAGGACGCCTTTTTCGTGATCGACGACGCCAAGGGTGACCGCTCGGTCAAGCAACTGATCGATCCAGACATGCGCAGCCGGATCTCGCAACTGGGCCAGGTCAATGCCTTTGCTATCGGGAGGGTGAAGAAGCAAAACAAGGGGCTCAACCTGGGCCAGAAACACGAACCGGTCTTTTACATGGTGATGGAGCGGGTCCTCGGGGCAAACAAGATCTTCCATCAGCAGGTGGAGGTTTCCGGGTTGCCCGCCAACCTTGCGCGCTTGTTCATTCTCACCCAAAGTCCTGGAGCGTTCAACCTGCAGAGCAGCAGTTTTAAGGAGCAGAACGGGATGATGATCCTGCACCAGGACATCCTGCTTTAAGGGGCTGGCGGCTCGGCCCGCGCGATCGGGTGGGAGCCCCAATCTTCCTCTCCCGCCAAAGCCGGCCCAAATTCACTTTGACACGGACCGCTCGGCACCTATGATCCGGCTCGATGAGTAAACCCCATTATAAGCGTATCATGCTCAAGCTCAGCGGAGAGGTATTCGGGAACCGTGAGCAAGGACATAGCCTGGATGCCCAGGTTCTCGCCAAGGTCGCTTCCCAACTCATCGAGGTGAGCGAGATGGGTGTCGAAATATCGTTGGTGGTCGGTGGCGGCAATATTTTCCGGGGACTTGCCGGTGAACAGGCTGGCATCATGCGGAGCCAGGGCGATTACATGGGTATGCTGGCGACGGTGATCAACGCCCTGGCCCTGCAGTCCGCCCTGGAAAAAGCCGGCGCGGAGACCCGGGTAATGACGGCAATCCCCATGCAGAAAGTAGCCGAGCCCTTCATCCGCCGCCGGGCGATCCGGCACCTGGAAAAAGGTCGAATCGTTATTTTCGGCGCGGGAACCGGTAACCCGTATTTCACCACGGATACTGCCGCGGCCTTGCGGGCCTCGGAAATCGATGTCGAGGTCATGCTCAAGGGGACCAAGGTCGATGGGGTGTACGACAGTGATCCGAGTACGAACCCCGATGCCGTTCGCTACGACAAGCTCAGCTATACGGAGGCGATTTCCAAGAATCTTCAGATCATGGATACGGCAGCGTTTTCCCTCTGTCGCGAGAATGGCATCCCGATCATTGTATTTGATTTTTTCAAGGACCATGAACTCAAACGGGTCATGGAGGGCGAGCCGGTGGGCACGCTCATCACAAAAGGATGCTGAAATGGAAAACGTAGATGATATTCTGTTGGATTGTGAAGAAAAGATGAGCAAGTCAGTGGAATTCCTGCAAGGTGAGTTCTCCGGTCTTCGTTCCGGAAAAGCTTCGCCGGCCATGGTAGACACGCTCGAGGTCGAGGCCTACGGAAACAAGATGCGCATGAAAGAGCTCGGCAATATTTCCACCCCCGAGCCGCGCTTGATTGTTATCAGCCCCTTTGACCCTTCCACGCTGGGGGATATTGAGAAAGCCATTCTCGGTGCCAATCTCGGGGTGACCCCGATGAATGACGGACGGATTATCCGGATCCCGATTCCCGAGTTGAGCGAGGAGCGGCGCAAGGATATCCTGAAAGTCGCCAAGGGCTACGCGGAGGAGCAGCGTGTGGCGGTGCGCAACGTCCGTCGCGAGGCGAACGATCACGTCAAGGGCTTGCGGAAGGGGAACACGATTTCGGAAGACGATGGCAAGGATGCCCAGGATCAGGTCCAGAAACTGACCGACGGGTACATCAAGCAAATCGACGGCATGCTTTCGGCCAAGGAAGCCGAATTGTTGACCGTTTAGTTTTGTTGGCTATTCCGGGTTTCCGCTCCCTTTAACGCCTCGACCACGTACAGGTCCGCTCTCGAATAGGGGTACGCCTCCAGTTCATCGATCCTGCACCAGGCGAAATCGGCACAGTCAATCGCGCGTGGCCGCCCCTTGGTGATCCGGCAGGTGAACACGTGCATCTCGAGCTTGAAGTGGCTGTACGCGTGATGCACGACGAGCAGTTCTTCGCCGACGGCGATGTCGAGTCCCAGTTCCTCCCGTATTTCCCGGGCGGTGCAGCTCTCCAGGGTTTCGTTTGCCTCAAGCTTTCCGCCGGGGAATTCCCACAGTCCACCGAGCATGCCTTGTTCATGTCGCCGGGTGATGAGGACGCGTTTCCTCCGGTCGAAAATGGTGGCCGCCCCGACGACGATGGTTGGGATGGGCTTCTTCTTGTCTTTTACCGGGTAGGCGTGTGGGTCGTGCTGGCCTTTGCACACGTGATTGAGGGGGCAGCATGGGCATAAGGGTTTGCGGGGTTTACAGACCGTTGCACCGAGTTCCATGATCCCCTCATTAAATGCGGCCGCTCGCCCGGGGGGCAGCAGGGCTTCGGCTACTGTCTGCAGGAATTGTTTGTTCCGGGCCCGCGTAACCGGGGGCGTAAAAGCAAAGACACGGCTCAGGACCCGGACGACGTTGCCGTCCAGTACGGCGTGATCGATCCCGTAGGCCAGGCTGGCGATCGCGGCTGCAGTGTAGGGACCGATGCCGGGTAATGCCAGTAACTCCGCGTAGCTTTTCGGAAAGCGCCCACGGCATTCTTCATGCAGATAAATGGCGGTCTTGTGCAAATTGCGCGCGCGGGAGTAGTAGCCAAGGCCCTCCCATGCCTTGAGTACGTCCTGTTGATCCGCCTCGGCCAGGGCCTTTATCGTGGGGAAGCGCTTGAGAAAGCGTTCGAAGTAGGGAACGACCTGATCCACGCGGGTCTGTTGGAGCATCAATTCAGACAGCCAGATCCGGTAGGGACTTCGTTTCTTGCGCCAGGGGAGGTCGCGCTGATGCTCCGCAAACCAGTCGACCAAGTCCTCGGCAAAGGCCCGGCGAACGATTGGCGAGAGGTCCGCTGACTTACTCGAGGCTATCCCGGTCCTTGCTGGCCCAGCGTTCGCTCTGCAGCTTGCCTACCCGCGCTCCCCGAGAACCCAGTTCTTCAGGCGTGAGCACACGTGGCCCAATGACCCGGTCGAGGACGCTGTCCACCTTCCAGGCCATGCCCTTCTTCGTGGATTCATAATTACGGTCGAGCAGGGTGTAGATATAGCGGACTTCAAATGTGTTTTCAGACAATTTCGTGCTCACCCAGTCGTCGACGGGGACACTGCCGCTCCGGGCTTCCCCGGCCATGAATCGGCTGAGCCATTCCCCGTGCGTCAGGCCGTCAGTGCGCTCCTTTTCCTGGACTTTCTTAATCATCTCAGCCTGTTGGGCACCAACGTCTAATTTACGCCCGAACGCGTCCTCCTGCTCGCTTTCCTCCTGTTGAGCGTCGAGGTAGTCCTGTTCCGTCTGGCTCATTGGCGTGCAGCTGCACAGCACCAGGGCGCCAAAGGCGGCCAGGCCGGTGCGTGGAAGGATTGATCGGAGGGTCGAAAATGTTTTGTTGGCCGGGCAGTGCATAGGCTGCTTCGAGGGTTCGAGGGGTAGTTTGTCTCAGTATAGTACGGTTTAGCTGGAAATGTGAATAGTTGGCGGGAAATTTGTTGCCATGCCTTTAGGGCGTGGCATAGATTGTGTGACGGATTCTCTAGAATTTCTGATATTTCCGGCCGAGGTTTCGGCTGTTGAGTGGAGCATACTATGGCCAAAGACAACAAGAAGAAGCGGAGGTTGCCAAAAATTCGGATCGGTGGTGTGAAGAAAAAGGCGTCGCAGAAGGAAGAAGACCTTGTCTCCAAGGCGACATTCGAACAAAAAGCCAATACCACCCGTATCAAGCTTCCTCCGGAACTTGCCGGCAAAGGACCTGCGAAGCCGAAAGGTGCATCGGATGATTTCCCGCAACCGGTTCCGCCTGAGGATATTCGCGATGCCGCCAAGAACGCCACCGCACGTATTGTCATTGATGAAGAAGTCGTAGCGGACGATTCGAAGCCGATAAGCCCTGCCACCCAAAATGAAGCCACGCTTGAAATCGATTCGGATGCCGTCGACAAGATGGGCAGGAGCCAGACGCTTGAAATCGATGTAGCGGCGGCTGCCGACGATGTATCGGCCAGCCAGACCTTGGAAGTCAGCCCTGGCGAGGTGGATGCTGGGACCAGCCAGACCATTGAGATTCTGCCGGGCGACGTTCAAGGTAAAGGAGCGACCCTTGAGATCAACCCGGAAGATATACTGAAAGACGAAGTGGATGAGAAGGTCGCCATCACACCCCAGGAGATTAAACCGCTTCGGGTTGGCCCCGCCAAGCAGGATATGGCCAAGACGACGCGTATCAAACTCGACATCGACCAAGTGAAGCCCACGGCGG
>JAYGFS010000125.1:0-2653 GCA_046581765.1 Verrucomicrobiota bacterium
CGAGCGCGGGGGAAGGCCGGGTGCCCCGCCCTTGATCTCGCGCATTTCATAGGCGCGCATCTCGTATTCACGGATGCGGTCGAGGTGATCGGCCACGCGTGACCTGGATGCGTGGCCGAGGGGTGAGTTCTTGCCGGTATAGTAGCGGTACTGGTCCACCATCGAGTCGAGCACGCTGCGCCGCAGGCGTTCCTTTCGGGCATCGGAGCCTTTCGGCAGGTGCACCGCCCCGAAGACCCGGTCGAAAAGGTCGCGCGGTTTTTCCTGCATGGTCGCGGCCACGGTCCCGTCCGGGTTGTAGCTGTGCACGTAGCGGCTGATCCGGCTGCGGCGAAAGAAGGTGCCGCCGACCAGGGTGGGTACCATGCCGGGCGGCAGGCCGTCCGGGTAATGCGCCTGCCGGACGAGCTGGTCGATCGAGGCGCCCCCGGCCTTGGCTCCACCGTTGGGCCTGCTCGCGGTGAAGGCTGCGGAGGCCCCGTCGAAGTGGGCATTGATCCCGTTTTCGTCGGCGCGGACCTGGTCCACCCCGCGCAGGATGAGCAACTTGTCGCCCAGTTCCTTGAGCGGCTCCATCACCCCGTCGAAGCCTTCGACCTGGAGCGGCTTGGGAATGCCCAGGCCGAAGAACACATTGAAGGCGCGGGTCGGGACGCTGGCCGGGGCGGCCGCTGCAGGGCCGACCATTTCCTCGAGGAGGGGCAGGCCGATGGTGACGACTCCCAGGCCTTTTCCGATGCCGACAAGGGCGGTGCGTCGACTGAGGGGCGGGTTCATTCTTCACTCTCCGTTCGGGTCTTTTGCACGAGATCACTGCTGACGAGCGCGGTGACCAGGCTCATATAGCTTCCACCTGCATTCTGCGTGGCCCGGTGGACCTTGTCAACCAGGACCGCGTCGGCGGCGGTGAGGGGACGGCCGAGGGCAAACTGGATGAATTTCCAGGTGATGCTTTCGCGCACGCGTTCGCTGTTCGCGAGGAGGTCCATGAGTTCTCTAGAAGTCCGGTAGGGGGTGGGTTGCGCGGTCCCGGGCATCAGCACCTCGCCGTCATCGCGCAGGCGATTGCCAAAGGGATCCCGCTCGTGAAAGCCGCCCAGGCCATCGAATTTTTCCAGGCCGAAGGCGAGCGGCTCGAACTTGGCATGGCAGCCCCCGCAGGCCTTGTCGGCGAGGCGTTCCTCGGCCACGCCGCGCTGGGTCAGCCCCTTGCGCGAGGGCACCGGGGTGGTGTCGATGCAGGGCGGGGGACTCTTCACCACCCCGCGTAGCAGCTCGTGGAGGACAAAGAGGCCCCGGGTAACCATGGATGCCTGGTCCCCGCCAATGCTCAGCACCGCGCCCTGGGTGAGCAGGCCGCCGCGGGCGGGTACGCCGGAGAGATCGTATCGCTGCATGCCTTCCCCCCGTGGCGTGAGGCCGTAGTGCCGGGCGAGCTCCGGGGTGGCAAAGGTGAGCTTGGCGTTGAAGAGGTCCGAGAGGGGACGCTTTTGTTTCCAGGCGACCTCGATGAAGAACGCGAGGGTTTCATTGCGCATATCGGACGCGAGTCCTTCGCTCCACCCGGGGAAGCGTTTCCGGTCGGGTGCCAGGTGGTCCAGCCGCGAGAGGTCGAGCCACTCGTACAGGAAACGTGAAGCCTGCTTCGCCGCGCGGCGATCGTCCAGCATGCGTTGAACCTGTGCCTGGAAGCCTTCCGGGTCGAGCAGTCCACCGTTCTTCGCGGCCTGCATGAGGGCCCGGTCCGGCGACGATCCCCAGATGATGTAGCTCAGGCGGGAGGCGAGCTCGTGGGCGTTGAGCCGGGCACGCGACCCGTCCCCGCGTTGGTTTTCCACCCGGTAGATAAAGCGTGGGGACTGGAGCATGGACTCGATGATAAGGCGAAGGGCCTCCTCGAAGTCCCCGCCCGTGCTGGCCACCGTGGTGGAGATACCGCGGTAGATATTCAGCTCGTGGTCCCGCAGGGGCGCGCGCAGGATCCACTCGCCCATGTTCGAGATGAGGGCACGCATATCCTTGTCGGTCAACTTCTGGCTCCGGCCGAAGCGGCGGGCGAAGGCGATGACATCCATCTCCCGGACGATGCGTTCAGCCATCCGGCTGTAGGCCTGGACGTGCTTGAAGTCGACCCGCAGGTTATACGCGGTGTTGCTGAAGCCGTCGGCCCGGAGGTCGGGTGGCAGCAGGTGGCGCGCTTCCGCGGCGATGTCGACGCCGAGGGTGGCCTTGACGGTCTCGATGTACTCATGGACCGTGAGCCGTTGCAGCCAGACTTTCGCATCGCGGTCCCCGCGGGCGTAGATAGCGGGGTCGATGAAGTCACGTGTCCAGGTCGCGCCCGAGTCGATCCATTGCTTGAGGCGCTCCTTCTCCTGCTTGGACAGGGCGGGTCGTTCGTCGGGCATTTCATCCGAGGCGATCGATTTCCACAGCCTGCTTTCCGCGGATTTACCCGGGACAATGGCCTTGCCGTGCTTGCCGCCGGAAAGGGCCGGTGCCTTCCGGGAAAGATCCAGTTTCCCTTCGCGGGTGGCGGCATCATGGCACTCAAGGCAGTGCCGGGCGATGATGGGTGCTGCATGCTGGGTAAAGAGTTCCTGGCTTTCATGGACCGAGGGTTTTGCCTCGACGCCGCCCCCGGCCCGGTAGT
>JAYGFS010000145.1:0-7927 GCA_046581765.1 Verrucomicrobiota bacterium
TTCGATCCGTTGGAACGCGCACCGACCCGGAAGGGGGCATCGTTCTTGATGGTGGCCGTCAGGTTGTCCGCCTCGACCGCGTGCTCAACCGGCTGGCCGTTGATGTATACCTGGATCCCGGCGGCTTTGCCGGATCCGTCATAACTCACCGAGACGTGTTCCCACTGGTCGGGCCGGAGCCGTGGCGTGGAAACCACTTTTATGGCATTACCCGGCCACTGGTGGATGATGTGCGTGCCGACCTGGCCGTTCTGCATCCATAAATCGTACCCGCGGTATGCCTGGGGCGTCTTCATGCGGGAGAAAATCGCACCGCCCGCGTTCTTCGGCGCCTTGACCCAGGCCGCAAAGGTAAAACCCTCATTGAATTCGAGCTCCGTTCCCGCGGCGGGAAAATCGATGGTCGTTTTGCCGTTCAGCTTGATACAGGTACTGCCCGATCGCTCGGATTTTTCAAAGGTACCCGCCAGCTTACCCTGGTGGCTGCCGATGATGTCGGTGAAGGGCCCGCCTTCGTTTTCATCCAGCGGCAGGTGGCTCAGCAGGCCGCCTGGCATCGGGGCGGCCTTGCCGGCCTCGAGATCTTTACGCTGACTCTCGATCCACCCGGCAATCTGCGGCAGCGCGTCCTTCTTCCGGGCTTCAATCCTGGCCTGCTGCTCTTTTCGCTCGACATCGAACGCGGCAAGGCCTGCCGCGAGTTTTGGATCGACCACGTCAATGGTCGGGCTCTGGTTCCCCCTCCGGGTCTGCATGCCCGGATCCTTGTTGTTATTGAAGTAAGCGAAGAACTGGTAGTATTCCTTGTTCGAAATAGGGTCGTACTTGTGCTCGTGACACTGGGCACACTCCATCGACAGGCCCATCCATACGCTGGCCGTGGTCTTCACCCGATCGACGATGTAGTCAACCCGGAGCTCCTCGGGAAAGGCCCCGCCCTCGTCAGAGGTTGCGTGGTTGCGGTTGAACCCGGTCGCAAGTTTCTGCTGGTCGGTTGCATGGGGGATGAGGTCACCTGCAATCTGCTCGACCGTGAATTCATCGAAGGGTTTGTTCTCGTTGTAACTGTGGATGACCCAGTTTCGCCACGGCCACATCGTCCGGGGTCCATCGGCATGCATCACGCTGGTGTCCCCGTACCGTGAGGCATCCATCCAGGCCAGGGCCATGCGCTCACCGTAGTGTTCAGAAGCCAGGTAATGGTCGACCAGCTTTTCATGGGCCCCGGGTGAACGGTCGGCGAGAAAACGATCGAGCTCCTCCAGGGTCGGCGGGAGACCGGTAAGGTCAAAAGCAACACGTCGAATCAAGGTTGCCCGGAAAGCTTCCGGCGAAGGTTCCAGGCCCTTCTCCTTGATACGTCTCAGGGTGAAGGTGTCGATCGGATTTTTAACCCAGGCACCGGCTTTGGCGGGAAGCCTCGGCTTACCGATTGGGGCGAAGGCCCAGTGGTCCTTGTACTCCGCACCGGCCTCGATCCAACGCGTCAGCAGCGCGACCTCGTGCGCCTTCAGGGTGCGATGCGAATCCTCCGGCGGCATGCGCTCCTCCGGATCGGTGGAACGGATACGAGCGATAACGAGGCTGTCCCCAAGATTCCCCGGGTCGATGGCCCGGGAACCATCCTTGCGCAGGGCGGTCGCGTGCGCGTAGGAATCGAGGCGGAGCTTGGCTTTGCGCCCCTCGTGGTCGGGCCCATGACAAAAATAGCAATTGGCTGAAAGGATCGGCCGAATATCGTGATTGAACTCGAACTCGGCAGCCCCGCCGGATGCCAACCCAAGGAACAGGCTGCCCAGGGTGTAGAGAAGATGGTTGTTCATGATGGTACTCGTTCTAGATAATAAACGTCGCGATCGATACTTTTCCCGACAAAATAATCGTATTTTAAGCAACCTGGTCTTGTAAAGGCTTGGTTTGAGCGGAGATAGCCCTGGGTAAATTTTTCCTGAGATCGGGAAAGACCGAAAAAGTCTTCCATTGATCGGAACCGCAATCCGGCGTATGAATCCGCCCTCATTCGGTGATGAGAAGAGCTAGCGTAATCCTACTGTGCCTCGCGAGCCTGATGTTGATCGGTTGCCGCAGCACGCCGCCCAAGAACTCGGCTTTTGAGGCTCCCTGGCCGGTGCCCGAGACCTGGAAAGGCGATTCCCGTGCCCTGGAGCCCTGGCTGGCTTCGTTTGACGATGCCACCCTGGAAGCCCTCATCACCCAGGGCTTGAGTGCCAACCACAACCTCCGCCAGGCGGCTCTCCGGATGCGTCGCGCGCGTCAGCAGGCCCTGGCTGCCGGCTCGGCGCGCTGGCCGAGTATCAAGGGCCGACTGGACGGGTCGCGCACCGAGCGAACTCGCGGCCTGATCGAGGGCATTTCCACCACGTTCACGGAGGACTATGGCATTTCCCTGGACATGAGTTGGGAACTCGACCTCTGGGGCAAGCTCGCCGATCGCCAATCCGCAGCCGAATCGGAATGGGAAGCGACGAAGGAAGACTTTGCCGCCGCCCGCCTCTCACTCGCCGGCCGTATCGCCCAAGCCTGGTATCATGCGGTGACCGGAAAGGAACAAATCCGAATTGCCCGCGAAGCACTGCACAGTTCAGAAAACAGTCTCGCCACCATCGATGACCTTTACCTGGGGGGGTTAAATACCGCCTTGGATGTCCGCCTGAGCCGGGCGAATGTAGAAACCGCGCGAGAAAACCTGCTGCTGCGCAAATTGAATGCCGACCGGGCGCTCCGGCACCTCGAAGTGTTGATCGGCGATTACCCGGCGGGCAAACGTTTCATCAAAGAAGGCGGGCTTCCAGAGCTGGAAGCACCTATTCCCACCGGGTTGCCCGCCGAACTGATCGGACGACGTCCCGATCTCCGGGCCGCGACCCAGCGATTGCTTGCGGCGGGCTACAGGATCGACGAGGCCGAAAAAGAATACTTGCCCGCGATTCGCCTGACCGGCCGGGGCGGAACGAGCACCGATGCCTTCAGCGATATCCTCAACCAGGAATTTCGCTTCAGCAATGTGGCCGCCGGCTTGACCCAGCCCTTTTTCAAGGGGCGGCAGCTCAGGGCCGGGTTGGCCGTGGCGAGGACGGACCAGGACCTGGCCCTGGTGGGCTTATACGATACGGCCCTCCGCGCCTTTCAGGAGGTCGAGAACGCGATCAATGCCGAAGAGGGCTTGCGCCAACAGGCCGCGGCCCTGGGCATGGTGAACCTCGAATACGGCGAAGCTGAGAAGCTGGCGATGGCGCAGTATGAGGATGGGCTGGTGGATATTTTAACCGTGCTGGATGCCCAGCGGCGATACGTTCAGTCCCTGCAGCAGCTGATGGCGATCCGAAACCAGATCGTGCAGAACCGGATCGACCTGGTGCTTGCCCTCGGCGGGGATTTTGTTGCGAAGCCGGGGAACACAAAAGGCGGACCGGTAACTCCGCCGGACGATAAGCCACACGCGGAGCAGACGATCCAGCAATCGACGGCGCCCTCTTTACCCATCATCCCCGCGGCACCCGTTCCGTATCAAAAACCCCCCTTGCCCCTGATTCCGAAAATTTCGCTGCAACTGCCCGTGGAGTAGCCATGAAAAATATCGTTCGACTCATTCTCTGCCTGTTCATCCTCGGGGGTGGGGCGGGGCTCACCTACAGGATGATCACCTCCAAGAAAGCGCCCGAACGCCAGCCGCGACCGCGCTCACAAACCCATGTGGACGCGATGCTCGTCACCCCGGTTGATTACCCGGTGAACATTCGCACCCAGGGCTTGGTCCAGCCACGAACGGAGACCACGCTGATCCCCCAGGTGGCCGGAGCCCTCGTACAGGTTGCCCCGGGTTTCCGCGACGGGGGCTATTTCGAGGAGGGGGATGTGTTGTTTCAAATCGAGCGTATCGATTATGAGACCGCGGTGACCGTAGCCGACGCGACGGTCGCCCGGGCCAGCCTGCAGGTCGACCAGGAACGCGCACGCGCGGCCCAGGCGAAGCGGGAATGGGAACGCCTTGGTAAGGAAGGGGAACCCTCCGCCCTCGTCCTGCGCGAGCCGCAGGTCAAGGAAGCCCTCGCCGCTTTATCTGCTGCCAGTGCCCAGCGGGAAAAGACCCGCCGCGACCTGAAACGCACCACCATCAAGGCCCCCTATGCGGGGCGGGTGTTTGAACGCTCGGTCGATGTCGGACAATACGTCTCACCCGGCACCCGTCTCGGGCGGATCTACGCCATCGACTACGTGGAAATTCCCTTGCCGCTCAGCGATCGCCAGCTGGAATTTGTCGATCTGCCGCACGTTTACCGCGGCGAACAGGCGAAACTCGGGGGCACCAAGGTGACCATCCTGGTCGAGCAGGGAAGCCGGGCCTGGACCTACCCGGGTCGACTGGTCCGGACCCGTGGTGCCGTGGATGCGCGCAGCCGGCAGACCTCGGTGGTCGCGCAGGTGGACGATCCATATGGACGTCATGGTGATCGTCCTCCGCTGAAGGTGGGCATGTTCGTAAAAGCTGAAATCGAGGGCCGGATCCTCCCGGGCAGCATCGTGCTTCCCCAGGCCGCCTTGCGGGAAGGGCGTTACGTCCTGTTGATCGACGACCAGAACCAGTTGCAACGCATGCCGGTGACCATTCGCTGGAGCGAAAAGGACGTCGTGGTCATCGCCTCCGGGGTGAAGCCGGGCGACCTGGTTTGCCTGACCCCGGTGGCCTACGATGTCACGGGGGCGAAAGTAATTCCGAGCATCAACGGTAAAGTCCGGAGGATCGAAAGCCGGGAAGCGCCGCAGGCAGGCCTGTCCGGCGACGGCCCGGGCAAGGGCGGCGGCAAGACCGGAAGGGGCCCGGCGAAGCAACCATGATCAACTGGTTTACCCGCAACGGCATCGCGGCCAACCTGCTGATGCTGACCATTATCGGCTGTGGCCTGGCCGCCATGTTCAACCGCATCCCGCTCGAGGTCTTTCCCTACATCGCGCTGGACAATATTTACCTGCGGATGAGCTATCGTGGGGCCACGCCCTCGGAAGTCGAGGAGGGGGTGGCCATTCGCATCGAGGAGGCGATCTTCGATCTCGAGGGCATTAAACACCTGTACACGGAATGCGATGAAGGCCGGGCCCTCATCCGAATCGAGCTCGAGAACGGTTACCAGGTGCGGAATATCCTGGATGATGTGAAAAATCGCGTTGACGCCATCACGACCTTTCCCACCGAGACCGAGCGGCCCACCTACAGCACGATCGGCCGGCGTCGTGAAACCATCAGCGTGGTCCTGGCCGGAGACCTGGAAGAGCATGCCCTCCGCAGGCTCGGGGAGGAAGTCCGGGATGACATCGCCGCCCTGCCCGGGATCACCCAGGTAGAACTGAAAGGCGTACGGGCGTATGAAATTGCCCTTGAGATCTCGGAACAGACCCTGCGGGCCTACGGGATGACCTTCGATGAAGTCGTGCGGGCGGTGCGACGCTCGTCCCTCGACGTTCCCGCCGGTTCGATCAAGTCCGCGGGAGGCGATATCCTCGTGCGCAGCAAGGGCCAGGCCTACCGGCAACAGGATTTCGAACAGATTGTATTGCGCTCCTTCAAGGACGGCACGCACCTGACCCTCGGCCAGGTGGCCCGGATCCGCGACGGGTTCGAGGAGACGCCGATTTACGCCCGCTACAATGGCACCCCGGCGGTCGAGATCGAGGTACATCGCATAGGGGATCAAAACGCCATCGAGCTGGCCGATGCCGTTAAAGCATATGTAATCGCCAAGCGCGAACAGTTGCCCGAAGAGATTGAAGTGAGCTGGTGGCGGGACAGCTCGAAGACGATTCGCGGGCGCCTCAGCACCCTGATCGAGAGCGCCCTGTTCGGGTCGGTGCTGATCATCCTTCTGCTCAGCCTGACCATGCGTTTCTCCCTGGCCTGTTTTGTTTTCCTCGGCATCCCCGTGGCCTTTCTCGGCGCCTTTGCGGTGATGCCGCTGGTCGGGGTCACGATCAACTTGATCAGCCTCTTTGCCTTTATCCTGGTGCTGGGTATCGTGGTCGATGACGCCATCGTGGTTGGGGAAAGTATCTTCTCCCACCTGGAAAGCGGGGAAGACGGAACCCAGGCGGCGATCCTGGGCACGCACGCGGTCGCCACCCCGGTGACCTTCGGCGTACTCACGACGATTGCCGCCTTCGTGCCGCTGGCCCTGATGCCCGGTGAACGAGGCCAGATCTTCTATAATATCCCGGCGGTCGTCATACCGGTGCTGCTGTTCTCCCTGGTGGAATCCAAACTCATCCTGCCCGCGCACCTCAAGCACCTGCGTCCCGGCCGGCGCAAACGCGCGGAGCTGAATGTTGTACAACGGATCCAGCGCTGCTTCAGCGACGGACTCGCCTGGTTCAGCGGGAAGGTCTACCGGAACCTGCTCGACTTCTGCCTGGCCAACCGCTACGTGGCGCTTTCCGTTTTTCTCGCCGTATTCATGATCTCCATCGGCATCTGGGTTGGGGGCATCATCGGTTTCCGCTTCCTGCCCAAGGTCGAGAGCGAGCGGGCGACAGCCAGCCTGGTCATGCCGATTGGCACCCCGGCCGAGGTGACCCGGCAACATATCATCCGCATCGAGGAGGCCGCCCGGAGACTACAGGCCGACCACCGGGTTCCCGGAACGAGCGATTCGATCATCGAAAACATGTTCTCGGTATCCGGCGGACGCGGTGCCGCCAATGCCGCAAACCAGGGCCGGGTGACCTTTGAGATCATGGCTGCGGAAGAACGGGACCGCAAAGGCATCACAACCACGACCCGCGAGCTGACCGGAAAATGGCGGGAAGCGATTGGCCAGATTCCCGGTGCGGAAGAGCTGACTTTCCGGGCGGTGATCATGCAGGGGGGGTCACCCATCGACGTGCAGCTGGAAGGCTTCGACTTTGACGAGCTGGAAACCCTGGCCGAACAGGTCAAGGAACGGCTTCACACCTACGCGGGCGTGTATGAGATCAACGATAATTTCCAGAACAAGAAGGAAGAGATCAAGCTGCGGATCAAGCCGGAGGCGGAGACCCTGGGCCTGACCATGGCCGACCTCGCCGGCCAGGTGCGCCAGGCCTTCTTTGGCGCGGAGGCCCAGCGGGTGCCGCGTGGCCGGGAGGACATCCGGGTGATGATCCGTTACCCGGAGTCGGAACGCCAATCGGTCTACGACCTGGAAAACATGATGGTGCGCACGCAGGAAGGCACCGAGGTACCCTTCAGCGAAGTGGCCGAAATGGACATGGGCCTGGGGTATTCAAGGATTCGCCGGGTGGACCGCAAGCGCACGGTCGCGGTGCTCGCCGATTACGACGAGAGCGATATCGCCCGGGTCCGGGATGACCTGGAGGTGTACCTGGACGAGCTGATGGCGGCCCATCCGCGGGTGCAGTGGTCCTGGGGGGGGGAGGCCGAGGAAGAAGCGGAGACGACTGCCCAGCTGAGGATTTCGCTGCTCTTCACGCTCTTCGTGATATTCGCCATGATGGCCATTCCATTCAAGTCGATCATCCAGCCGATCATCGTCATGGCGGTGATTCCCTTCGGCCTGGTCGGGGCGGTTCTGGGTCACCTGATCATGGGGCGGGACCTGAGTATCATGAGCGTGTTCGGGATGCTCGCGCTCGCGGGGGTCGTGGTAAACGATTCCCTGGTCATGGTGGACTACGTGAACCGTCGCCGACGCGAGGGCATGCCCTTGCGGGAAGCCGTATGTACCTCCGGCGTGGCACGCTTCCGCCCCATCCTGCTGACTTCGCTGACGACCTTTTTCGGCCTGCTACCGCTGATCTTCGAGACGAGTACGCAGGCGCAGTTTTTGATTCCGATGGCGGTATCGCTGGGCTTCGGGATTCTCTTCGCGACCTTTATCACCCTCCTGCTCGTCCCGATCAACTACATGGTCCTCGAGGA
>JAYGFS010000170.1:0-2284 GCA_046581765.1 Verrucomicrobiota bacterium
TTTTCATGAAAACTCCATTTGCATCAACTGCAGCTGCCTTCTAGTTTAAACATGATAATACGCAATGCTTAAACATCCATGAACGATTCTCTCTATCCCCTCACCTTCTACCCGGTTTACCGGGATTACGTATGGGGTGGCCGCAAGTTGGCGGATGTATACGGCCGGGAAATCCCGGGCGAGCCAACCGCGGAGTCCTGGGAGTTAAGCGACCGGATGGATGGAATGAGTGTAATCGCCCACGGGTCCCTTGAGGGAACCACGCTGCGAAGCCTGATCGAAAGCCGTGGCGAAGAACTGCTCGGCACCCCGGCTCCGGAGACCTTCCCCCTCCTGGTCAAGATTCTCGATGCAAAAACATCCCTCAGCGTCCAGGTGCATCCCAATGATGCCACTGCGGCAGCGTTTGGCGGGGAGGCCAAAACGGAAATGTGGTATGTGCTGGATGCCGATCCGGGGGCCAGGGTCTATTGCGGGCTAAAGCCGGGGAGCACGGAAGCTACCCTGCGGGAGGCCCTCGAAAAAGATCATTTGGAAAAGTGCCTGGAGACGATCGAGGTTGCAAAGGGCGATGTGATCTTCGTTCCCGGCGGATGCGTACACGCCATCGCAGCTGGATGTCTCCTGCTGGAAGTTCAACAGAACAGCAACACCACCTATCGCCTCTACGACTGGGGCCGGATCGGTCACGATGGAAAGCCGCGGGACCTGCATGTTGCCCGGGCCATCCAGGTTATCGATTGGGATCCCGGGAATCACGGGAAAATGGAAACGCGGGAAATCAAACCCGGTCACACCCAGCTGTTACGCACACCCTATTTTTCGCTGGAACGCATCGCGATCCACCAGGCCCATGACCTTCCCACGAACGGAACCTGGCAAATCATTTTCGTTGAAAGCGGCAGCATACGCATCGCCGACAAGCTCGATCTTGCTGCCGGGCAGACCTGCCTGCTCCCTGCCTGCATGACCTCCTGCACCCTGGAATCCCGTTCGGGTTCAACAACCCAGCTTATCCGCATCGGGCCGTAGCTCGCTGCCACAGGCGTCGGCCGAGCCCGCTTTCAGCGAATGAACCGCGGCCCGGTTTATGGCTTGGCAGGCGGGATGCCCTCCTCCAGGGCTAGCCGAATGTACGGATCGCTTCCTTCACCAAATCAACCACATCCCCGGCCCCGAGGATCAACAGGAGACCTTCGCCATCCAGTTGCCGCAAAGCCTGCTCCCAGGCTTCATCCAGCCCCTCCACGATGGTACACGCGGTTTGCCCATGCTGAATCAGCATCCTGCCCATGTCGCGATGGGTGCCGCCCGCGACAGGTTGCTCGCTCGCAGCGTATACCGGGCAAAGCACCAGGTGATCAAGCCCTTCAAATGCGGGAGGAAACAAGGGACCGAGAAGTCGGGTACGCGAATAGCGGTGGGGCTGAAATATACCAATGATCCGCCGGGCACCCAGGCCGCGAGCGATGTCTAACGTTGCACGAATTTCCGTCGGGTGATGCGCGTAATCGGAAACCACGGTTACATTTTCGGTCCGCGAAACAACCTGAAAACGGCGATCGACCGGCTCAAAACCTGAAAATACCTCCATTCCCATCCCGCATTCAAGGGCACGGCCAAGGGCTATCGAAGCCAGGGCATTCAGGGCATTGTGCCGCCCCGCGAAAGGCAGGGATGTTTCCTCGCCTTCAAGGGTAACCCGGCACCCCAGCCCGGCGGGACTATACGCATCCAGGCGGAGTTCCGCCTCTTCCGAAAACCCGTAGCTCAGGGCCCCGGCCATGGGCCCGCAGAGCTTGGTCGCCTGTGCATCATCCCGACAATATATCACCTGCGCGCAACCTGATAGGAACTCGCGGAAGCAATCCAACATCTCTGCCTCGTTCTCAAAGTGCTCCATATGGTCGAATTCGATGTTCGTCACCACCGCAATTTCCGGCCGGTAATGGACGAGCGTACCATCACTCTCATCCGCCTCGACGATCATGTGTTCGCCATCCCCGATATCGGCGATCGCACCCAACTGGGCACTTTCCCCTCCAACGAAATAACCGGTCTTAATCCCGCAGTTCCGCAAGAGGTGGACGATCATCGCCGTCGTCGTCGTCTTTCCGTGCGTACCCGTTACCGCAATGGCCTTAAACGCTCGCAGGAATGCGGGGAACACCTCCCCTCGTCGATAAAGCGGGAGATCCATCTCGCTTGCGCGTTTACACTCGGGATGATCCAGGGGCACCGCGGTGGTTCGGATCACCAGATCCAAATCGGCGTCGAGCAGGTC
>JAYGFS010000176.1:0-1541 GCA_046581765.1 Verrucomicrobiota bacterium
TGGACCCTGCAGACCACGACGGATCTCCTGGCCGGTCCGTGGATCGACCTGCCTGCCTTAACGCCACCCGTGAACCCTTCCGCGACCAACCGGGTCGACTACTATCGATTGAAGCGAGACTAAAAGGTCGCAGCGTTTCCCGGCTTGGCATCCGCCTCCCGTCAGGACCGTCCCCACCAGGTGGACGCATGCGGTCCCGCGATGCTCACCGGCACCTTTCCCTCGCAAAGGTTGGCGCAGCAGCCTTGAACCCGCAACGCGGTCGAAGGCCCGGTGCATTATGGTTGAAAATCGACCCATCACGGCAGAGGCTGGGACCCTACCATGCGGATGCAAAAACGATTCCGGTTATGCTGCTGGCTGATGCTGGCACAGGTGCTTCCCACGTGGGCGCACCAGGACCTGTTCACGAATTTTTACCTGAACATGGAGCTCAACCAAACCTCCCTGGTCTACTACGTGGAAGGTCCGTCCTTCCTGTTTCCCCCGACCCGGGACCTCGCGTACAACGCGCCCATCGTGCCGCAGAACCGCAAGGATGCCTTGCAGACCTACATGAAATCGATCAGCGAGGTCATCATTGACGGGATTCTCGTTAACCCGATCGTCCGGACGGTTGAATACGAAAGAAGCCCCGCGTCCCGGCACCTGGCAGAGCAACTGGACCTGCTCCTCGTGTTTTTCGAGGTGGCCTATCCCATCAAGAGTCCCCCGAAGCAGATCAGGATGCATTGGAAGCACTACCTGCCGGAACCCGCCTACGGCTGGGCGGAGATTGCGGACCCGGACCAGGAACCGGATCGACTGGAGGTGGAGCTCGAGGAATACGGGCGCTACAATTACTTCGAACTCACCCCGCGCGAGCCGGAATTCATCTGGCATGCAGTACCGGCGTTCACGGAGACCAATCGCCTCGGCACGGTCTCCTCTGTGCCACCCGAGATCCCGGCCCGCTTCCCCACCCGCCCGGTCGGGGTCGCGCTCAGCTTTGCCCTCGTGCTGCTGCTGGCCCAGGCACGCGGGGCGGGCAACGCCACGCGCCTGCTCCTCCTCAGTGCCGGCATTGGCGGGACCCTCTGGGCCTTCCAGGCGGAGACACGCCGCAAGACGCCCATACCTCCTGCAGCCCAGGCGGTTGAAACCTTCAACGAGCTTCAGCGCAACATCTACCGGGCCTTCGACTATGCAAAGGAAGAGGATGTCTACGACGCCCTCGCCCAATCTGTCAGCGGTCCACTACTCGACCGCATTTACAACGATGTGTACGACAGCCTTATCCTGCGCGAAGAAGGGGGTGCGGTCTGTCGTGTCGAGCAGGTTGACATCCTGCAGAGCGACTTTCTCGGGGCCGATGAATCCCTGGGCCACCCCAACTACCGGGTGCGGTCCACCTGGGACGTCCACGGGAAGGTACGGCACTGGGGACACACCCACGGAAGAAGCAACCGCTACACGGCAGAATACCAGGTACAGGCCGAAGATGCACGCTGGTTCATATCCGCCATTCGTGTACTCAAACAGGAACGCCTGGTGGAGGAATC
>JAYGFS010000225.1:0-8131 GCA_046581765.1 Verrucomicrobiota bacterium
GCACCAGCTTCGCGGTGCCCATGGTGTCCGGTGCGGCCGCCCTGTTGATCGAGGAGGTTGGAAAGGATATCGAGCTGGCGGATGCCGGACGTTCGGAAGTCATCAAGGCCTTGCTTATGGCGGGAGCGACCAAGCAGGAGTTTGCTTCCTGGTCGCACAGTCCCACGGCGCCACTCGACCGCCGCTTCGGTGTGGGTGAATTGAACGTCTACAACAGTCACCAGATCCTGCACGCCGGTGAACAGGATTTCAGTGTGGATGCCGAGGTCAAGCTCAGTGGTTGGGATTACGGCATCGTGGGTAAGGATCGCGCCAATCACTATTATATGCGCGTTCCCCCGGATCGTCTGGTGGTCGAATGCTCCGCCGTGCTGGTGTGGAATCGCCGTATCACCGACACCGATCCCAGCAGTTTTTTTGCCGCCGATGCCGAGTTGCCCGATCACGACCTGATGCTTTACGAAGCCCGTGCATTCGAGCCGGGCCTGCTCCTGGATGTCAGCCGCAGCCGCAACGATAACGTCGAGCACATTTACTACCTCGGCCAAATGAAGGATGGACTGGCCCTGTCCGTGGCTTCCCGTACCGGGGGGGACTACGCCCTGGCATGGCGCATGACCACGGTACGCCGTCCATCCTTAGACCCCAGTGAGCCGCTGGGTGAAGCGGCTGCAGCCCGCTGAGGCCTGCCCGGGCGAGGCCCGCATACACCAGGCTCTGTTCCCGGTTTTCAGGCTCTCGAAGGGCCGACCATCCTGCCGCCGATCTCCGTTTACGCCCGCAAGCCCATGGCCACGCAGGCAACCCAGGACATCACCTTGATTTCGCCACTGTCCAGCGCCGCCTCGACTTCCCCTCGGCTCAACAGCAGGAGTTCCTGCTCCTCGAGGTCATCCGGCACTTCGCCGCCCACGTGGGTACATCCCCGGGCGAGAAAGAAATGGCCCGTACCGCAACCGCGATTCGCATCCGCAGGATAGGCTCCCAGTGGCGTCCAGTCGGCAGATTGATACCCTGTTTCTTCCTGTAATTCCCGCTTCGCCGTTTCCAGTGGATCTTCGCCGGGTTCCAGGTACCCGCCTACCGGTGCGATGGTCGTGCCCTCGATCGCGTATTTGGTCTGGCGGAAAAACAGGTATCGATCGTTCGTGGTAATCGCTACGACGTTGATGAAATCCGGGCTGATCACCCAGGGCCAGTCGGGAATCACGGTGCCATCCGGCAGCTCGACCTCGTGCGCCTCCACGCGCAGAAATTTACCGCAATCGAGCAGGTCCCTGCGGCGATTGGTCTTCCAGGGTTTCATGCGGCCCGTACCTTCGCCCGGTTGAGTCCCAGCAGGAGAACGATGACGAGCACCGCTGCGAGTTGCATGGTCAATTGTACGCCCGAGAAGCGGGTGAAAAACACGACCAGGCTCGCCGCAAGCAGGACCACCCGTGAAGGGCGCGTCAGGACCGTGAAAGCAAAGCCTGTTATGCTCGCAGCGAGTCCGGTGATCGCGACCAGGGCCAGGGTCACATGGCCAAGGATGGGGCCGATTCCGGCCGCGTGGCCGTCCGCCTGCAGCATGAGCAGCTCGGGTCGCAGGACGAAGGCGTAGGGAAGGGCGAAGCCCACCAGGGCAAAGCGGAACGCCACGAAGCCGGATTTCATCACATCCGCTTTCGCGATGGCCGCCGCGGTATAGGCTGCGAGGGCTACCGGCGGCGTCACCATTGACATCATGCCGAAGTAAAAAATGAACAGGTGCGCCGCGAGTGGCGCGGTGCCGAGCATCGGCAGCACCGTGCCGATCAGGGTCGCCATCAGCAGGTAACACACGGCGGAGGGCAGGCCCATTCCGAGGATGATCGTCGATACCATCATCAGGAACAGGGCGAGGAGCGTGTTGTCCTGCGCGAGCGGTTGAATGGCATTCGGAAGCTTGGTGCCGATCCCGGTCAGGTAGACCACGCCGAGGATAATTCCCACGCAGGCAGCGGCGGCAATCAGGGTTATTCCGCTCCGCGCAGCACGCATCATCGCGTCGAATACCCCCTGGGCGTTCACCCGCGTCGCCGGGTTGAACGCGCTGAGGATCAGGATGGCGACCAGGGCCAGGCTGACGGATCGGAAGGGCGTGTAGCCGATGACCAGCAGGGCGATCAGGATTACGAAAGCGCTGAAGAAGACCAGGCCCTGGAAGGGATGCCTCGTTTCCAGTTCTTCCTCGTTCCACGTCCCCGCCTCCGCCCCGATTTTTTTCGCCTGGAAATGTACGCTCAAGAGAAGGGTAACATAATAAAGGACTGCGGGAATGATCGCGGCCTTGATGATCTCCAGGAATTTCACTTCCGGTTCGACCATCTCGAGCATCATGTACGCACCCGCGCCCATGATGGGAGGCATGAGCGCACCGCCCGAGCTCGCAGCCGCTTCGACTCCGGCTGCCATTTCCGGTTTGAAACCGGCACTCTTCATGAGCGGGATGGTAAAGGTTCCTGTTGTCGCCGTGTTGGCCACTGCACTGCCGGAGAGTGAACCCATCAAGCCGCTGCTGAGCACCGCGACCTTGGCCGGCCCGCCGGGGCTTTTATGGAAGATTCGCCGGGCCATGTTGATGATGTAGCCCGTGGCACCGGTCTCCTCCAGCAGCGTCCCGAAGAGTACGAACAGGAAGACGTAGAGGAACATCACGCGGAGCGCGATGCCGAAGACTCCGTTCTGGAGAAAGGTCTGGCTGACGACACGTTGCCAGTCGAAGCCCCGGTGGGGAAACAGCCCGTCCGGCATGCTCGCCCCGAAGAACGCGTAGAGGATGAACACCCCGCAGAGAATGGGCAGGGTCCAGCCAATCGTGCGCCGTGTTGCCTCCAGTATCACGATCAATCCGACCAGGCCCACGACGAAATCCATCCCCACCTCGCTGCCCGCCCGGTCGCCGAGCTTGCTCCCGCCCACCCAGAAGGACTGGGTCAGGGGTTCACTCTGGATACAGACGTAGCCGAAGGCGAAGATCGTGAGCAGGCATAATGCGACGTCCACCAGTCGGACCCCGATATGATCCCGCCACTTGAGGATAAAGGGTCGCTGGATGAACACCAGGATCAGGCCCAGCATCCCGAAAATAGCCAGGTTGGGCGTTTGATCGAGGATGGTCGTGTTCACCCCGACGAGGATGAACACGCACAGCACCACGGCGAGGACCTGGTAGATGGCTTGAAGACCCTTTTCCAGGGTGCTTTGCGTATCGCCCTTCACGAGGTCTTCATTTGGCCTGTGCCGCACCCCGGATTAAGCTTCCGGCCAGATGCCGATTTCCTGGTAAAACTTGATCGCGCCCGGGTGGAAGGGCGTGCCGACTTGCTTGATCGCGTTCTTCGGGTTCAGCGCCTTCGCCGCCGGATGTCGCGCGGCGATCTTTGCCCGGTTTTCGTACATGATCTTCGTGAAGTTGTAGACGGTCTCCTCGTCGACCTTGCTGTGGGTCAGGAATTGCATGTTACCCACGTTGATCCCGGTCAGGTCGGTATCCAGGTCGCTGTAGGTGTCTGCCGGAATCGGTAGCGTGAAGTAGAAGGGGTATTGCGCTTGCAGGGTCGCGGCTGCTTCAGGGGTGATGGGAATGAACCCGATGTTCTGCGTGGAGCAGGCCCGGGTTACGGCCCCGATCGGGATCGCTCCACCCATAAAGGCGGCATCCGCTTTTCCATCGGCCAGCATATCGACCGCTGCGCTGTATCCCGCGTTCTGTTCGGTCAGGTCTTCGTAGGTGATCCCATGCGCGGTGAGCAGCGGCCTTAAAAAGAAGTCGAAGCCTGCGCCGGCCGGTCCCAGCACGACGCGTTTACCTTTAAAGCCGGCGATGGTCGTAATGCCCGAGCCTTTTGGTGTGATGAATACCCCGATGTTTGGCGCCAGGGTTGCAACCGCCCGAATGCCGTACGCCTTGTCCCAGCCTTCGCCTTTAACGGCAAAATAAGAGATCGCTGCGTTGGCCATGCCGAACTGGATGTCTCCTGCTTCCAGGCGCCGGATGTTTTCCTTGGTCCCCTTGGTCGCCTCGGCCGAGACCACCCAGTTGAGATCGCCCTTTCCCGCGTCGACCACGGTTGAAATCGCTTCACCCACCGCGGTAAAGGTGCCGCCCGGGGTCGCGGTGCCGATGCTGATGAACTGCCGCTTTCCCTTGGCTGCCGGGTTTTCGCCCCCTTTATCGCTGGCGGGTGTTTCACTTCCGCCCCCGCAACTGCACAGCATTGCGGCGATGACCGCCGTGCTCAAACAGGTACCCAATCGACTAATAAAATTCATACTGTTCTCCGTGGATTGAACCCGCACCCTACGCATCCCGAGGGGCTTTGGCAAATATGCCTTTGTTGAAAAATCTACTGGGTTCGAGCCGTGTTTCTGTGGTTTAAAGGGCTATCTTATGAAGAAAATGATCCAGACCGATCGGGCGCCGCAGGCCATTGGCCCCTATAGCCAGGCCGTGGAAGCGGGGAATACGGTTTACCTCTCCGGCCAGATTCCCCTTGACCCCGCCACCGGCCAGGTGGTCGAGGGGGGCATTGCCGAACAGGCTGAGCAGGTGATGAAGAACATCGGTGCCGTCCTCGATGAGGCCGGTTGCAGCTATGCCGACGTGGTCAAATCCACCTGCCTGCTCGCCGACATGGCCGACTTTCCCGCCTTCAACAAGATCTATGGCAGGTATTACGAGGTTGAACCGCCCGCCCGTGCGACCTTTGCCGTCAAGGCGCTGCCGCTGGGCGTATTGGTCGAGGTGGATACGATAGCCGTGAAAGCCGAGCAGGAATATTCGTATTGAGACGCCCTGGCGTGCCATTGCCTGCCGCCGCCAGGGCAAACGCGACAGATTGAGACCCCTAACCCAGCCCCAGCCATGCTCCTTTCCCGCACCCTACGCCTCTTCCTCGACAGCATCGGGCGCAGGGACGAATACGAATACTACCTGAACAAATTCCACCGGCATGAGGTTCCGTACTTTGCCCTCATTTGCCCCGGGCCCCAGACCATTGAGCAGGCGGAGGATCTTCTCTTCTTCGACCTTCAACTCCTGCTCAAGCTCGAGCTCAAGGCTGCACTTCTCCTCTGGGGCGAACACGCGTCAGCCGCCCGGGCGAAGCTTGAAGGCCATCCCGACCTTTTCAGCTTCGACAGCACGGCCGGGCGCATCCATGTTATCGATCGCCCCGGCCAGACGATTATCGACGCCCTTGACGGCCTGATTCCTGAATCCACCCGGCGTCTTCACCTCCTCCGCATAGCCGGCGGGCTGCGCGACGCCTCCGACAGTCCGGTAAATTTTCATTACACCCATCGTAAGAATGACCACACCCTGTGTGAGGTCGATCAGGCCTTTGCCGAAACCGCCGTGGCCATCCTTGACCGTTTTCCCGGCACCCATATTTCCATCAGCTCTCCCCTCGCCCTGCTCGAGGAGATGTTCACGGTTAAAGGTCATGGAAGTAATATTCGCCGCGGCAGTCGTATGTTCGTCCAGGCCACCGCCACCGAGGTCGACCTCGTCCGCCTGGCTGATCTCTTTGCCGATGGATTCGGCAAACCCATGAAGCCGGATACCCGCTTTGATGCCGTCGCCTGTTTCTATATCGAGGAAGACTACCGCGGTGCCGCGCTCCTCGAACCCCACCCGGCCGGTTCCTACCTGTCCAAGTTCGTGGTTAGCCGCCAGGCCCGTGGCGAAGGCCTTGCCCAGGAGCTCTGGGAGGAAGCC
The DNA here is from genome assembly GCA_046581765.1 of Verrucomicrobiota bacterium. Classification (GTDB taxonomy): domain Bacteria; phylum Verrucomicrobiota; class Kiritimatiellia; order SS1-B-03-39; family UBA6053; genus JAPYUI01. Next base: position 5,744 of record JAYGFS010000225.1, read on the forward strand.
TGCCGGCAACATCCCGCCATGTTCTGGCGGAGCCGGAACGACAATCCGATCAACGCCTGGTACGAGAAAAATGCCGACGGCTGGCAGCGTGGCCCGGAATGGAACGTTTTCTGGCGTGGCATCGAACCCGTTCACGTGTCGGAGCTCATCGACTACTGCCGCAGTCGTCCATCCGATTTCGTGGAACGGTAGGCGACGGCGAACAGGTGCCGGGCTAGGGTCCCGGCGATCCGCCCTTCCCCGCGGCCTCCATCGCCTGAAAACACATGGCCAGGCTCTTCAGGTTCTCCCGCGCGTTGTTCGACGGCTGCCGGTTCTCTTCGATCGCACAGAGCAACTCGCCCATCGTCCCCTGGAACCCGCTCTCGAACCAGCAACCCGCTAATTCCGGTTGCGCGAAACCGGCCTCGGTCCACAAGCCGACCTGCTGGCGATTCAGCTCCGGCCCCCAGGCGCGGAGCGTCCCCTTTTCGCCGCAGGCAATGGTCCGGTCTTCCTGCCCGTGCACCACGTGGGCGTTGAAGGACATGCGCACCTGCGTGCCTTCGAAATCCATCATGACCTGCGCGAGAAAGGGTGGTTTCATCTGCTGGAATCCCGTTTGCCCCACGGTGGCGTGAATCGCGGTCGGCTCCCGGCCATCCAGCAAGGCGTTGGTGATATCAAACCAGTGAATCCCGAAGTCGTAGAGGACCAGGTGGTAAACGTCCTCAAAGGGCGTCCCGGCGGTCCACGTGTGATCCCACTGGAGATTAAAATCGATACTGGAGACCTCGCCGATGCTCCCCGCGCGGATCGCAGCGTTCATCCAGGCGAAATGCGGAGCCCAGCGCCCGTTTTGGTTCACGGCCAGCTTGACCCCTCTCGCATCCGCAGCATCGCAGATTCGTCGACCGAGGTCCAGGTCCTCGACAAAGGGCTTCTGACTCAAGACATGTTTCCCCGCCTCAATCGACGCCTCCAGGATCGCCACCCTTGGATCGGGATAGGTGGCCGCATCGATAACCTCGATCGCATCGTCCTTCAGCAGCTCCCGGTAATCCGTGTAGACCTGGCCGTCGGGATTGTAGGTGTCCCGGCGTTCCGTCGCTTTCGCCAGGTCCTTGTCGCAAAAGGCGGCCACTTCCAGTCCGAGTACCCGGTAGGCCTCCAGGTGATAGGCCGTGATTCCCCCGCAGCCAACCAGGCCGATTTTCGGCCGATAGCGCTTCGGCATGGGGGGGCGGTAGTTCATGTCTGGGGCCGGAATGCCCGCCGCGTCCGTAACTTTATCCATCCCGTAGGCCTCGCTCATGAAGCGTCCTTGCGTACAGGCCTTGCTGTCATGATTCCAGCGGGAGGGTCCGCTTCTCCTGTGCGCTTTTATACGCCGTGTCTACGATCTGCTGGCCGATGCGCGAGACCGCGGGCGACAGCGGGCCTTCTACCGGTCGTTCCTCGGAAAGGCAATCGATGAAATAGGGGATTGCCGCGTGGTGCGGGGGCTCCAGCTTGTCCACGGGAAGGTCCTCGCCGGCGGGGCAGTCCGGGGTCTGGAGGCGGACGGTCGCCTCGCAATCGTAACTGCTCAGGGTGCCCTCGCTCCCCTTGATAACGAAGCCGCATTTCGGTTGCGGCTGTTGCACCCAGGGGTCGCTGAAGGTTCCCCACCGCGTCTCGAACTTGGATAAGCCATTTGCGTAGCGACAAATCGTGATGCTGTGCTCGTCGACCTCCAGTCCCGCGGTTTCATCCCACATGCAGGTCACCTCGACCGGCGCATTGCCGCCATGATACCAGGTCCCGAGCGTGGTTCCATAGCCGAGGTAGTCGAGGAGGGATCCGCCCCCGCGTGCCTTCGCGTAAAACCAGCTTTCCGCCTTCATTTCGGTCGTCGGTGTGACCTCGACCTTGTCCGCCGTGTGGTAGAGGGGTCCGCGATTGCCGTCGTAAAAATGCACTTCCTGCACCTCACCGATGCGGCCCTCGTCGACCAGGCGCTTGGCCGTGACGTGGGATGGGTACCAGCGCAGGGGCCAGTTGATGGCGAGTTGCCTCCCCGTTTTCCCCATGGCTGCGATCATGCGGTCGGCCTCGGAAAGCGATCCTGCGAAGGGCTTTTCCAGCAGTACGTGTACATCGTACGGCGCGACTTTTTCCGTCCACGCACCGTGCTCGGAGGCCGCCGGGCAGAGGATCACGAGATCCGGTTTCGCCTGTTCAAGACAGGCGCGGTAGTCGGTAAAGATCCGGTCCGCGGAGATGTTGAAGTTGCCTGTTGCGGGGCGCATCCGCCCGGGTTGCTCGTCGGAGATGCCCACGATTTCCGCATGCGGATGGTCGAAGACCTCGCGCAGGAGGTCGCCCATGTGAAAGTGGTCGAAGTTAATCCCCGCTACGCGCCAGGTC
>JAYGFS010000233.1:0-3842 GCA_046581765.1 Verrucomicrobiota bacterium
GACCCCAGCCAGTAGACCTGGTTCCCGCTACGCGTCACGCCTTCAATATCCACTTCACGCGCTTGGCCGTCTTCAATATCCGTAAGGGCCAGGAACGGGTTTAGGTCGAACTCCTTCACCGGCGACCCGGAACGATCTCGCGGATACATACGAATCGCCTGTCCCTCATCATCGCCGACGAGCATATACGCCTGGTCGATCGCCAAGGCAGCCGAAGCATCGGATGCATGGGTGAGCCAGAAAGCACCCGGACGACCCGGGTCGGAGGCCGCATACGAAAGGGGCAGGTCGACATAGGATGAGACATCGCTGACGCGCACCGTCACCGCGGCGTAGCCCACTCCCACCGGATCGAGCAGGACCGCAAAATGATCGTTCGAAATGGCTTGCACCTGAATATTCGCGGCAGGAACGACGTTCGATGCGTTCGAAAAGGAGGTAAAGCTCAAGCCCCCCTGCAGAAGGCCGACATCCAATAGACGCAGTGCGACCCCCGGGTTGCCCGGATCCCCGATGACCCCACTCAGGGGAACCAGGGGAACAATACGGGGGCCTACCCGGTTGGTTTCACCGGGTGTAAGTCGCGTACCGAGACTGTATAGACCGTCACTCAGGCCGGTGAAGGTGAGCGGGTCGCCGCCCCCCCCAAGGCTGCCACGGAACCAGGTGTTGGATCCCATGCGCATCGCCGCATCCGGGGTGCTCTCGGCGAGGTTGATCACCGTTTCCGCGAATACCAGGTCATCCGGGTCACCGTCGGTCCAGCCCACGGCATCCAGCAGCTGCACGTCCTCGGCCAGGCCTTCCAGCACCCCGTTGTCACCTTTATCAAGATCATCGTCCAGTGCGGGCGGATCGGTGGTGGTTATCAGCATGAAGGTGACCGATCCGTTGGGGAAAACGCCCCCACCGGTGGAAAGCGCCGGGTCGAGATGAATGCCTGCAAGCGGAGGAACCGTGTAGGGATGATCGGGGGCCAACACGAGCAGGAAACCATTGCTGCCCACCTGCACACCACTCAGATCGAGCAGGAGGTCTACGGTTCCGGGATCATCGTTCATATCTCCTTCCACCACAAGCAGGTAAACCCCATCAAGCAGCGCACCCGGCAGCCCCACGATTTCGAGGTACTCACGGGAAGCGTCTGTTCCCGGCGGATTCACGTTGAGTTCACTGATGAGGAGTTTGTCGTTTTCCTCGATAGACACCCGGGGATCGGGCAGCGGCATTTCCAGGGGGTATTCCGGCGGGCTGGGCACCTGCATCTGCAGGCTGATCGCACTCGCATGCGGGGATGTTTCAACATCCGTGTCATCCACGGCTCCGACCAGGATCTCCACCGCGTTGGTATCGGGGAGATGGACGTCCAGCACGGAAAAGAAGCTGGAACCGTCCAGGCTCATGTGGACTTCAACATCGCTGGCCAGGCGAAGCAACACCGGTGACGCGGGAGCGGTATTCAGCCGCAGCGTCATGGACGCCTGCCCGCCTTCGGGAATGGCTTGGGCAGGGGGTATCAGGATAATGCCCGGTAGGTTCGGCGCTCCGAAATTGGGCCCGCCCCAATGATCAAGGGGGGATCCCGCCACGTGGGGTGGCGCGGTATTCGGCCCGCTACCCAACACCCAATCGGGTAGTGCACCGGCGAGCACATCGCCCGCCAACCAGTCGCCGGGGGAACTCCCAGGGGTGTTCCCCTGCCGGGCGAGATAGCCGGGGCGAAAATCGACTTCCACCACGCTACCCAGTGCCTGTGCGGCAGGATTCCGGCGAAAGGTCAGGGCGGCATAGGAGATATCTCCCGGACCGCCGTCATCCAGCATGCCGATGGAGTCCAGTATCGTCCAATTCGTGGCCATCCCGTCCGGCACACCATTGCCGTCCGCGTCTATGGAGTCTCCTGGATCTGGTTCAATCAGGGATTCAAGCAGCAGGCAGGAAAAGGATCCATTCTCGAGATCAAGCCGATCCGCTTCTCCCCGGTGCGCGATGGAACTTCCTGAGCCATCTCCCCAGCCCGCGTCGCTGCCGGAATTTTGTCGCAGCGCAGCATCGGGGTTTGCCGCATAAGGCGACGCTTTCTGGAGGAGCAGGAGAAACCCATTACCGCCGATGCGGGCACCGCTTAACTCGAAGACATTCTGAATCGTCCCCGGGACGCCTCCGGCATCGCCCTCGATAAAAACGAGATAGGTCGCATTCGTGAACAAGGCATTGGGCGGGCCCAGCAATTCGACGGCCTCGGCAGCGAAATCATTCCCGGGCGGATTAAACAGCAGCTCGCTGATACGAAATTGCGCGGAAAGCTCCGGCGAGGCGAGTGCCGATACCATGCACGCACCGCACCATGCCTTGATCGACCGCAAGAGGGTTCCGCGTCTCATATGCTCCGGACGAAACCGGAAAATCAGTCGCTACGGGCGGTGATTTCCAGCAGGTGAAAGCCGAATTGCGTTTCCACCGGACCGTGGACCTGGCCGATCGCCTCGTTGAAGACGACCAGGTCGAAGGCGGGAACCATCTGTCCGGGTCCGAACTCGCCCAGGTTCCCGCCATCTTTCCCGGAAGGACACTGGGAGTGTTCTTTGGCTATTTCGGCGAAGTCCTCGCCGGTTTCGATGCGGGCTTTTAGCGCTTCGCAGGCTTCGCTGGTCGTGACTAGAATATGGCGGGCACTGGCGGTACTCATGCAGATTCTCCTGTAAAAGGTTAATAAACGTGATTAATATTTTAGCATACCCTGGGCAGGATACACGAATAAAGTGGCCCAAAACGGGCCCGCCTCAAGCGGATGAGTGCGCGCATGCGGTCTACACGCTGAGGTCGGGGACCTGCACCCGAATCCGTCATGTCATCTGCGTGGACCGTGCGGTCCTAGAAGAGGGACATGAGGTCAATCGGCCATTTAAAAACCGCCATGATCAACAGCACGACCAATACCAGCAAGAGCAGGGTGAGTAAAATGACCAGGGATTGGCTCGCCGGAACATGCGGTGCTTCTCCGGGGTCTTCCATCGCGGATGCCTTCGTGAAAATAGTATTCGCATGAGGCGTTGCATATGCCGCCCGATCCCTGCTGGCGGGTTGATCTGAAAAGACTTCAGGATCGGTGGAATTGCCAGCGTCCTGGCACTGGGCCAGGATTGCCGCGAGATCACTCGGCAGATCCCCATCGCCCGCAAACATCGTCTTCTCGCCATCGTCAAAGGCATCATCAAAGTCGTCGAGTAAAAGTACCTGCGTATGGAAATGGCCAAAGGTAATCTCGTCACCATTCTCAACCTGAACCGCCCGGTTGCTCTCGATCCGAGTGCTGTTAATCCGGGTCCCACCGGAACTGCCAACGTCCTCAACCATCAAGCGGTCTCCCATATAGCGAAAGACCGCATGCTGCCGGGAAACCGAAGGGTTTTTACAGTGAATTTCAGCGTCGGATGAGCGGCCGACGGAAAGTCCATCCCGGTCGATGGGAACCCGCTCACCACGACGCTCGTCGCTCAAGAACAGTAATTGAAACCGTGGAGTTGTACTCACCAAGTGCGCTCCTACCAGACAATCGTCCTCATACCATCTTCCGAATCGGAAGGCTGAACAGTCAGGCCACTTGCCGCTACAAGCTCACATACGCATTCCCCGATGACGATGGTGTCGCCAAGCTTTGCCACCCGGTGCTCAAAAGGTGGAACCAACTCTGAATTAACGAATGTACCGGCGGAACTGTTGAGATCCTGCACGGAAATATGATCCTCAAAAACTTCAATCAAGAGGTGATTGCGGGAGACGGACTTATTCAGCAGACGAATCAAATTGGTAGACGAACGGCCCATCGTCACTCGCTGGCG
>JAYGFS010000345.1:0-5658 GCA_046581765.1 Verrucomicrobiota bacterium
AAGCCTGGCGTGGGATATGCAAATAAATCACCCTTTTGACCTGGAGATACGGTGCGGGCTCAAGCCGGCAAGCGGAGGATCCGCTGCATCCAGCGAGCCATCCGGCCGAGGCGCTCGGCATCGCCCCCCTTGACCTCGGCGGTAGCCCAGCCCGAAAAATGGAGCCGGGCCAATTCCGCGCGGACATGTTCCCAGTGGACTTCGCCCCCATCGGTGCCGACCGCATCCGGTGATGCCGCATCCGGATCTCCGAAAAAGCGGTGCCCCCGGTCCTTGATGTCGAGTTTCACGCTTCGGGTACCGAGCACACGGAGCCAATGCTCCGCACTCTGGTCGGTCCAGGTGATCGCATTCCCGGTATCGAGATAGGCTCCGAGGTAGGGACTCTGCAGGCTGTCGATAAACCGGGCCATCTCCTCGGCCCGCCTGAGGAAGGAGGCCTTCACGTTCTCGATCAGGAGCGGTACGCCCTTCTTTTCCGCATAGGGGAGTGCCATGCGGATGTGCCGGTGCATCAGGTTGTAGTTCTCATTATACGAAAGGCCGGGCTGTTCACGGGCAACAATCAAGACCGAGGTGCCGCGCACGGCATCACAAAGGTCGATCGCCTTGGTGTAGGCATCCGTCTCGCCGTGGACCACGCCGTGGACCCGGATACCGGTCCTGGCCGATGCACGCACCAGTTCCGCGGCCAGTGCCTGTTCCTTGAGGCTGATCTCGACCCCATGAAAACCTGCCCGTTTGAGCAGCTCAAACTTGGATTGCACGGAGGCCTCCACCTGGATCATGTGATACTTGACCGCGAGGCGGATAGCCGGTGCTTTCGCCGCCACGCAGGCGGCACCAGCGCCCAGCAGGCCGAGCTGCAATGCCGAACGCCGGCTCAGGGGGGCGGCGGAGACTTCCTGGCTGATCCTTGTCATTCCCCTTAGCCTACGCCAATTAGCCCGGTACGTTGACCCTAAATCCGGTTCCCAGGCCAGCAAGGGGGATCACGGACCCGGAAGGGTCCCGGTCTTCCGGGGGACGGGGCCCCGGAATAGCACCCGCAAACTCAGATAGACACCCGCATCCCAACCACGACCACTTCGCTCTCCGCTTCGGAAACACTGTGGGTGGTTCCCGGGTTCTCGCTCGGGTCAAAGGGGTCGGGACCGCTGATGAAATTCAGCGGCACGTATCCCTCGGTTTTGATATATTCGGCAAAGAATTGCATGTTGGCATTCCAGAACAACTCCAGGCCCACGACAAACTGGCTCTGGTCTTCCCAGGGACTGCCCTCGGCTCCGGCAACAAAGCGACTGAAGTCCACGGACACCCCGACATCCTTGCCGATCGCCTGAACGGGCAACTGATATTTTACCCCGATGTCAAAGGACGAAACTTTTTCCGCGGCAAACACATCCAGCGGTGGATTCGGGTTGTGCGTGCCCGGCCATTCTTCCGTGGTTTCAGCGTACTCGGCAAGCACCTTGAGACGGCCCCAGTTCAAGACCGTATACGCATCCCAGGCCGGGTTGTTAAAACCGTCGCAGCCGGAAAAATGGGTAACGGGAAAGCCCTGGCAATAGGCGGATCCATCCACGTAACTCCCCGCCACGCGGAGGGCCGCATCTTCCGCAATCGGCAAGGTATAGGCCGCGCTGGCAGCGTAATTGGCCACGTCATCCGGTATACCGTCACCGGAATTTGCTGCCCGAAACTGGGCCCCGCCCTGGATGCCCATGACGGCCAGGTCGAGGCCCCCGTGCGAGTAGCCCAACTGGCCGCCATAGGCCAGGCCCCCGAAGGCATGCCAGACCGTGGAGGAGGTAAAGGGATTAACCGTATCGGTCAGTCCGAAGGGCGTCGCCATTTTCCCGAGCGAGGCATAGAAAGGCATTTTTGACAAGTCGCCCAGGAGGACGTAGCCCCGGCGAAGCTGAACCTGGTTCCGGCCAAGACTGGTGATCGTGCCCGCCCCGAAACTCTGCTGGGGGTCGTAAAGCATCTGGAAGTACATGGTGGCCCAGGGAGCCAAGGTGCCTGTCACCTGGAGCTTCGCATCGTGAATAACCAGTTCCGAAGCCGACCTTCCACCCTGGTTGTTCTGGGTCGGATGCCGCATCAGGTACCCGAACTTGGCCTCGGTGTTGCTCTCCTGCATATCCGCGATGACGTTCATGCCGGCACCGAGATACAACTGCTTGTTCTCCAATCGACCCGCTTGGCGCATCTTGAGCAAAAGCAGCTGTTTTCGATTCACCTCGGAGGTGTGGTCCAGCATCCGGTAGGTATAGGCCGAATCGAACTTCACCGTGACGTCTTCGGCCGAGCAGAGGCCGAACGTAAACAACCCAACCAACAAGATAAGAAAGGACTTCATCATCTACTCCTCCTGTATGTAGCGCACTCGGACACCGTGCCCGACCGACGCACGCGAGTTTAGGGGTAATCTTGAAAAAATCGACATTTTTATGAGAAATTTGACCCGCCTTCGCCTACGCCAAGCGGTCATGGCGTTACGCCTCGGCGGTTCCGCAGTTTATTTCCCCGGGCCGGTATGCTAAACTGGCCCTATGCTTCAACCCGTGTACCCGGCCCATGCCTTTTTGACCCTGCTGCTGCTCGGCACCCTTGCGCCCGGTTCCACCGGTGCCGCGGTGCTGGAGATCTTTACCGATGATGCGCCCGGGGAAGAAATGACGAAGATTCTCGGTGCGGACTGGACGGAGTTTGGCGAAAAAACCGTCGCCCCGGGTGTTCCGGGAATGACCAAGGAGAGCAAGGAAGACCCTTTCCACTTCCTGTTCAAGAACTACAGCAACCTGCTCGATGACCAGCCGATTGACAAGAAGATCGAGGGCGCGCGGAAGGCCTATGCGGAAGGAGATATCGACCGGGCCCTGACCTCGATCGAGCAGGTACTCAAGTTCCAGCCCGAGCACACGGCCCTCTTGACCCTGCGGGCGGGCATGCTCGTCGACCTCGGGCGACTGGACGAGGCGATGAAAACCGCCCAGGAAGCTTCCGCCCAGGCCCCGGATAACCTCATACCCAAGCTCATCGAGGCCGCCTGCCTGGTGAAGATCGGATCACTGGATGAAGCCGGGGCGATGTACCAGGCCGTCCTGGCCAAGCGCCCCCTGCACGTCGGGTCACTCGAGGCCCTCGCCAAGATTGCCTTGAGGAAGGGCGATGTGGACACCGGTATCGTGTATTACAAGATGATCACCGAGCAGAATCCCGATGACCTGTTTACGCTCTACAAGCTGGGCGTGGCGTACCGGGAAGGCGGGAAGACATCGAAGGCCATCGCGACCTTCCAGCAGGCGATCGAACAGGAGCCGACTTTCGCCAGTGCCTATAACGAGTTGGGGATCGCCCTCATGCTCGCCAAGAAAAACGGCGAAGCCCTTGAGGCCCTTGGTCATGCGGTGCGCCTAAATCCCAAGCTGCACACGGCCTTTGCCAATATCGGATCGCTCCTGGCCAGCGACGGGCAGCAGCAAAAGGCGATCGGCTATTGGCTGCGATCCCTGGACCTGCATCTACCGGATGCCCAGGTCTGGCAAAACCTGCTGCAGGCGCTGGACACGCCACCGGAAACGGACACGGGGCTCGGCCCACAGGGCACGGAATTTATCGCCCGGGCCATCGCCGAGGACCCGGTCAAGGCCGCCAACGGCCACTACCGTAAAGCGGTTTCCCACTTGCAGAAAGACCAGCAAAACCAGGCCAATCACCACTTCATCCAAGCCCTGCTGATCGACATGAACAATCCCGAGCACTTCAACGGCTTCGGGGCCGCCCTGGCCCTTCGCGGCTACGACCACATCGCCAAACCCTTTTTCCGCGCAGCCCTGTATATCTACCCCGAGTTTGATGAAGCCCGGGAAAATCTCAACGCCGTCCGGGAACGCCTGAACGCCAACATCAGCCGCTCCCTGCGGAAGACCCTTGAGGCCTTGCCGATCCACGCCAGCAATGCCGCGAAGCAGTTTGAAGCCGCGGCCCAACTGGTGAACGAGGTCGGCGTACAGCAGGCCCTCCCCCTGTTCGTGCGCGCCGCGGAACTGGATACAGAAAACGTGGTGTATAAAATCGGCTTAAGCAAGGCCTACAGCCAACTGAGCGATTGGCCACAGGCGATTGATACCTTTATGCAGGTGTACCGCTCGAAGCCCGGGGAAGCGGATTACCAGTACCGGCTCTCCTGGTTGTTCCTGCAACAAGACGATATCGATGCGCAGCAGGTCCAGATCGCCTTGCGACTCATCCAGAAAGCCCTCAAGCAATCCCCAAGCAATGTGATGTACCTGAAAACCCTGGTGGATGCATACCTGGCCACCAAGCAGACCGACCGCGCAATGGAAACGGCAACCACCGCCTTGCGCATTGCCCGCGACATAGAAAACCAGAGCCTCGTCGCGCAACTGAAATGGCGCATTCGGTCGATCCTGGATGCGGAGTAACGGCACGGGCACCGGGCCTCCCCGGCCGGGGTCGCTTGCGGAAAAGTGAATACAAGGCCTCGACCGAGCATGGTGATCCGCTTTGAATGGTCCCCCCCGGCTTAGCGATTTCCCCTCATCCTTCACCCTCCCCTTCCTCCACCCAGGCGAATGCATGTGGATCGAAGCTGCCGTCCAGCGTCGGCTTCACAATCTGGAAATACGGGGAGATATCAAAGTCTCGCGGGGTGAACAGGCTGTGATGGCGGATATGCAACAACTCGTCAAGGCAGCCCACGCAATCGGGATGTTGGCTTTGGGAAAAGACACTTTCGGGAAGAATGGGGTAATGCACCGCATGGAAAGCCTGGGCAATCAGGGAGGAGCAAATCGCCCGGGTGGGATCGCCACTGCCCAGCGCAAGCAATCGCCGGCGCCAGCGCACGGGGATAAACACCGGTTGCACCAGGTACCGTGCAAGATCGAAAATATTCTTCAAGTCGTACTGGTGCCCGACCCGGGAGAGGGCGTACGCCATGACCGTATCGATTTCGTCCGGCCGGAGGCCCACGGGCCGACAGATCCGGGTGTGCAAACCGGCAAAGGTGCTCAAGGGCACCCGCCGCACCCCCGCAACAACATCGGCCTCGAGCAGGGACCCATCCTCGGCAAGGCAAAGGACCGCGTGCGACCAGGTGGACTGGGTGAGGTACTTGACCACGGTGCTGAAGCGGCTGGATCCCTCCACGAGCAGGACATCGCCCTTGCGAATCGAGGCCGCCAGGGTATCGGGCGTGCAGGTGGCCACCCGGATTTCGCGCTTACTGGGCTGCGAGAGAAAGCGGGCCAGGCCGCGACCGAATAGTTCCAGGACCCTCATGAGGTCTGGTTAAAGGTCACGCGGGGGCGTGTCTAGTGAAACAGGCCTTCGATTTCAGCGAAGCACAGACGCTTTTCACCGGCGATGCCCAAAGCGTGCCCGGTACGCCGGCGGTATTCATCCGCTGGAACGGAGCGGGACGGGACCTCCACCATGAAAAATCCATAGCCCGGCTTTCCCGCCTTAAACGGAACGGCCGATCCACGCCCTGTCTTTCCTGCGCAGGCGATGCAGGCCGCCTGCCATCAACGCGCCCAAGCCGAGTAGCCCTGCTGTCGAGGGTTCGGGAATGGCTACGCCGGGGTTGTTAAACAGGAATTGTACCTGGGCTTCCGATAAGGCGGT
>JAYGFS010000367.1:0-1990 GCA_046581765.1 Verrucomicrobiota bacterium
GCAACCACCGGGACGAATGGCCCATGCACTACACCAATGCCATCTACAGTGATGACGGCGGGAAGACCTGGAAAACCAGTGATCCCTTCCCGGAAAACGGGACGGGCGAGGCGACCCTGGCCGAGTTGTCAGACGGCCGGATCTACTATAATTCGCGGGTGCACTGGCAGGAACGCCCCCGGAATACTCGACGCCGCAGCGCCATCAGTGAAGACGGGGGGCACAGCTGGAAAGACTGGCGGATCGTCGACATCCTCCCCGACGGGCATCAACATCGTTCCTACGGATGCATGGGCGGCCTGGTACGACTGCCCGTGAAAGGCCAGGACATCCTGATCTTCAGCAATATTGATACGGCCAACCCAAAACGCGAAAAGGGGACGGTATGGGCAAGTTTTGACGGTGGGGAAACCTGGCCGGTAAAACGCCTGGTCAACCCGGGCTCAAGTGCATACTCCTCGCTCAATGCCGGCCGACCGGGAACCCCCAGCGAAGGCTGGATATACCTCCATTGTGAAAGCGGCGGTTCAAAAGTCGCGCGGTTTAACCTCACGTGGGTGCTCGCGGGCAGTGCGACCGGGGACGGGGAAGTCCCCAAGGCCCTGCAACCGTGAGCCGGACCGGTCCGCGACGGTTGGGCCCGGGCCTCGTGCTCTGGCTGTGCTGCCTCCTGCCGGGGGAGGGTCCGGCCGTGCAGCCGAACGTGCTTTTCCTCGCCGTGGACGACATGAAGGACTGGGTGAACTGCCTTGGCGGGTACGAGGGGACCGTGCACACCCCGAATATCGATCGCCTTGCCGCCCGTGGCATGCTGTTTACGAACGCGCATTGCGCCTCGCCGAAGTGCGCGCCTTCCCGGGCCGCCATCATGACCGGCTTGCGACCCTCCACCTCCGGACTCTACGACAACGGCCACTGGTGGTTGCCGAGCCTGCCGGAGGTGCGCACCATCCCCATGCATTTCCGTACCCATGGATACCGCGTTGCGGGGGCGGGTAAGATTTTCCATCACACCGCGGGCAATAATCCGCCCAGTCAGTGGGATGACTACCTGCCCCTGCGTTTTCGCGATGACCCGTGGTTTCGCGGGGTCAAATCGAACTATCCATGGTCGGTATCCGGCCCGAATCCCCCGGGTTTTCCCTTCAGCCGGGTACAGGGGCTGGGTCACGAAAACGACTGGGGCTCGCTGGGGATGCCCGAAGCCGACTACGACGACACCCGGACGGCCGACTACGCGGTCCGCTTTCTCGGGCAATCGAATCAGCAGCCCTTCTTCCTCGCCTGCGGGCTCTTCCGCCCGCACTTACCCTGGTATGTGCCGCAAGCCTATTTTGACCGCTATGCCCTGGCGTCCGTTGTCCTGCCCCGGGTGAAGCCGGACGACCTCGATGACCTGCCGGCCAGTGGGCGGGCCCTCGCCATGGCCCGGCGGGGCGACCTTGAAGTGATCAAGCGCGCTGGACGGTACCGGGAGGCGGTCCGGGCCTACCTGGCCAGCATCACCTACGCCGATGCCCAGCTCGGGCGGGTGCTCGATGCCCTGGATGCCCGCCCTGACGTGAAGAATACCGTGATTGTGCTCTGGTCGGACCACGGCTGGCACCTGGGCGAGAAGGGGCATTGGCACAAGAGCACCCTGTGGGAGGAGGTGACCCGGGTGCCCCTGGTCATTGTCGCCCCGGGGATGCGGCCCGGCACCTGTTCCCGCCCGGTGAGCCTGGTCGACCTCTTCCCCACGCTGAATACCTTGTGCGGTCTCCCCGCGATCGATGCCCACGACGGGCAAAGCCTGCTCCCCCTGCTGCGGAATCCGGAGCTCGCCTGGCACCGCCCGGCCCTCATCGAGTACAAGCGGGGGAACGCCGCCGTGCGCTCCGAGCGTCACCGGTACATCCGCTACCGCGACGGAGGAGAGGAACTGTACGACCTGGAGGTGGATCCGTACGAATGGACCAATCTCGCCTCCAGCCCGGCCCACGCGGATATC
>JAYGFS010000389.1:0-4572 GCA_046581765.1 Verrucomicrobiota bacterium
CGTTACCGGTCCATCCGGCCGGAAGCGAAAGACCTGGCCATGTACCGGCTGGATTGGGCGACGTCACTGGATGATGCGCTGAAGCGGGCGGCGAAGGAGAGCCGGCCCGTCTACCTCATCATTATCCACGCCAAGTACGGGGACATCAGCTCGGGCCACTGTTGAGCAACCGCCACGCAGGTCCGTGGGACCTCACTCATCGATCCGACCGTGGTACGGAAACTGGAGCCCTATATCATCGCCTCGTGGCACGGCCATCGAAACGACACGGATATCCCGGCCGCGGTGAAAGCCGTGTGGGACGAGAAATTCAAGGCGCAGCGTGGGCGCGCACCCGGCCGGCAAAGCAACGTGGATATCGCCATCCTGGATTCCCGGGGAAGCCTGGTGCATAGCTTTGACGCCGCCAACCACCAGCAATACGGGCGCCGGGGAAGAATCGAGAGCTATACCGCCGACGAGTTGAGTCGCGCGGCATCCACCCTCGGCCTCGAGAAGCGGCCGACCAAAACACCCGCGCTGAAATTGCCCGACCTGCAGGGCAAGCAGGGCGTCCGCGTGCTGGTCAGCCTCGACGACGAGCGCATGCACGCCTACCGGGCCCCGGTGGTGGAGGTGGTGCCGGTGGAGGATGGCGACTGGGATCGCCTGGCCTGGCCGGAAGAGGCGCGCCGGGTTTCGTCTTCCGTTCTCCTCCCGTACCTTTCGCAGATTTATCCCCCCGGCGTGATGGAGCGCACCAATCCCGCAACCAAGGAGGTGTACGGGATCAAGGCGGTCGAGGGCGAGCTGGAGCTCAGCCCGGTGGCGTCGAAAAAGGGACCACGCCATGCGATCCTGCGCGGCGAGGTGCGCCTGGTGGATGAGGGCCCGGATGATTTCGGCTTCAAGGGAACGCTGGAAATCGTCCTGGCCTACCGCGACGGGGAAAGCACGCCCCATGCCCTGCGCGGTTACTTCGACGGCCTGTACCCGCGGAGCGACCGGATGCACCGGGATACGCGCTGGTTGCCCCTGCAGGCGGCCATCGAGTCGTTCCCGGAATAGGGTGCTTTCTCGGGGGACCGGGGCGGAATCTGCTTCGCATCGGCCGGCATCTTGGTTAACGTCGCTTGAAAGGACCTCCCGTGCACCGACGCAAAGCCAATTATTCCACCACCTGCCTCCGCCTCGTAGGCGGCGCATGGATCGCGCTCCTGGCACTCCAGGCTCCCGCGAGGCCGCCCAACGTGCTCTTCCTTGCCGTCGATGACATGAACGACTGGATCGGCTGCCTGGAGACCCGGCCGCACGCGATTACCCCGCACATCGACGCGCTTGCCGCACGCGGCATTAATTTCACCAATGCCCACACGGCCGGGGTCTACTGTGCGCCCTCCCGGGCCGCCATCTTTACCGGGCAATTCGCCTCCACCACCGGCTGTTACCGGAACCAGATCTACTTCGTGAACCACCCGGGGCTCCAGCCCCTGCACCTCGCCTTTCACCGGGCCGGGTACGCCACCTTTGGCGCCGGCAAGCTCTTTCATCACCCCGCCGGGCAGATTGACCTGCGGGGCTGGAGCGAATTTTTCATGCGCCGGAAAAGCCAGCGCGAAACCGGCTGGCCCCTGGACTCCTGGAGCGAGGAAACCCCCATCCCCCAGCCCTACCCCAACAGCGTGTACAACCGTGACGGCCCGGTCGCCAACCGCTTCTTCCTGGAATGGGGCAAGGTGCCCGACGAACAGGAAGGTGCCATGGCGGATACCCTGCGCACCGACTGGGCGGTCGACACGCTGAAAAAAAACCACGACAAGCCGTTCTTCCTCGCCCTCGGCCTGTACAGCCCGCACTTCCCCAATTACTGCCCGGAAAAATACTTCGCCCTGTACACCCGGGACGCGATCGAGCTTCCGCCCTACAAGGCGGATGACCTCGATGACCTGCCGGAGAACATCCGCAAGCAGAAAACCAACCGCTCGCGTATCCACCAGAAACTCGAGAAGCTCGGGGCGGTGAAAGATGCCATCCACGGGTACCTCGCCTGCATGAGCTATGCCGACGCGATGATCGGGCGCGTGCTGGAGACCCTCGCGGAGGGCCCGCATGCCGACAACACCATCGTCGTGCTGTGGAGCGACCACGGGTACCACCACGGGGAAAAAGGCGACTGGGGCAAACACACCCTGTGGGAACGCACCTCCAATGTCCCCTTCATCTGGGCCGGCCCCGGCATCGCGCGCGGGAGGACCATCGACGCCACGGTCAGCCTGGTCGACCTCTACCCGACCCTGGTCGAGCTCTGTGCACTCACCCCGCCCACCCATCAACTGGAGGGCCGCTCGCTCGCCGGCAGCCTGCAGCATCCCGGCCGGGCAAAGGACCGGGACGTGTACCTCCCCTTCATGGAGCCGGGGGCCTACGCCATCATGAACCGGGACTGGCGCTACATCCATTATGCGGATAACAGCGAGGAACTCTACGCGGTCCGGGCGGACCCGAACGAGTGGTTCAACCTCGCGGGGAAACCCGCGCTGGACGCGGTGAAGACCCGCCTGCAGGGAGCTGCGCCATCCACCTTCGCCGAGCCCGGGCCCCAGTTGAACGCGCGCCGGCACCTCGTCCTGGAGGGCGAGCGCTTTTCCTGGGACCCCGACCGGGCAGCCCCGGCCCGGCCGAAGAAGAAGCCCCGCAAGTAAAGCGGGGTGTCAGCGCTTCGGGGCACCCTGGGCCGGCTTCTTCCCCGCTGAAGGGACCTTCCAGTTCGGGTCCGGGACATGGGCCTGGTCCAGCAGCCTGGCGGCGTGCCGGGCCAGGTCGGGGCGGCGCTCGGCATAGTTGTGCTGCTCGGCCCCGTCATTCGACATGTCGTAGAGTTCCACCGGGCCGGTGAACATCGGCTTGCGTAGGGCTTTCCACTTGCCGAAGCGCACCGCCTGGGCGGAGCCGCGCTCATAGAACTCCCAGTACATCCGGGTGCTTCGCTTCCACCGGCTTGCCCGGGGCTGGCCGCGGAGCGTCGCAACAAAGCTCTCGCTATCGATGTCACCGGGTGCCTGGACGCCGGCGATCTCGGCGACGGTCGCCATGAGGTCCCCAAAGTACCAGTGCGCATCATCCTCACTGCCCGGCGCAATCGTCCCGGGCCAGTACGCGATGGTCGGCACGCGAATGCCGCCTTCCGTGAGGTCACGCTTGATACCGCGGAAGCGACCGTTCGAGTCGAAGAAGTCCGCCTTGTGCCCGCCTTCCTGGTGCGGACCGTTGTCGGAGGTGAACAGCACCAGCGTTTCCTTCGCAATACCCAGTTCCTTGACCAGGTCGAGGACACGACCCGTGTCGCGATCGATGTTCCGGATCATCGAGGCGAAGCCCTTCTCCGGTTCCGGCCAGTCCCTGGCGGCAAAGGCCCCGAACTCCGGCACCTCCATGCCCTTGTTGCCCGCCTCGTTGTTGGCGTGCGGCACGTTCATCGCGAAATACAGGAAAAAGGGCTTCGCGTGCTGCTCGCGGATAAAGCGCAGCGCATCCTCCGCCAGCAGGTCCGGCGCATAGACCGCGCGCTTCTCCGCCACGCCTCGGCCGGATTGCGGCAGCCCCGGGTCCTGCCACCGTTTCCATTTCCCGTGAACGACGTTGGCCAATCGTTCCACCTGGCCGTTACGGATAAGGAATTCCGGGTAACAATTGTGGGCGTGCCACATGTTCACGTAGCCGTAGAAGTGATCGAAGCCCACGTCGTTGGGATTGGTGAAATTGTCCGGTGTACCGATGCCCCATTTCCCCACACATGCCGTGGCGTAACCCGCCTGCTTGAGCACGGAGGCCAGGGTGGCTTGCCCGGGCTGGATGATGATCGGTGCCGTGGAATTACCGCGGACGACCGTGTGGCCCGCGTGTTTTCCGGTCATCAACACGCTGCGCGAGGGGGCACAGACGGTACTGCCGGCGTAGAACTGGGTAAACCGCATGCCCTGCTGCGCCATGGCGTCCAGCCGCGGGGTCTTCAGCACCTGCTGGCCGAAGCAGGCGAGATCGCCGTAGCCGAGATCGTCGGCGAGGATAAGGATGATATTGGGCTGCCTGCGATCGGCGGCGAGGGTCGCCGCGCAGGCCAGGCCCAGCCAAAGGCCGCACGCGAAAAGGGCATGGCGCAGGGTTCCTGACATACGGGGTGATCGATCCTTCATGGCCTGGTCCTCCTCTGGGCCTTACGATGATTTTCACTGTTCCTGGTCGGCCCGGTGATCAGCCACGGAAAAGTGTACGAACCTGGACAGCCAGGTGAAAGGGGCTCAGCTTCATTCTTTCCTCCCGGGTCCCTCGCACATGCGCTTCGTCGCCTGCATGGCGGAAACTAGGCAAGCACCTCGGGCAGCTCCCCGGTGCTGTCGGCAAAGGCGTCAGCCTGGACACCCATCTGCTTCTGCATGGTGACAAACAGGTTGGCAAGCGGAACGTCCTTGTCGAAGGTGAGGTACTGCCCGTGCCGGTATCCCACGTTCTTGCCTCCCGCGAGGATCAAGGGATAGTTGTTGTTGTTGTGGGTCTTGCTGTTGCTGCTCCCGTAGAGGATGCAGGTGTTGTCGA
>JAYGFS010000464.1:0-31516 GCA_046581765.1 Verrucomicrobiota bacterium
GCACGAGAATACTGAAATCACGCTTCTCGATATCGACCTCACTGATCCCCTCCTTGTATGCGGATTTATTCTGGATCACGAGGTCCGTCAAATTCACGTGTTGCAATAGCGGATCGTTGCGCTCCCAGTCGACCACATCGCTCACGCCTTCACCGGCATCGATCAAGTCAGCCAGCGCATCCGGTTTCATGCCCACGAACAAGCCCACCGCATAGGTCAGGGACTGGTCCGCCTTGTTGTCGCTGATCACCACATCGAAATTTGCCTGGGCATCCGAGTCGCGGTACACCCGGATCCCCTCGACGCCGGCAAGCGCCTTGTGATAGGTCGGAAGGCTCCCCGGGCAGTACACCCATAATTTACGCAGGGCCGGCAATTCAATCGCGGCCGTGTTGTCGGCGGCCAGGGCATCAAAGGCCTGGGGGTCCAGGCGTACGCGGAAGGCGGCCTCGCTTTCGCCGGGCACCTGGAAGATCAGGCGCTCCGCAGCACCCGGCTCCAGGGCAATCGCCTGGCGATCAATCTCCTGTCCATCCTGCTCAATGTGGATGGTCGCCTTTACCTCGAATTCCGGGTTTCCCTCGACGTTAACGAAGACGTCCCAGCTCATGTCGCCCGATCGCCGGGCATTCAGCGAGGTGATCCCGGCGTTGGGCCCGGCCGGCGGCAGGCGCTCGTAATCCAGGGCGTAACTCAGCTCGAAATCGCTCCGTTCGGGGAAATTGCCGTCCGTAATCATCAGGACCTCGTCAAAGGGCTCCCGGCTGTTCAGGGCCTGGGCCATGCGCAGGGCGTCTTCCGGATTTCCCGGTACGTCCTGGACCACCAGGTTGTCCAGTGCCGCTTTCAGGATGCGCTTGTTGTTGGTGAAGGGCGTCAGCTTTTTTGCCCGGTCGCCGAAGGCGATCAGGCAGATTTTCTGGCCGCGCAACAGGTTGTCTATCCGCTGGGTGATCCGCTTTTTCGCTTCGTCGAGCTGGGTGTCCTTCGAACCTTCATGCCTCGCGTCCATGCTCGCGGAAACATCGATCAGGATCGGAAGGCGCTGTGCCCGCGAGGCCTCCCCGCGCCAGAAGGGTTGCATGGCGGCCAGGATCAGCAGCAGGAGCAAAAGGAGTTGAAGAAAAAGCAGCAGGTTGCGCTTGAATCGTTGAAAGGGCGAATTCACACGGCTGTCCTGGAGTACCTGTTGCCAGAGCACCAGCGAGGGTATCTCGATCCGCGGTCGCTTCAGTTTCAGAAAGTAAAAGATGACCAGCGGGGGGATCAGCAGGAACAACCAGGCCCCGCTCAGGGCGGTGAATCCGAAAGGACTCATTTCACCCAGCCCTTTCGTTGCAGTTGATCGAAGAGGACGTGATCGAGTGCGGTACCGCTGTTGGTAGACAGGAATTTTCCGCCTCGCTTGCGGCATTCCTCTTCCAGGTTCGCCTCAAAGGCCAGGCGATATTCCTGGTAGAGGTCCACCAGGCTCGCGGCGGAGGAGACATCCAGGCGTTCCAGGTTTTCGCAGTCGATAAAACGAACATCGCCGGTGACATCCGGGTCGACCTCCGTGGGGCCGAGTACCTGCAGGGCCATGACTTCCAGTCCTGAGCTGTAGAGGAGGTTGAAGGTGCGCCCTAAATTTGCGGGGGTGAGGAAATCCGAGATCACGATCGCGACACCGCGACCGCGATGGTACTTGAGCAGGGTTTCAATGCCCCGGTCGACGGAGCGGTCCCCGCCGACCTGGAGGCTCTCAATAAACGCAAACAACTTGGGCATCTGGATGCGCCCGGTGGTCGGCTGAAAGCGCATGAGTGGCCCGGTGTCTTCGTTGAAGGCCCAACAGCTTACCCGCTCGAGTGCCATCAGCCCCATCGTGCCAAAGGCCGCCGCCAGCTCTTTCGCCCGCTCGAACTTGCCTTCAAACTGCATGGAAGACGAGGCGTCGACCAGGATCACCACGTGCTGTTCTTCTTCCTCGTGAAAAATCTTCATGTAGGGCCGCCGTAAGCGGGAAAAGATGTTCCAGTCGATGTAGCGCACATCGTCCCCATCGGAATAATCCCGGTAATCGCTGAACTCAATGCTCTGGCCGCCCTTGCCGGCCAGGTGCTCCCCGCGGCTTTTGTTCGTGAAGCGACGAGACGTGTTGATGCGCAAACGCTCGACCCGGGCGAGGGTCTCGTTACGCATCAAGGAGGTTATCTGGGGCTTGCTCACTTCGCTCGCGGCTCTCCGTTCTTCGCGTGCCCTGCGCCTTGTTTAGCGATGGACAAGAGGACCTTCGGGTACACGGCTTGTTGGCGGGGTATTTTCATGAAGATCATCCATAGGCTTCAGCGCACGGGTCACCCGTTTATTCAGCCATGGCCTCGAGGCTTTCCCGGATTAGCGCGTCGATATCTTTCCCTTCGGCTTGCCCGTCGTAGTTCAACAAGACCCGGTGTCGCAGGACATCCTCGGCAAAGTGGCGGATGTCCTCGTAGGCGATGTGGGCACGGCCCTGGGTGAGGGCGCGGACCCGACTGGCGCGAATCAAGGCTTGTGCCGCACGCGGGCTCGCGCCCCATCGCACGAATTGCTTCACCGATTCACTCGCGAACTCGGTTTCCGGGTGCGTGGAGAGCACGATCCGTACGGCGTAATCGCGAATAGGATCCGCGACGACGACCTTGTCCAGGATCTCGCGCAGGGCCATAATCTTGGCCGCGTTGAGGACCTTCATGATATCGGTCTGCTGCTTGAGAATGGTACGGTTGACAATTTCGTTGAGCTCATCCCGGTTCACGAAAGGCACGCTGATCTTGAACATGAAACGGTCGAGTTGCGCTTCCGGCAAGGGATAGGTCCCCTCCTGCTCGATCGGGTTCTGGGTCGCCATGCAGAAAAAGGGCGGATCGAGCAGGTAGGTCTGTCCACCCGCGGTAACGGAACTTTCCTGCATGGTTTCCAGCAGGGCGGACTGGGTTTTCGGCGTCGCCCGGTTGATTTCATCCGCGAGCAGCAACTGGGTGAAGATCGGCCCCTGCCTGAACTCGAAATCGTAGTTCCCATCAGCATCGTGGTTCATGATGTTGGTGCCGATGATATCGGCCGGCATCAGGTCCGGCGTAAACTGGATCCGCTTGAAATTCAAATCAAGCGCTTCGGACATGGCCCGGACCAGCATGGTTTTCCCCAGGCCCGGAACCCCCTCCAGCAACACATGTCCACCGGCAATCAGGGCGGTGAGGGAGGCCTCCACCACCCGTTCCTGGCCCACGATGACCTTGGCGATTTCGTTTTTCACGCCTTCATAGGCTTCTTTGAACCGGACGGCTTCTTCACCGAGTTCTTCTTCGTTCATATCGGATTTCCTTGGTTAGAGATGGTTAAATAAAGGGTGTTTCGCTGACGAGTAAGGCGGTCTGGTGGCCGTTCACCGGGGTTCATAAATCGGAGATCTATGGTTGTCCCTGGCTTGCCAGCCCGGGGTTTATCAAACAAAGGTCCACCTGTCCCGGAGGGGCGTATCATTTCCCGCGCCCCTCTTCTTCTTCGCGACGCTTCTTCAAGGCCAGCAAGCGACCGGTCGTCGTTTCATCCAGGGCAAGGTCCGGGCCCTTCGGCTTCGCGGGGTCAGGGCCTCGTTCCCGCCGCGGCTTTTTCTCCGCGGGCCTGGCCGGAAGCACGAGCCTGGCCGGGCCTTCCTCACGGCGATCCTCCAGTGATTGATCGATATCCTTCTTGCGCTTCAGGAGGGCCCCCATGGTTTCCGTCGACTCCCCCGCCCCCCGTTTATCCAGGCCGAGCCAGCCCTTGATGACATACAGGTCCAGTTGAATCCGCCGCACCCCGACATCGAGGGGAACCAGGATCGCGAGGGCCCAGAGAAACCAGTCGAATATCGGCCGGGAGCTCAGGCGGGGCTTGCGCGCGGTGGCATAAAACGTTTCAGCCGTCTCGGAGCCGGTCAGGACCCGGCCGTTGGTCTTCCTCGCGATACCCTTGAGTGAAATGGCATCGGCGCGGAACTTGAGATACTCCGGCGAATACGGCACGGCGAAGCCCCCCATGATCTGCTCGTTCCGATCATCCCCCTGCCCGACCGCGAGGACCTGGTAACGACCCTTGCCCTCGAGTGGGAATTCCCCGCGATACAGGCGTGGACCGACCTGTTTCATCCGCACCCGCTCCGACTGCCGGCTGGGGCCGTTGACCTCCACCGTGAAGTCGAGGAAAGAAGCACCCTCGTGGTAGTCCTCGATGACCACGACACCGGTGTTCCCGTCGGCGAAGGACTGCATGCTCAAGTGCGTTTGCTGCTGTACCCGTTCCACCTCGGTGACCAGTTGGTCGACGAAGGCGCGATAATGCTCCCAGGTCACCCAGTCCTTGCCCCAGTTGGCACTGAGATCGGAGGTGAAGGCGGCGGTCTTCCCCAGGCCGTGACGGTGTACGGCGAGGATGGGATCTTCTTCTTCCTCATACCGGTGCAGGAGGACATTGTTTGCCCGGGGTTTCAACGTGGTGATGACATAGCCATGCAGGTCCGGCAACCCATCCATTCCCTTGAGCACCGGGGAAGGAAAGCCGGTCATCGGGCCGAAGGTCTTGTTCTGGATCATGCTTCGCTTGAGCGTCTTGGCCTCCTTGATGAAGATGCTCGGAAGCTGCTGGGCATGTTTGGGATAATAGTAGCGGCCACCCGTCTGGTTGGCGATGGTTCGCATGAGCAGCTGCTCCTGCCCCCCGTGGGGAAAAACCGAAATGGTGGTGACACTGATGCCCTCCTTGACAAAATCCTTGAGCACGGCGGGCGGTGGCGGGGAAGGATCGCCATCCGAAATGATAATCATGTGCTTCATGGCCGCGTCGTTGGCTTTGAGCGCCTTGAGCCCCATCTGCATGGTCGGGGCGAAACTGGGCATGTCCCCGATCCGGGCGTTGTTGATCTTGGGGATCATCTTGTCCAGTTCGGAAGCGGGCATCAACGGAAACAACCACTGCACGCCATCGACGCCCCCGGCTCCGCCATTACCCCAGTTGTAGACCATCACGCCGACGTCATCCTGGTCGCCGAGCACCTTGATCGCTTCGATGGTTATACGTTTTCCCCAGGTATTTCCGTTCGCGAATTCACAGGTATGCAGCACGATGGTGAGCGCCCCCTTGGGCCAGATTTTCTTCTGCTTGACGTCCATGGACACCGGCAGGGCTTCCTCGATGGGCGTGCGGTGATACCCGCCCGGGCCAAAGCTGTTGTCGCCCCCCAGCATGATAAACCCGATACCCTGGCGAAAGACCGCGTCCTTTACGGCCTGCTGCTGTGCGACATTCAACTCGTCCGCGGGCACGTTCGGGAAGACGATTACGTCGTAGGGCATGAGGGCGATGGCATCCATGGGAAACTCGGGCGAGGGGATCACCTCCACGAGTTTCTTCGATTCCTGGAGCGCCTTGGCCATCGGCTCCCAGTCCCTGGCCTGGCCAATGGTACTGGTAACCAGGAGGACCTTGCCCTCGCCCTTGAGATAGAGCTCGTTGACCGCAAGGTTGTTTTCGGACCAGCCGTCTTTGCCCTCGGGCATCTCGATGCGGGCGATGTATTCGTAGTACCCGGCCTCCCGCAGATAGATCGGGATGACAAAACGGTTTTTTCCCGCCTTAAACTCGACCAGCTTGTCGTAGATCACCTGGTCGTTTTCCTGGAGGATTAATTTCCCCGACCCTTTTTTCAGGGACGAGAGCACGACGGCTGCATCATATGTTTCGCCGATCTTCACCGTCCGGGGGATCTCAAGCTTCTCCAGCCACACCTCGTCCTTAAATTCATAACTGATGGGCAGGACGTCCACGGGAATATCCTTGGCGAGCAGGGAGTCCAGCATCTCCTGTACGTTGCCGTCCGTCTCGGCTCCATCGCTGATGAGTACGATATGGCCCTGGTTTTCATCGGGCAACATGGCCTCGGCGAGGGAGAGGCCGCGTGCGAGATCGGTCCCATCCCTGGAGACGCGTACGTTGATCGCCTCAAAGGGAAAGGTCACCCTCGGTGGCAGTTCAACCGCAGCGTTCCGGCCAAAGACCACCAGGCCCGCCTGGTCTTTCTCCGGCTTCTTCTCGACCTGGCTCATCACGTATTTAAGGGCTGCATCGGTTGCGCTTTCCCCGATGGAGTCGCTAATATCCAGGACATACATGGTGCTGATGATAGTGCTCTCGCGGACCGAGCGCGGCTCGGCGAGCACCATGACGAAGGCCCCGCCTATCGAGAGGCGAAGCAGCAGGGCGAGGTTTGCCCGGAAAGGCGCAAGGCCATGATAACCCTGGAGATGCACCCACCACAGCCAGGGCAGGAAGAGTCCCAGCCAGAAAGCCCCCGGCCGGGCGAAGAGCAGGGTGTCGGTCTGTTCGAGTCCGACACAGAGGCCGAGGTACAGGACCAGGAAGAGCGCTGGCAGCACGATGCTACCCAGGGTCACCGGCCGCCGGATAGGCGGGGCCAGGTTATACAAAAATCCCGGTACGGTCACAATTGGATCTCCACCAGGCGGCGGTTGCCTGTATCGGCGACCAGGACCCGCAGATCTTCATCGACATCCAGCCCCCAGGGGGTGGTCATCTGGCCGGCCCCCCTGCCACTGTTCCCGAAGCGACCCAACAGTCGCCCTTCGAGCCCGACGCGGGTGATTCTACCTTCGGCATATTCCACGATAATCAGGGTCCCATTTTTACATATCGTGATGTCGTAAGGGAAGCGCAAGGCCCAGGGATTTTCCGGATCCTGGAGCTCGCCCCGGTAGCTGCCCTGGTCGGTGTAAATCTGGATCCGGTTGTTGATTGCGTCGGCGATGTAAACCAGCCCGTCATGCCAGACCATGCCTGAGGGCCGCTGGAACTGGCCGGGCCCGGTGCCGAAGCTGCCAAAGGTGAGGACGTGTTTGCCGTCCCGGGTAAATTTCTGGACCCGGTCGTTGCCGCCGTACTCGGCGATGTAGATATACTCCCGGTCATCCTGGGTCACGGCCACGGGAAATTCGAACTGGCTCGGTCCGGTGCCCCGGGAACCAAAACGATTGACCTCGGTTCCGTCGAGGGTGAATTGGACAATCCGGTGATAGTGGGTGTCGCACACCGTGAGGTGCTTGCCATCCCGGGTGACCTCGATGCCTTCCGGTCGCCCGACATCGTATTCCGGCATGAACCAGCGTCCCACGCATTCGCCCGCTCGATTGTAGGTAAGCACGCGACCCCCGTTATCGAGCACGTAGGCAGAGCCATCCGGTCCGAACGCGATGCTCCTCGGGCCGGGGAACTTCGTATCGATGGCGGGGATGGACCAGGTATGGGTGCTTTTAACGTCCAGGCTAAGCTGTTGCCCCGGCGTGCAGCCGAGCAGCAGCGGCAGCGTACACGCGGCTGAAATCCTGAACCCGCACCAGGTCTCCAAGGCTAGCTTCCGAATACGCATACCGGCGTCAACCTATCCCCTTTCTTCAAGCGATTGCAAGGAGGCCGGTGGAGGAGCAGACGGCTTTTTTCGGTGCGGGGATCATGCACGAGGACTTCTTCCAGGCTGCCGTGAAAGGTGACGCAAAGGACCTCCAGCGGACCTTCCGGATCAGCGATCAACTGGAGTTGTTCCGGGCGCAGGCAGCGCGTTCCGGCGCCCACCAGCTCATGCGCGGCTTCGTCCGACTCGAACCAGTTGCAGGGCCCCAGGACTTCCGCGAGGTCACGGCTTTCCGGCTTGTAGTACAGCTCCGCAACGGATCCATGATACCTCCCCCGGCCTTCGGCAAGGCAAAGGACCGATTCAGCAACCCCGATGACTTTTTCCGGCACGTGGGTGGAATAAACCAGGTTCGCGTTTCTTTGGCGAACCGTGTCGAGGATAAAGGCCCAGCCTTCGACCTCGGATGCGGCGTCGACATGGATCAACGGTTCGTCCATGACCAGTACATCCCGACCGGTGGCCAGCGCGCGGGCGATAGACAGCCGGGAGCGTTCGCCCAGGGAAAGGTCCTGGGGAAGGACCTCCAGGTGATCCATCAGCCGCAGGGGCGCGAGGAACGCCGCAGGGTCGCACGCGCTCACCGCTGCAATGTGCTCCCGGACCTTCAAATGCGGCCAGAGCCCCCCATCATGGGGTGACCAGGCAATCGGCTGCGCCGGTCCGGTGAGGGTGCCGGTGTCCGGGCTTTCAAAGCCGACGAGCAGGTTCAAAAGCGAGGTCTTTCCGGCGCCGGATGGTCCCATGATCGCGGTGATGCCCGGCTCGATACGGAGATCGAGGGCATCCAGTCGTGGGCGTCCGCGACCGGATAACCCGGCCTGGTTCAGCGTCCAGATCGCACCCATGTCCGCCTCGTAAAATAGATGAAACCCATGCATAACAAGGGGCTAAGCAGGGTGGCGAGTACCATGGCCGAGAGCACTTGGCTTTGGCCGTAGTGCATGAAGTTGTAGAGTCGTGCGGTGACCGGGGTCATCCCGGAAGGCGCGAGCAGGGAGCCCAGGCTGAGCTCAAACCAGCCCAGGCAGAAGAGCGCAAGAAAGACGGCCAGGTTGCGACGTTCCACGAGCACCCAGCGAATGGGTCCCGGCTTGCGTGCCATCCCCGTGTTGAAAACCGCCGTGGTTCGGCTCGCATCCGCGAGCAGATGGAGCAGTACCGCTGTGGGCATGAGGGAGAACAGCAAGCCGAGCAGGTAAGGGGCGGGGGTGTCGTAAGCGAAATGCAAAAACGGCAGCTGAAAGATCCGGAGGAAAACCAGGCCGATGATTAGCGCACCAAACAGGCCGGGGAGGGCAGCGAAAAGAAGCCGAACCGGGGAGCGTTCCCCCGCAACGATGCGGGTTACCAGCCAGGCTGCGACCAGGGCGAAGCCGAAGCTGGCGAGCAGCTCGCTTGCGATGCTGAAGTCCCGTGCCAGGGGCTGAACGCCTTGCAGGCTATCGCGCATGAGGTCGAAGGCGGGCCAGGCGAGGAGGATGAACAAGGCCGGCCAAAGCGGCCAGGTCGATCCCGGCCTGGGCGGTTCCGCGTCCACGTCCGGCAGTCGATAGGTGGCCCGAAAACGCCAGAACAAGCCTGCGAGGAGGAGGGCGGCGACGAAGAAGGGGCCGCTCGCCTGCTGCAGCGAGGTGGCGAGCTGCTGGCCACCGACTTGCGCATCGAAGAGCTTCACCGACCAGGAGCCGACGAGGAAGAAGGAGGCGAGTTCGAATTCGAGAAAGGCGAGCAGGAAGACCAGCATGCCGGCAATCCCGAGGCCCGCTCCCGGCCCGAGCAGCCAGCAGCGCAGGCGCAGGCACGCGCCCGGTCGAGTCATCATGGAGAAGGCAAAGCGGGAGGACGCGTTGATCTTCGGCCGTGCGAGGGCGAGGACGATCGCTGCGGGTACGAGCAGGCGGCATACCAGGAGAAGGCCGTAAAAGGCTTCCCGGCCCAGCCTTGGCCAGGTGAGCACGCCATGGTTGTTCGTGTAGGTGTAGCCGGTGAGCAGGGGCGGGACCAGGAAGGGAAGCACCGCACAGACCCAGATGACCGTGCCCCCGCTGCGCAAGCGCCGCGCAAGGGGAGCCGCCACGCACAGGGTAAGCAGCGCGACGAAAAGCGCGCGCGTCAGGGTGATGGCCAGGTCTTCGGACATGGCAGGCTTATACCGCCCGCACGGGTGCTTGGCAAGAGGCGGGGCGACGGGCCCGGCATCCGCCTCGGGCGCGATGGTCCCCTTGCCCCGGGTCCAGGGCTGCGAGGCCCTATTCCTTCAGCCAGTCCAGGCAGGCGTTTCGTGCATCGAGCACCTTCGTGAGCCTGATGCCATCGGCGGCCCAGGACTTGAAGCGACGGACCTCCTCGGGGATCCTTGTTTCGTCAACCTCGCCGAGGGGAATCTGGCGGGACCGCGCGTTGGCGAGCAGGGTTTCGCATTCGGCGGAGAGGAGGAAGTCGACGAGTTGCTCGGCCTGGGCGCGGTGCCGGGTACCCTTGATCAAGGCGACCGTATTGGGAATGCAGATGGTCTGGCCGTTATCGAGGCGAACGGGCAGCACGGCGACGGGCTTGCCATCGGCGAAGGCGAGGGAATAGTCATCGGAGTCGGTGTAGCCGAGGTCGCAGAGGCCCCTGGCGACGAGATTCTTCACCGGGCCGTTTCCGGGAACCTCCTGCAGCCCGCGTTGACGCAGATCTGCGTGCCAGGCCTTGACCTGTTCCGCTCCCTGGGTTTTCCAGAGCACGCTGTAATGGGTGAGCGTGGTCCCGAACATCGGCTTGGCCATCGCGACGCGGGAAAGATCGCCCGCGAGCGCCGCTTGGATTGCGGTCTCCCCTGCCTCCAGATGGTTTGTATTTACGATAAACACCCGCAGGCGGGCGGCGAACCCGGTCCAATGACCTGCCGGATCCTTGAAGCCCCCGGGGATCCGCGCATAGCCGCTGCCCTTGTACGGCTCCAGTACGCCTCTCGCCTGGAGATCCATCATGCCGAGCAGCTCGTTGTTCCAGAATACATCACATCGCGCATGATCTTTTTCCCGGATCAGGAGTTCGACCAGGCCGAGCGACTTGGTCGCCTCGTTATCGAAGCGCGCCGTGACCTTGATCCCGGTCGCCTCACTGAAGCGCTCGAGAATGGCTTCGGAATAGAGGGCATCGTGGGCGCAGTAGATGATGAGCCGGTTCCTGCCCGCGTTAACCCAGGCGTAGACCGCCGCCAGCGCCAGGACGAAGAGGACGACCATCGGGAGGGAAAACGTCTTCATCGCGCGTAGTCCTGGTACCGGAGGATCCCTTCAAGCGAAGGACGGATGGGTCCATCCCCCGACCGGATCAGCTGGCATGCGTTTCCCCATCAGTCCTGCGGAGGGACTTCCAGCGGCAGGGGCTGAGGCTCAGTTGGCTCGGTTTCGGGCGCTCGTTCCCCGGTCACCGGCGGCTGGATGCTGTCGAAGTATTGCTGGATTGAGTCATGGTACCCTGGCGGCACGCGTTCCTGGACGATGGCTTCACTCACGCCCTGCTTCACCTTCTTCAGGTTCTCGTCGTAACTCTCATCGACCTTGCCCGTGAAAGCCTTTTCCTTGGTTTCCCAGGTCATGAGAATCCGCCCGGCCTGGAGCGGGGTCGGCGTTTTTTCTTCTTTGAAGGCATTGTTCTGGTTGGGGTTTTCCGGTGCCTGGCCCCCTTCGCCGGTACCCGGGCCCCTCATCCCTTCGCCCGATCCCTGGCCGGACTGACCTTGTGCCAGCATGTCGTTATAAAACTGTTCGTATTCCTCCATGCTCATGCCCTCGTTTCCGCCTTGTCCCTGCCCGGCCTTGGCGTTTTCGCAGGCCTGGCATTCCTCACCGTCCAGGCCTTTCTCGCCCTGCTGGTTCGCCAGCTGGGCTTTCTGGGCGGCTTTCATTGCATCCTCCAGGGCTTTAATGTCGCGTATATTCTGGGCACTCTGCTGCATCTCCATACCCGCGAGATCCATCTGTTCCATCAGGTCCTTCATCATCTCCGGGGTGATCTGGTCCATTAGCTGGGCCATGTTGAGTTGATCAAGCGCTTTTTGCATGGCGTTCTGGCCGGCAGCACTGTTCATGCTGTTCTTCGCGAAGTCGGCCATTTCCTTCATCTTGTTCTTGAGTTCTTTTTCCTTTTGTCGCCGCTCATCGCTGTCCGGCATCTTGGCGAGGTCCCGGGCGAGGTTTTTCATCTCCTCGATCTCCTTCAGCACCTTGTCGACCTTCCCGTTCTCCAGTTCCTGTTTCCAGTCCTGGGTAGTCTCGCTCATCATCCCGAATTGTTGCCTGGACATGCTCTTTGAGACGGAATCCTTCAGCTTGTGTTCAGCGCGTTCTTTCCAGAGCTGGCCAAGTTCCTTCTGGTTATCCTGCAGGCGATTCAGGTTCTTCTTTTTCAGGGCAGGTTTCATGGTGCGGAAGGTATCCCTCAGCTTGTCCATGGCGACCTGGGTTTCCTTGCTGTGCTTCTGGTCGATCCCTTTTTTCTTGAGTTGTACCTTGCGAATGGTCCGCGCCTTTTTGATCTCTTCCAGGTCTTCCTGCAACTCGGCTACCTTTGCACGTGCCTTCTCCTTGCCGAAGGGATCGAGTTGCGGGGTAAACAGTACGGCCAAAGCCAGCACGCCCATCACGATCGCCGCGTTACGTGCCGAGGGCATCCACATGTACGGCACGACCTGGTCAGGAGCTACATCCGCCGAGCGTTGCTCCGCCTGGTCCACCACCACCGGGGTATACGCCGCCGGCGAGTGAGCGATCATTGCGGTCGTCAGGAAGAGATCCTTGGTGTCGGCCCCCAGGTCGGCCGCGCGGGCGGCATCGTATTCGGAGTAACGCTTGTGGAACACCAGCCCGACCCCTGCCGCCAGCACCAGCGGGGCCAGCAGGGTCAACGGGGAGAAGACATCGGGGATCAGCCCCAGCAAACGGGAAACCAGGAGCACGGCCAGGTAGAGCCCTCCCGCAACCAGCAGGCCTCCGTAGCTGCGCTGGCCTATCGCAGCCCGGGTAAGCCGGGTTTGGACCTGATGCAGGAGTTGGCGAGTACCTTCGCCCTCAGGCCGTGTTTCAGAATCCAGGCTATCCATCGTGGGCCTAATTTAGCCCAGCCGGGATAAAGCTGCAACCTATTACGCAATCTTGAATAAAAGAGGCCTTTTTACTGCCCGGGCAGGACAGGCCTCCTGCCGGTGGACGGCGAGCTCGCCCTCAACTTCCGCTTCCTTCCAGAACAGGAAAAACAAAGACCCTCCCGGTCGGCATGGTCCCCTTATTTCGTTCCATCCCCGGGCAGGGCCTTGCCCATGGTAAAGCGGGAGTTTTCTGACCGGGTGATGCTTTTGACCTGCCCGTGTTTGGTTAACATCACCACGAAACGATGGCGCTTGGAGGTGGTCTTGATTACGGCGCCGATCTTCTCGGCATCGACATCAAAGGGGCGGCGCTGATCGATCACGACCTGGAGCACCTCTCCGTCGATCGGACGTCCCGGGACGTACTGGTAGGTCAGCTGGACCAGGTCAAATGCCTCATCCTTCTCAAACCCCAGGGCCTGGTGCTCGGTACGAATGGCTTCGGTGCAGATCTCCATCACACGCTTTTCGTTCGTGATGATCAGCAATTCCCTGGCCGAGCTGTTCAGTACGCTGAGGGCTGAAACGACAAGGACGATTCCGTATTTCATTTGCATTCCCACTCTTATCATGAATTTCCCGCCGGGTCAGGCAAGTTTCCAGGGAGCCCGATAGGGGCGGCTGAGCAGCTTGTTGGCCGCGGCATCATCGACGACGACTTCCTTGTCCGGATTCCAGTTTAAGGTTTCGCGTCCAAGCTGCAGGGCGATATTCCCCAGGTGTGCAACGGCAATCGTGCGATGGGCATCCTCGATTGGGGCGATGGGTTCCTTTCCGCTGAACACGCAATCCACAAAATTGCGCACGTGATCGTTGCTCACGTACACCCGTTCCATGCTGTCATCGATCTTGCTCTTCACGATGTCTCCGGGATTCGACTGAAGCCGCCCGCGGTTGGTGTAGATCCACTTTCCGTCCTCGCCCTCGAAGGTCACTCCTCCCTTCTGGCCGGTCCCGACGAGGAGCTTCAGCCCGTCTTTATAGGTGCATTCCCAGTCGTAGCGGTCGGCGGTATTGTAGAGTTCGCTTCGCGGCGGGAAGTGGCCCTTGAGGTTGGTGAAGGAGACCGGCCCGGTCTTTTGGTTCTTCATGGCCCACTGGGCAATGTCGATGTGGTGGGCTCCCCAATCGGTGACCTGGCCGCCGGAGTAGTCGAGATTCCATCGCCAGTTCACGTGTAGCCGGGCCGGGCAATAGAAGGCCTCCGGGGCGGGTCCCAGCCAGAGGTTATAGTCCAGGCCTTCCGGCACGGGGGTCTCTTCCTTTTCCCGACCGTGCTTGTTGTAGTCGGGATGGCCGCCGGGCAGGCCAACCTTGATCGTGTGGACCTTGCCGATAAAGCCGTTGCGTACCAGCTCAATGCCCTTGCGAAAATGAATGCTGGACCGTTGTTGGCTGCCGGTCTGAAAAGTCACCCCGGCTTTCTTCACGGCGTCTGACATCATGCGGCCTTCCCTGATGGTGAGCGAAAGAGGCTTCTGGCCATAAATATGTTTACCCGCCCGTGCGGCATGGATGACATGCAGGGCGTGCCAGTGGTCCGGGGTTGCAATTTGAACCGCATCGATGTCCTTGCGCGCGAGGAGCTCGCGGAAATCGGGATAACAATCCTTCTCGGTCAGGCTTTGATTCTTGTAGCGTTTGTTGACCTCCGCACGAGCGACGTCTCGACCACCTTCCCTGTCGGCCCAGTACCCCTTGGAATATTTGTTCACGTCGCAAACGGCCACGACTTGAACGCGGTCATCAGAGAGAAAATTACGCATCCAGTTCATACCGTTATTCCCATTGCCGATGCAGCCAAGCGTCATGCGTTCGGAGGGGGCGGGGCGCCCGTCCTTGCCGAGGGCCGAAGCCGGGATGATCGTGGGTACCGCTACAGCCGTTGAGGCTGCAGCTGCGGTCTTCATAAATGAACGGCGT
This sequence comes from Verrucomicrobiota bacterium, assembly GCA_046581765.1. Lineage (GTDB taxonomy): Bacteria > Verrucomicrobiota > Kiritimatiellia > SS1-B-03-39 > UBA6053 > JAPYUI01. Next base: position 14,547 of record JAYGFS010000464.1, read on the forward strand.
TTCATGGATGGGGTCATATCGATCTCTCCCTTAAGGTTGCAGACATTGAAAGGGTTCATTCCCGTTCTTGCAAGTGCGAAGCGAACAGTAGAGGGTCGACCCTATTTTTCCCGGCCCTCGGCGCATGGGCAGCGTGCAGGTGGAGCCGCAAAGTACCGTAAAATATCGGTCGAGTTGAACCCGCATACGATCGGCCTTGAGGGAAGGCTTCGGCAACCTGAACCGGGCACCGGTTGGGATGCGAAGGAGAAGGGGGTAAAAAGCGAAGGAGAACTAAGGTAAACAGTGAAGGAAGTAAAAATAAGACAAGGGAAGGGGCGGGAGAAAAAACAGACAAGGGACAAGTGAAAAAAAAGAGGAGATAGAGAAAGAGACGCGAGCCGGCACACGCAACCTGAGTTGTTTATGCCGACCCTTGTCCCAAAGAAAGGAAACAACAAACAACGCCACATACTTAACCCAGAATGGGTGATGTGCAACCCCAAAACTGAAAATATCCGGCAAAAATCTTGAACCCGGGTCGGGGCACTAGGGATCGAGCTGGATACCGACCGGGCAATGATCGGAACCTACAATTTCTTGCAATATAAAGGCGTTTTTTAATTTCGGACGCAGCTCAGGACTGATCCAGAAGTAGTCGAGACGCCAGCCGATATTCCGCGCGCGGGCTCCAGCCCGGTACGACCACCAGGAATACCGGTCGGGTTCCTGGTTGAACTCCCGGAAGGTGTCGATGAAGCCGGCCTTGACGGCTTTATTGAGCCCTTCGCGTTCCTCGTCGGTGAAGCCCGGGTTGCGCGAATTGTCGGCCGGGCGGGCGAGGTCGATTTCCTTGTGGGCTACATTCAGGTCTCCACAGAAGATCACGGGCTTGGTTTTTTCCAGTTTGCGAAGGTAACGAAGGAAGTCGATATCCCATTCCCGGGTACGGTAGTCGAGGCGGCGCAATTCGTTCTGGGAGTTGGGCGTATATACATTCACGAGATAGAACGTTTCGTATTCCGTGGTGACCATCCGGCCTTCATTGTCGTGCTTCTTCTTGCCCATGCCCAGGGCCGTGGAGAGGGCTTTGGGTTTGCTCAGGGTGAGGGTGCCGGAATAACCCTTTTTCTCGGCCGGGTTCCAGTACGCCGTGTAGGAATCGGGAAAATCGATGCTCACTTGATCCGGCAAGGCCCTCACCTCCTGCAGGCAGATGATGTCCGGATCGGCATCGGCGAGGAAATCGAGGAAGCCCTTGTTGAGCACGGCACGCAAGCCGTTGACGTTCCAGGAGAGGATCTTCACCCCCTCAGCCAAGCAAAGAATTTAATGGTTTTCCATGCTATTTGCGGTATTTTCCCCGCATGATGAATCACCTGTTCCTTTTGCTCATCTTCCTGTGCGGCTTGCCCGGGTTCGCTCAAGCCCAAGTCAACCTGACGCCGGAAGCCCGGCTCCAACTCGATCACCTCGAGGCACTGGAGGAGGTGGAGAAGCAGCGAAAGGAAGGTCTGCTCGCCTTGAATGACAACTATCAAAAGAAGCTGTACCAGTTGAGGGAACACGTGGCTGATGACGAGCGCCTGGCGGCGGTGCTCGCTGAGATCGAGCGCATGGATGCCGCGAAGCCGAAGATTCGTGTCGTTGACGAGGATCCGGAATTGATGCAACAGTTTCGCGCGATCTACCTGCGCGAGCGGGAAAAAATTCACCTCGAGACGGAAGCCGAACGCGAAAAGCTCGCGCGTAAAAACAGGCAGGAGCAGTCCGCCTTGACCGGTCGCTCGGCGGCTTCCGGTCAACAGCCCACGCCGCCCGACTCACCTGTAGGGGGTGGTGCGTCGTCTACCGTTCTTGACTCGGCAGGATCCACTGACCTCGAACGGGCGATCACCCGGACCTCCCAGGCCAGTGGCGAGCGCCTCCAGCGGGAACTACTTGAAATTGAAAGTTTCTTACCCCCCGTTCCGGCACAACTCCTGGATGGCGAATCCCTGATCGTCCGGGTACGTTACGAGCGTGTCATGGGTAGCCGGGCCCGAATTTCCGCTCACCCATTGTCCGCGGCCGCACCTGATATCTTCATTTCCAGCGGGAAAACCGTGTTTGGCCTGGGGAGGGGTGTCATCGATCTTGAGATCAAGGCGAAAGCGCCCGCGCAGATCGATCGGCTGTACCTCGAGGTCCGGGATGCGGTGACGGATAAGTTGTTGATGTCAAACACGGTCGACACCTCGGTTGTCTGGGTAAAACCCTAGGCCACCCAGGGTGGACCGGGTGCCCCGCCCGGTAGCGGGCAAAGCCCGGCTGCCGTAGAGGGCTCATGAACCCGGCCTCGCATCGGCCCCGTTACAAGAAAGAAATCCTTATCTCAATCGTTTGAGCTTGACGGGACGGCTATCGATCCATAGCTGTTTCGCTCCCGGGCACAGAAAACCTCAACCAATTTACGGAGAAACGCACATGTCAGAAGCACAAGCGGATATGGGCCTGATCGGTCTGGCCGTCATGGGTGAAAACCTCGTCTTGAACATGGCCAATCACGGGTACACCGTCGCGGTTTACAACCGAACGACCTCGAAGGTCGACGATTTCATCGCGGGGCGCGCCCAGGGCAAGCCCATCATCGGCACCCACGGCCCGGAAGAGCTGGTCGCCTCGCTCAAGCGGCCCCGGCGAATCATGATCATGGTAAAGGCCGGTGCTGCGGTCGATGCGGTGATCGATCAACTCGTGCCCCTGCTCGACCAGGGCGATATTCTCATCGACGGCGGTAACACGCATTTCCCCGATACCATTCGGCGGACCCGGGCGCTTCGGGAAAAAGGCCTCCGCTTCATCGGCACCGGCGTATCCGGTGGCGAGGAAGGTGCCCTCACCGGTCCGAGTATCATGCCTGGCGGTGACCCGGAAGCCTGGCCGGGGGTGAAGGATATCTTCCAGGACATTGCCGCCAAGACCGAAGATGGCGAGCCCTGCTGCGACTGGGTAGGCGAAGACGGTGCCGGGCACTTCGTGAAGATGGTGCACAACGGTATTGAGTATGGTGACATGCAGATGATCTGCGAAGTATACGATTTCATGAAGAACGGCCTGGGCCTCGACAACGAAGCAATGCACCAGGTGTTCTCCAGGTGGAACGAAGGTGTGCTCGACTCGTACCTCATCGAGATCTCCCGTGACATCCTCGACTACAGGGATGAGAACGGTGACTACACCCTCGACAAGATTCTCGACACGGCGGGCCAGAAAGGCACGGGGAAGTGGACCGCAATCGAAGCCTTGACCCAGGGTCAACCCGTGACGCTCATCGGCGAAGCGGTCTTTGCCCGCTGCCTCTCGGCACTCAAGGACGAACGCGTGGATGCCGCCAAGGTGCTCGATGGGCCCGGCACGACCTTCGACGGTGACCAGGCCGCCATGATCGACGATCTCGAGCAGGCCCTCTACGCCTCCAAGATCGTCTCCTACGCCCAGGGCTACATGCTGATGCGTGCAGCGGCCGATGACTACGGCTGGAACTTGAATAACGGGGGTATCGCCCTGATGTGGAGTGGCGGATGTATCATTCGCTCGGCCTTCCTCGGCAAGATCCGCGATGCGTTCACGACCCGCCCGGACCTGGTTAATCTGCTGCTCGACCCCTTCTTCGAGAAGGCGGTCGAAACCGCCCAGGCTTCCTGGCGTCGGGTCGTATCCAAGACGGTCGAGCTCGGCATCCCCATGCCGGCGATTGGTTGTGCCCTTTCCTTTTACGACGGCTACCGCCGTGCCCGCCTTCCGGCGAACATGCTGCAGGCACAACGCGACTATTTTGGTGCACATACCTACGAACGCCTTGACAAGCCGCGCGGGGAATTCTTTCACACCAACTGGACCGGTCGCGGCGGAACAACCGCCTCCAGCACATATAACGTATAATCCGGCGAGCGGCGGCAGCCTGCGAACCGCTGGTCCCGCAAGCCACCTTAGGAGAAGCTATGAGCCAACAGGTATCCCAACTCTTTGACGTCGAGGGCCAGGTCGCGGTGATTACCGGCGGAACCGGTGTTCTCGGTGGTGCGATGGCCCGCTGCCTGGCCGCCAACGGTGCCCGGGTGGCGATCCTCGGTCGCAGTACCGAAAAAGCCCAGGTCGTCCTCGACGACATTGCCAAGGCCGGAGGCGAAGCCGCCTTTTATCCCGCTGACGTCACCAGCGAAAGCAGCATCGCGGGCATCGCGGCCAAGATTAAAGAAGCCTGGGGCCGGGTTGATATCCTGGTCAACGCGGCCGGCGGGAATAACCCCAAGGCGACCGCAACGCCGGAACAACTCTTTTTCGATCTGCCGTCCGAGGCGCTGAACAGCGTCATGGAACTGAATATCATCGGCACCATGGTTCCCAGCCAGGTCTTCGGCCGGATGATGGCCGGACAGAAGAGCGGCGTCATCATCAACATCTCGTCGATGGCGGCCGCGCGTCCCTTGACCAAGGTCATCGGCTATTCCGCCTCAAAGGCGGCGATCGACAACTTTACCTTCTGGTTGAGTGTCTACATGAACCAGAACTACGGCGAAGGTATCCGCGTGAATGCGATCGCCCCCGGATTTTTCCTCACCGAGCAGAATCGCTTCCTGCTCACGGACAAGGAAAGCGGCGAATTGACCCCCCGCGGTGAAACCATCATCAGCCATACCCCCATGGGCCGTTTTGGAAGCGAGGATGAGCTGAACGGCACCATGCTGTGGCTGTGCTCGCCAGCGGCCAAGTTTGTCACGGGCATCGTGGTGCCGGTCGACGGCGGGTTCTCGGCCTTCAGCGGCGTCTGACCCGGTGCGGCAGGCCTAAGATTAAAACAAAGAGTACGCAGCATGAGTTACGATAAACAGCAGTTGATTGACCTGCCCGCAACGAAAGCCCATCTCGTGGGGATTGATTCCGACGGGTGCGTCTTCGACTCCATGACCGCGAAGCAGCGCTTGGTGTTCCACCCCGTGGTGATTGAGCACTGGGGTCTCCAGGCGATTGAAAAGGAACTCCGGGAGACCATGGAATTCGTCAACCTCTACTCCCAGACACGTGGGCAGGACCGGTTCGTCTGTTTCGATCTCTCCATCGATCTCCTGGCCAAGCGGCCGGAAGTCCTCGAATCCGGCGCGACCCTGCCGGATACCGCGGACCTGAAAGCCTGGCTGGCCAGTGGCGGCCCCTTCGGCAACAATGGCCTGGAAGCCGCCATCGGCGGGGAAAAAGGCGACGAACTGAAGGACAGCGCGTCCCTGAAGAAGATTCTCGGATGGAGCCTGGGGGTGGATGAAGGCGTGAAGCAACTCAAGGTAATTCCGCCCTTTCCCCATGCGAGGGTTTTCCTGGAGCAGGTCGGTGAGCTCGCGGATCCGATCGTGGTTTCCTCGACCCCGATTGCGGCCCTGAACCACGAGTGGGAATCCAACCGCATCCGCCCCTGCGTAACGTTCATCGCTGCCAAGGAAATCGGCACCAAGGTCCAACACCTCAGCATGGCGACCCAGGGCGGCAAGTACGCGCTGGACCGGGTCTTGATGATTGGTGATGCGCCGAAGGACATGGAATCCGCCGAGGAGGTCGGGGTTCATTTTTACCCGATTAATCCCGGCAAGGAGGATGCCTCCTGGCAGCGCCTGCACGAGGGTATCTTTACGAAATTCCTCACGGGCGATTACCGCGCTGAGCTGGAGCAGGAATTGAAAGACCAGTTCCTCGCCAGCCTGCCCGCAGAGCCGGATTGGCCCCAGGTCGACCCAGGCTTCGGCCTGCACGTGAGCGCATGATCACCCAGAAAGAAATCGCCGAAGCCTGCGGAGTGTCCGTGACGACCGTGTCACGGGTCCTTTCGGGTAAAGCGAAAACCATTGGCGTCACCACCCACACCATCGATCGGGTCAAGGCCGAGGCGATGCGGGTGGGTTACGTGCCCAATGCACATGCCCAGAACCTGAAAGGGGTTTCCGCCCACACCCTTGGCGTCGTGGTCAGCGATTTTGAGGATCCTTTTATCGGCTGGATCACGGGCGAGCTTCAGCGCCTGGCTGCCGAGCGAAAATACTCCCTGGTCCTCGAGGGCTTGAGCCCGAATACCGGTGCCCTGGCCAAGCACCATGTAGATGGCTTGATCCTGGTCGGCACCCACGACTCGGCTAGCTGGGCAAGGCCCTATCTCGAGCAGCACATCCCCTGTATATGCATCGGCCATACGCCGGATGCGGGAACGATCCAGGGGGTCACCGTGGATGAAGCCTCCGGTTTTGAGCAACTGATCCAGCATCTTCTCGGCCTCGGGCACCGCCGCCTCGGTTTCATCGGTGGCGATAACATCCTGCACAAGCAACGTCGGCAGCACTTTGAGGCATTCGCCGGGACCTATACCCGGCCGGAGTGGATCGTGGAAAGCCGGGAGCCGCCCACCCGGGCGGGTATGGAGGCCGTCCAGCGCCTGATCGGGCAGGCGGGTAACCCGATGCCCAGCGCGATTGTCGCTGCGAGTGATATCCGTGCCCTCGGCGCCATCCGCGGCCTGGTGCAAGCGGGCCTGCGGGTGCCGGAACAGATTTCGCTCACGGGCTTCGACGACATGCCGCTCGCGGCATATACCAACCCGCCCCTGACCACGATTCGTCAGCCTATCGAGGCGATTTGCGAACAGGCCTTCGACCGGGCAACCGGCGAGACTGCCGACACGGATTTGCTTTGCCCGCTTCCGGCGGTGCTCGTCGAACGGGATTCGACCATGGCGGCACCGTCGTCCTAGCATCCCGCTGGGTCCGGGGCGTGCGGGTCACGCCACCGGAAAAAAGAAAACCGCCAAGGCGTGGCGGTTTTCCAAATTGACCTATGCGGAGTTTATTTCAGCCGTATGGTGTCGCCCGTCTTGATGTCGCCCTCGACGATATCCGCGGAAACGAAATCGCCGCTACGCGTACCGTCGAGTTTAACTTTGCCGATAACCTCATCGCCGCGGTAGACGTCGAGTTCCATTTCACCCGGGATCTTGGCCGATGTCTTCAGGATGACGTAGTTGAACTCCTTGTCTACCTGGTCCACCACCGCCACGCCCATGGGTACCGCTGGTTTCGTGTCGCCCTGGGGTTCTTCCGCACCACCGCCGGGTGTCTCGCACCCCGCGGCAAAAAATAAACAAGCACCGATCAGTCCACACCCCAGCAGATTGACCATGAATGACACTTTCTCCTTCATGTTTTCGTAACCTTTCTTATTGTTTTGGTAAAAATCGCTTCAAGGGACACGCCTCACAGAGCGGTTTTGCCCGACAATACTGCTTGCCCAGCTCGACGATCAGTGCGTGAAACTCGTTGTATTGTTCCGTATCTCCCTGGAGTTGTAAAGTAAAAATCCGAGAGAGCACTTCGTAGGCATTGTCCGCCCCGGCCCAGTTGTGGCGGGTCATGAGCCGACGGGTATAGGTGTCAACGACGAAGACCGGGCGGCCTGCCGCATACAGAAGAATGCAGTCAGCGGTCTCGGGTCCGATCCCCCAGATAGCCAACAAGCGTTCTCGAAGCTGCTCATCGGGGGTTTCAAAAAGCCTTTCCAGTCGACCCCCATGTTCCTTGATGATGCAAGCCGCGAAGGCCTTGAGTTGCCTCGCCTTGCGGTTGTAGCAACCGGCCGGCCGAATCCACCCGGCGAGCCGGTCGACCGGGGTCTCATGCAGCACCCGCCAGTCGAGCGCCGCCTGCCGCTTCAACTGGTCGATCGCCTTGACCGCGTTGGCCCAGGCCGTGTTCTGAACCAGGATGGCACCGATCACGACCTCGTCCGGCCCGTCGGCGGGCCACCAGTGCTGTGGCCCGAAGTGCTCGCGCAATACATCGTAAACGTTTTGTAAGGGTGGATCGGTCGGTCGGGGCATTTCCGGGATTTCCTAGCATAGGATCAGGCGTCTCGTCCCCGTCCGATCACCGAAAAACCCGGAAGCCCGGTTTCATCATGCGCTAAGCCACCAGGCGGTGAGGACCGATCGGGTATGGGGGCATAATTTTTACTCGCTTTTTCGTATGGCGGGAATCTTTAATGTCCACGGGTTAAGATTACGCAAGGCTCGACGAAAAGGATGTAGATGAGAAAAGAAAGTTACGATACGAGTACCTACGATATTCGTGGCCTGGTTCAGCAGTACCTGGGTTGTGACAACTTGTCCAAGCTTCACGAACAGAATGCCTTTGCCGATCGCTTGAGCGAAGGGAATGACCAGTCGACCGACCTGCACCGTCTTTTTTATGATGGCATGGACAGCAGCCCGGCCTTCAAGGAACTCTACGATCGCTTTGTCAGCGAAATCGTGCGGCCGAACTTCGATTTCGACATTATTTTCCAGACCTACCCGACCTTCCGGATTCACCAACCGAATAACGTCGCCGTGTTTGAGTACCACCGCGATCGTGACTACAATCACCATCCGAAAGAGATCAATGTCTTTCTGCCCATGACGGATGCGTACGACACCAACACCTTCTGGGTAGAAAGTGCAGAGGGCCTGGAGGATTACACGCCCGCCGAAGCCGCGTTCGGCGAAATCCTCATTTTCGACGGCGCGAACCTCCGGCACGGGAACAAGGAAAACGTTACGGGGCACACGCGCGTGAGCTTTGATTTCCGGGTGATGGACGTGGCGGACTACGACGAGGAGCACCAGTTGTCCCTCACGAGTAAAACCAAGGGCAAACGCTTTATCATCGGCGAATATTTCCAGGCACTGGACTAGGCGCCTGCACAGACCCGGGCTTCGTGCCTGCCGCGGGCTGGCGGGATCGGTCCTGTGCGGCGGGGTCAGGACAACTGTTTCTTCAACGCGTCGATCTTCTTGTCGAAGTTTTCGATCTGCCCGTCGATGCGTTGCATGTTCTTTTCCTGTAAATCCTGGTTACGCTTCACGTTGGCTTCCTGCAGTACTTCATTTCTCGCGATGACCTTTTTTTCGTAGTCACGGATTTTTCGCTCGCGTTCATCCTCGGGTAATGCTGCGTAGCGTTTGCGCATCTGGACGAGCGTGTTTTCAAATTTTCGCTGGTTCTGTTCCTGCTTGCGTTGCAGCGATGCGTGTTTCTGCTCGTATTTGCGCTGGGTCTGCTTTCGTCGTTCGACCGCCTGATGTCGAAGCCTTTCCGTGTTCTGAATCTGCTGCTTGAGCTGTCTACGGGTTTGATCATCGATGGCATGCCCGGGTTCCGGGGGTGCGACCGGTTTGGGCTCGGCTTCGGGCAGGTGGGAGGGCACGGGCTCCGCCGGGGCAGGGGGCGGTGTCGGTTCGGCCTCGACGATCGGGGCTTCTTCCGGCTCGGGCCCGGGTGGGACCGGGGGCGATGACGGCCCGACCGCGATGACCGGGGGCTCTTCCGGCGCGGCCACGAACGCTTCGGGGGGGGCTTTGGCGAGCGCCTGCGGTTGGACTTCGGGGTCTACCGTCGCGACGGGTTCCGGCTCCAGTTTCGCGATATCTATCGGCTCATCCGGTGGATGCCGGTTCAGCCAGACGCCGATGCCGATAAACACGGCCAGGCCGAGAATCCCGGTACCGATAATCCACATCGACTTACGACGTCCCAGGGCTTCGCTTACCCAGGCCTCATCCGGGCTGCCCTCGGCATCGAGTGTGTCGGGCGATGCTTCGAGGGCTTGCCCGCACCAAGGGCAATGCCCCGTGACCCGGTTCGCGTGTTTTATCGGGAGCTTACACGTGCCACAGCGGTCGATTCGCATGGCGGAAGGTATAAACCTTGCGCGCTCCGGTCGACAAGTTCCATAGCACGCCAATCGTCGTTGCCCGCTTTCGTTTACGGTTCAAGGGGGGCGATCGATCGCTTCAGCCCCTGTGCACGGGCTGAAGTTGCGCCGCCGGCCCGGACCGCGGTTTTGCCGTATAATTCAGTCATTTAACCGGGGTTGAGGCCCGTTAAGCGGCTGAATGGGCGATGATCCCGGGGCCTTTCCCTTATTCCATCCTTGCGCGTTTGAAGCAAATCACTAATAAAACACGGGTATACATCCCATTTAAACCAAGGAATACCCCATGGCTGGTGAAAAAAGTGAAGCACAAGGCTTGTCCTCCCTCGGTCTGCTGTCGGTCGCTGTCGGCCTGCTGGTTCTTATGCTGGTAGGCATCCGCACCGTGAGCAATACGGATTTTTACACCCACCTCGCGACGAGTCACGGGATCTCGGAGTCCGGCCTGGGAGGGGAAGACGCGCTGTCTTTCACCACCGCAGGGAAATCCTGGGTCAAGGCCACCTGGCTGTACGATAAGCTGCTGGCGGGCTTGTACGGCATGGGTGGGGCGGGGCTGGCCACGGTTGCGCACCTGCTGGCGGTTCTCGTCGCTTACGTCCTGCTGATCCCCACTGCTCGTCGCTGGGCGAATGGCAATGCGATCGGCTTCGCCCTGTTGATCACGGCCTGGTTGCTCGCGGCACGCTTTGAGCCGCGCTCGACCGTCTTCGCATTGCTTTTCCCCGCGATCTTTATCCATGTGCTCCAGGAACGGATGGATGGGCCGGCCTGGGTGCCCTTTGCCATCCTGCTGCCCACCCAGGTCCTCTGGGCCAACATGCACACGAGTTTTCTCATGGGGCCGATCATCGTGCTCGTATTCGGGGTCGAAGCGTATCTTCGGACCAAGAAAAAGACCCGCATAGCGACCCTCGTTCGCATGGGGGCTCTGGGGGCGGGCTGTCTCCTCATGTCGATGGCCAACCCGGTCGGCCCCAAGCTCTTCTCGTATGTGTTTGCGGGTTGGAGCGAGTCACTCTTTTCCGTCACCCAGTTCTGGGGCTCGTCCTTTATCGATGAATTTGTCGGCCGGAAAGCCTTCCCGCTGTTTTATCTCGTGATGGGGATCGGTGCCTGCGGGCTGATTTTTTACCGGGACCGCCTGCCGCCGGCGATCACCATCCTCGCCCTGTTCGGCGCCTTCGTGGCCTTGTACCGGTACCAGGAAGCGATTGAGCTGTTTACGATTTTGCTCTTCCCTTTCCTCTGCCTGTGTTTCCAGTCCATCGGCAACGCCCTTTCGCGTGCCATACAGGGTAAGGGCACTTCAGCATCCCGCGCGATCGAGATGGCGACCTGCGGCCTGGCGGTGCTTCTCGGCCTCGGCACGGCGGGTGTTTTTGCGTCCAACAGTTATTTTGTGAAGGCCGGCAATGCCTCTGCTTTCGGGCTCGGGGCAAACGACGAGGTCATCCCCGCCAAGGCCCTGGAGTTACTCAAGCGGGAAGGCTTTCCCGACCAGCTGTTGAATTTTCCCATGGATGGCTGCTACATCGCCCTGAACACCGACAAGCAGGTCCTGATCGACCAGCGTGCCCGCCTGCACACGCGCGAAGGGCACGAGCGCCTGATGAGTGGCCTGCTCGGACTCAATAAAGAGGACGCCGAGATCGTTTACGGTCAGCATAAGGCCCAGGCGGTCGTGGTGAACAGCCTGGCACCCAATGCCGAGGTCCTGGCGGCCCGCCTGCTCTCCTCGCGCAATTGGAAGCCGGCGTATTTTGATGGAACCACCCTGGTACTCCTCCTGAATACGGAGGAGAACCAGGCGCTGCTTGGGGATGATGAACTGAAAACCCGTGGACTGGCCCTGATCGAAAAAGCGCGCCAGGATTATCACCAGCGCCTGGGCGGCATGGTTGCCGCGCCTCTCCCGGCCCGCCTGATCGGTGCCGCGAGCATGTTGATGGTGTTCAACCGCTATGCCGAAGCGTACGAGCTGTACGAGTTGCTCAAGGCGGGTGCGCCGACCATGCATACCCCGCATCGGGAGCAGGGCTTCTGTAAAATCCAGGAAGGCGAATACCAGGATGCCATTCGCCATTTACTTGCGGCCAAGAAACGGGCGGCCAACGACGTTCGCACCTGGCAGATGCTGGGTGTCGCGTATGAAAAGAGCGGCGAACAGGACAAGGCGGACCAGGCCTATGCCCGCGCCAAGGAGCTGCGTGGCGGCGACAAGGACGCGGAGTCGGAGGCAGATCCCCAGGCGGATCCGGCCCCGGCCGGCCCGCCTGGAGAATAACCGCCGCCCGGCTTAGCCGGCCTCGACCGGCTCCGCTTTGCGGGTACCCAGGAATTGTACCCGATCCGCTTTCACCCGGAGGCGGGTGCGGGATACCCCGCCATCGGCCTCCCAGCGTTCAAATTGCAAGCGGCCTTCGACCAGCACGGGGGCTCCCTTCTTCAGGTACGCTTCGCAGGCAAGGGCCTGGGCACCCCAGACCACAATGTCCACGAAGCAGGTCGTCTCGACCTCCTCGCCGTTCTTGTTCTTGTAGGCCTCGTTGATGGCGAGCCCGAAATTCGTGACGGTGGAATCTTCTCCAACCTTACGGCTTTCCGGGTCGTGGGTGAGGTTGCCCATCAGGTACACGCGATTCATGCTTCCCATGATATGCTCCATTCGTAGTTCTTGTTTTAGATCACCCGGTCTTCTTCCGGGACGCACAAGCATACGATGCACGGGTTATGCCAAGTGCCGGGATGGATTCAAAACAGGGGGAAATACACCTTCTTTCCCCGGCAGTCTTCAACCCCGGTTGAAAAGGGCCCCAACAAGGGTTGAAAACGAAGATCCTGGTTGGTAGCTAATGCACCCCATTCAACCCGAGGTCCCTATGCAAGATACCCCTACACCCATGATCCTCCTCCTGGCCAGCGGCCTTGCCGTGTTGTCCTGTCCTGCAGACCTGGTCTTCATGGTCGGCAACGACGATGCCTCCCCCCCTTTCCAGGCGGAGCTTGAGCAGGAGAGCGGCGCGCCGATCGATGACGATTACTACTATGAGAACGGGGATTACACCGGCCTGACAGCCACCTCCGGAAGCTGGACGGGCGGCCAGGAGATTCTCCGGAACGGGACCAATACGGATGCTTTTGGCATGCCCCGTGCGGTGACCACCGGGGCGACGACCTTTCACATTCACTTCCAGCTGAGCGCGGCGGAAGTCGCGATGAATTCCCTGGTGTACCGGACGGAACTGGTCTCGGCAAAAAACCTCACCACCAGCGAGATCACGTTCCGCATGAACAACCAGCCCTTGTATGTGGAGCCCGCAACCGGGCCGACGGGTTCCACCCAGGTGCCGGTGGCGATTCTTTTCAGCCCGGCAACGGGGAGCGCCGTGGTGGGAAGCAATTTCATTACGATTACCCGCACCGGGGGCAGTGACGGCGGCACCGGCTCCGCCTGGCTCCAATTCGACTTCCATGAACTCCAGGTGATTCCCGAGCCCTCGACGACGGGCCTGCTTCTCCTGGGCCTGCTTATCCTCTCTACCCGCTCCCTGCGTACACGGGTGGTCGCATGACCGTTCGGTCCCTGGTACTCGGCCTGTTGCTGGCCTGCACGCAGGTGCAGGCTGTCCGACCCAATGTGCTGTTCATCTTTCTCGACGATTTCGGGTGGAAAGACACCTCCTACATGGGCTCGGATTTTTATGAAACGCCCCACCTGGACCGGCTCGCCCGATCGGGAATGATCTTTAGCGATGCCTATTCCTGTGCGGCCAATTGTGCGCCGGCCCGGGCCTGCCTGCTCTCCGGCCAGTACACGCCGCGCCACGAGGTGTACAACGTGGGCACCGGCCCCCGAGGGAATGCCAAGTACCGGAAGCTTAAACACGTCCCGGGCACCTCGACCCTGCGTGTGGACATCAAGACCTGGGCACAATGCATCCAGCAGGCGGGCTATACCACGGCTACCATGGGCAAGTGGCACTTGAGCAAGGATCCCATCCCCTATGGATTTGACCTGAACATAGGCGGCACGCATTCCGGCGGCCCGCCCAAGGGCTATTTCCCGCCCCACGGCAAGGTGCCGGGTCTCGGGGAAGCGCCGAAAGGCGAATACGTGACCGATCGGCTCAGCGACGAGGCCATTGCCTTCATCACGGCCAACAAGGCAAGGCCCTGGTTTCTCTACCTGACCCACTTTGCCGTGCACACGCCCCTGCAGTCCCGCAAGGATCTCAAGGAGAAATACGAGGCAAAGCCTCCGGGCAGGATCCACCACGATGCGGTGATGGCGGGGATGATCGAAAGTGTCGACCAGGGGGTGGGCCGGATCATGGAAACGCTTCAGGACTTGAACCTCGTCGACAACACGGTGATCGTTTTCTTTTCCGACAACGGCGGCTATGGACCGGCTACCTCGATGGCACCGCTCAAGGGCTATAAGGGGACCTACTACGAAGGGGGGATCCGCGTGCCCTTTTTCGTGAACTGGCCGGGCGTGGTCAAGGGGGGGCAGACCTGTGCGGAACCGATTATCGGCGTGGATCTCTACCCGACCTTTTGCGAGCTGACCGGCGCGACCCTGCCCGATGGACAGGTACAGGACGGGGTCAGCCTGGTCCCCTTGCTCAAGGGTGGGAAGATTGGCTCGCGTGCGCTTTACTGGCACTTTCCCGCCTACCTGCAAAGCTACAGCAACCGCAACAACGAGCAGCGTGATCCCCTGTTCCGTTCCCGCCCCTGTGGCATCATTCGTTTTGGCGCGTGGAAGCTGCACGAGTATTTCGAGGATGGTGGCCTGGAGCTGTACAAGTTGACCGACGATCCCTCCGAGGCCGACAACCTGGCCCGGAAACATCCCGAGAAAGCGCAGGAGCTCCTCCAGATGTTGAAAGCCTGGCGGAAGGAAATCAAGGCGCCGGTTCCCACCGAGAAGAACCCGGAATACGATGCGGCGGCGGAAGCGGCGGCATTGGCCTCGGTCCGGGGCGGGAAGAAAAAAAGGAAGAACAGGTAGGCGAAGCCGGTCCTGCGGGAAAGCGCGCGGCCTTCGCGTACGGTGCAGCATGAACCCCGGCCGCGGCTCAGCCCGGGCGGATGTCCTTCAGCTTCTCCCACTCCAGCTCGAAATTCGGCGTGAACACGCCGGATCCTATCGCTCCCTCGATTTCCGCGGCGGCCCAGAATCGCCCCTCGTCCAGTTCCGAGGCCTGGAGCTCAAAGGGCCCGTCATGCCGGGTCAGGTAGGTGCGGATAAACTCGCTTTCCACCGGCGATCGCCAGATGTACTGGTAGCGGAAGTCCAGCGCGTCCGGTGGCGTGCCCAGTTCCTCGGTCATCTCCCGGCGGGCACCGGCTTCAGGATCCTCGCCGGGCTCGAGGTGTCCGCCGACGGAACTGTCCCACTTGCCGGGCTGGATATCCTTGTGGGCCCCCCGTTGTTGCAGAAAGAGCTCGCCGCGGGTATTGAAGACCATGACGTGTACCGCCTGGTGCAGCAGGCCGGGGTTCCCGTGGCAGTCCGCGCGCAGGGCCTTGCCGATGCACGAACCGTCCTCGTCTACCAGGTCGAACCATTCATCCATGCTCATTTCTTTCGCAGAGAAGCGGGCAGCTGCAAGGGTGGAAAACGGTGCAGGGCTCGAATTTCCCCCGGACTGTAATGCGCCCAGCCGCGGGACGCCAGCAGGTGCGGGTAATCCCGGTGAAAGTACCATTCGCCCGATTCGATCGGCAGGGCGGCCAATTGCTTGGCCAGGGCCAGGATGATGCGGTCCTCGGAAACCACCGGTACGTTCATTTCTGCCATGGACCATGTACTCAGGTTGAGCTCCCGGTAGCCTGGAAGCGGGGAGGGCTTGGTCCACGCGAGGATTTCACCGGGCACTTGCGCAGCGGCGACGGCATCAAAGAACACCACCACGCGTTGTTGCTGGCCCGAATAGAGGTGGAAAGACAGGTAGCGGTCCCATTTCTTGGCAAAGGACCCGATCGGCATGATCCATACCAGCAGGACAATGAGGGCTGTAGGGTATCGAAACCCGGCCTGCCCGAGATTCCGCCACTGGATGCTGCGGCCCGGGAAGAAGAGCAATCCGACCAGGGCCATCATGGCCAGGTTCCACGGCCACACGACCGAGTTGGCGGCTTTTCCAAGCGGGCCGATCAGCAGGAGAATGACCAGGTGGGTGAGCAGGGCCAGGCCCCCTGCCCAGGGCGCGGTCCTTCGAAAAAGCAACCCGATTCCGATACCCACCTCGATCCATGGAATGCCTCGGCCGCCGGCGAGGATGAGGGGATGTAGCGCGGGCGCACTGGCTCCGAGCAGGTCCGACGCGAGATAGGTGTCAAAAAGATGGGTGAATCCCGGGCCGATCTTATGCACCCCGCTCCAGAAATAGACGGCGGCGACGATCAGGCGCTGTACATCGAGCACGGTCCCCAGGCGTGCGGGCCCCGGTTCCCGGTGGAAAAAGAAAAAAGGGAGCAGCATGAGGGCGTACTGGTAGGCCCAGGGTTGCCAGCACATCTGGTCGAGCAGGGCCAGGCCCAGCAAGGCCGCCCAGGCCGTTGCGATCCAGGTACGCCGCGGGAAAAAAACCAGGGCCGTCAACGAGAGCAGGAGCCCGCCACCCAGCAATGCCTGGAAAACGGGTGGAAGCGGCAGGGGGAGGAGCGGCACAAGGGGGAAGCTGTGGGCACCTGTCCACAGGCGCCAGGATAGCAGGAGACCTGCGGCGAAGCCGGTACAGACCACCGCGCGCAGGGCGACCAGTATATGTTTATCGCTCAGGTACACCGCCCGCCAGCCTAAACCGGATACATGAAAAAAAGCCATGCTGCCGGTGCCTTTTTGCCCCGGATGCTTTGCAGCTTCCCCCATCTAGCGGATGACTTGGGCCAGTATTTCCAGCGCTTTCCGCTCCTGCAGCACAATGCCCGCAATGCGATTACTCAAGCCAAGAAAAAAATCATCGGCCTGGTCCCCGGCGAGGGGAAAATCATCCCCGGCCAATTGCTGGTCAATCTCCTGCAGGCACCCGGTATGCCGGGCCATTTCTGCCCCACCGGATTCCCCTTCCTCCAGGAACAGGCGGTGGCGCTCGTGTACATGAAGACGCGCCTCGGCCAGGATCGCGACTTCCCTCGGAAGGCAGGCCTCGGCCAGGTCTGTCCATTCCGACCCCAGTGCCCGGTACATCTCCGCGACCTCCACCAGCCCCGGT